>DASZZL010000146.1:0-20250 GCA_035545035.1 Pyrinomonadaceae bacterium
AAGATGGCGCGCGCGTGGTCGCGGCCTGTGACTCGAAGAGCGGAGTTTATTCCGCGACTGGTCTCGATATCCAGGCGGCGCTGAAGCACAAAGAAGAAACGGGCGCGCTGTACGGCCTGGAGAATGCGAAAGAGATTGCGCCCAACGACGTGCTAGAAGTTGATTGTGACATCCTGTGCCCCTCGGCGCTCGAGAACAGCATTACGATGGCAAATGTCGGACGAGTGAAAGCGAAGATCATCGCGGAGTTGGCCAACGGCCCGACAACTCCCGGCGCGGACCGCGTGTTTGAAGATACGGGCGTCCTGCTGATCCCTGACATCCTTTGTAACGCCGGCGGTGTGACGGTCAGCTATTACGAATGGGTGCAGGATCAGTACTCGTTTTTCTGGAGCGAGTCGCGAATTAACCAGACGCTGGAAGACACGATGGGCGACGCATTCCAGAAGGTGAACCAGACGGCGCAGCGCTACGCCACGGATATGCGCACCGGCGCTTACATCCTGGCGATCGATCGCGTGGCGGAAGCGACGCGTGTGCGAGGGATATTCCCATAAGAATTTTGGAGTGCGGCGACTTGTCGCCGCTTTTCTTAGTTCGCTAATCCAGGAGGAGGAGGAGGAGGAGGAGGAACAAAGCGGTGACAAGTCACCGCACTCCAAATCAGATGAAAGACAGAATCACCGTCTACGAAAAGCCCACTTGAACCAAGTGTCGCGAAATGGACAAGCTGCTCCGTGAGAGTGGCGTCGCGTTTGGGAAAGTGAACTATTATCTCGCGACATTGGGCGAGAAGAAACTGCGCGAGCTAATCAAGAAGCTGGGCATCAAGCCGCGTGAGCTCTTGCGCACGAGTGAAGCAATTTATCGCCAGCTTGGTTTGGGCAAGAAAGACTTCAGCGATGATGAAATAGTCTCGTTGATGGTGAAGCATCCAGACTTAATTCAAAGGCCAATTGTCGAACGCGGCGCCCGTGCGGTGCTGGGCCGGCCGACGGAAAATGTGGGGGCACTGTTGCGCTAAACTGATAAGACAAACTCTGTGATTCTCTGTGAGACCTCCGTGTCTCTGTGGTGAGTGATCGCCAAACAAGAATTCACCACAGAGGCACAGAGAACCACAGAGGACCACGGAGAGTTAAGACCCGAGCTTGCCAAAACAATCAAACACAACCTTCATTTGCCAGAGCTGCGGCTATCAATCGCGCAAATGGCTCGGCAAGTGTCCTGAATGCGGCGAGTGGAATTCGCTGGTCGAGGAACGCGTCGTCACGACGAAGAAAGGCGCGGGCCGCAATGGATTCCGTCTGCGTGAACCGAAGGCGGTGGCCTACAGCGAGATCGAATCGCAGGATGACGTGCGCATCTCTTCCGGCGTGACCGAATTTGATCGTGTGTTGGGTGGCGGTATTGTGCCGGGCACTCTTGTTTTGCTGGGCGGCGATCCGGGAATCGGCAAGAGCACTCTGCTTCTGCAAGTCGCCGATAAACTGAGCGCGACCGGGGCGATCGTGCTTTACGTTTCAGGTGAAGAATCGGAGAGGCAGATCAAGTTGCGTGGTGAACGGCTAAGAGTTGAAGCTCCGAATCTCCTGCTTTTGCCCGAAACTAATCTGGAAAACATCTTTCGCGAAATCGAACGGCTGAAGCCCGCCGCGATCATCGTCGATTCCATTCAAACAACTTTTTCTTCCGACATTGAATCAGCGCCCGGATCGATCTCGCAGATTCGCGAAGTCGCCGCACAATTCCTGATGTTGGCGAAGACGCGCGGCATTCCCGTCTTTCTAATCGGCCACGTGACGAAGGAAGGGTCGATCGCCGGGCCGCGCGCGCTCGAGCACATCGTTGACACAGTGCTCTATTTTGAAGGCGAGCGCCATCACAACCATCGCATCGTGCGCGCGACCAAGAACCGTTTTGGCGCGGCTAACGAAGTCGGCATTTTTGAAATGACCAGTTCGGGTCTGGCGCCGGTCGCCAATCCTTCGCAGATGTTTCTGGCAGAGCGCCCGGCCGACGCAGCCGGTTCCGTGGTTACCGCTTGCATGGAAGGCACGCGGCCCATGCTGGTGGAAATTCAAGCGCTGGTTTCGAGTTCGAAATACGGAACCGGCCGGCGCATGACCCAGGGCGTCGATCAGAATCGCGTCGCGTTGATGATCGCGATGCTCGAAAAACGCGCGGGTATGCAGCTTCTCGGCGACGATGTCTTCGTGAACATTGCCGGAGGATTGGAAGTTGATGAGCCCGCCGTTGACCTCGGCCTGGTGACGGCCATCGCCTCGAGTTTTCGCAACCAACCAATCGATGCGCACACCGCCGTGTTCGGAGAAGTCGGCCTGACTGGCGAAGTGCGCGGCGCGATGCAAGCCGGTGTGCGAGCGCGCGAAGCGCAGGCGCTTGGCTTCAAACGAATCGTCATACCATCGTCGAATACTGCTGGTTTGGAGAAGCTACTCGGATTGCGAGTTGTCGGCGTGCGATCGGTAGAGGAAGCATTGAGTGAACTTTTCTAGCGAGAAACTAAGGTAACGCCTGACCATTCACTGAGCCTGCGTAGCAGGCGGCAGAGTTTAGCCCAGGGCAAGCGCAGCGGAACGTAGTGGAGCGAGGCGCCGCCCTGGGTAACGTTGGAGAAGGATACAAAGCCCGCTTTAGCGGGCGACAGATGTTTGCATAAGGTCTTTCGCCCGCTAAAGCGGGCTGGATTATTTTTCTTGTTGCTTACCCAGGGTTCCGCTCGCTTTGCTCGCTTCACCCTGGGCTACACTCTTCCGCCTGCTTCGCAGGCTCGTTGAGAGCTTCAAAATCCGAACTGAGAAGGAGTCCATCAGAATGTTCACGAACGTCCGTCCGGGTCGCCGCTTTCTTCTTGCTCTGTTGCTGCTGGTTTTCACTTTGGTCGCCAGCCCGATCAACGGCCAGCGCCGTCAAACCTCAACCGCTTCGTCAACGTCATCAGGCGAGAGCGATCCGCTGAGAGTTCTTCAATGGCGCCAGATTGGACCGTTTCGTGGCGGGCGCTCGACCGCAGTCGCAGGCGTAGCGACGCAGCCGATGGTTTATTACTTTGGCGGCACGGGCGGCGGTGTCTGGAAGACGATCGACGGCGGCATCAATTGGCAAGCCGTGAGCGACGGATCGGTTTTCGGCACGGGCTCAGTCGGCGCAATCGGTTTGTCGGATTCCGATCCGAACACGATCTATGTCGGCATGGGCGAATCACCGATTCGCGGCAACGTCTCGCACGGTGACGGCGTTTACAAATCGACTGACGGTGGCAAGACCTGGAAGCACATCGGCCTGGAAGACACGCGCCAGATTTCTCGCATTCGCGTGCATCCGAAAAACCCGGACATCGTTTACGTCGCCGCGCAGGGACACGTGTGGGGACCGAATCAGCAGCGCGGTGTGTTTCGATCAAAGGACGGCGGCAAGACCTGGGAGAAAGTCCTCTATCGCAGCGACAAGGCCGGCGCTTGCGATCTGATCATCGATCCTACCAACCCGAATGTGATCTACGCAGGCTTCTGGGAAGTCTATCGCAAGCCCTGGACGCTGGAGAGCGGCGGGCCGGGCAGCGGCATCCTTAAATCAACTGATGGCGGCGACACCTGGACTGAAATCACCCGCAACCAGGGCTTGCCGAAAGGGACGATCGGAATCGTCGGCATCACAGTGTCTCCCGCGAATCCAGATCGTCTGTGGGCGATTGTCGAAGCTGAAGACGGCGGCGTGTTTCGTTCAGACAACGGCGGCAGGACCTGGACGAAGACTAACGAGCAACGCAATCTGCGCCAGCGCGCGTGGTACTACTCGCGTATCTATGCCGATCCGAAAAACGCCGACGAGGTTTATGTGCTCAACACTGGATTCTATCGATCGAGCGACGGTGGCCGGACGTTCACCGGGATTCAGGTGCCGCACGGCGACAATCACGATCTATGGATCGCGCCCGACGATCCCAACCGCATGATCAATAGCAACGATGGCGGCGCGAACGTCTCGTTCAACGGCGGTCGGAGTTGGAGCGAACAGGACCAGCCGACGGCGCAGTTTTATCGCGTCGCGGTTGACAACGATTTTCCGTATCACGTTTACGGCGCGCAGCAGGACAATTCGACCGTGCGCATCGCCAGCCGTACGACCGGCGGCGGCATCACGCGCGAAGACTGGTTCGATGTCGGCGGCGGCGAATCGGGCTGGATTGCGCCATCGCCGAAAGATTCCGAAATCATCTTTGCCGGTTCTTACGACGGACTGATTACTCGCTACGACCATCACACCGATCAGTTGCGCGACGTCAATCCCTATCCGAACAATCCGATGGGCTCAGGCGCCGACGTCTTAAAGTATCGCTTTCAATGGAACTTCCCGATCGTTTTCTCTCCGCACGACGCGAACACGCTCTACTCCGGCGCAAACGTGCTTTTCAAATCGGCGAACGAAGGTCAGAGCTGGGAGGTCATCAGCCCCGACCTGACGCGGAACGACAAGTCGAAGCAGGGCGCCTCGGGCGGCCCAATCACCAAAGACAACACCAGCATTGAATACTACGACACGATCTTCACCGTGATGGAATCGCCCGTGGCTGCGGGCACGATCTGGACGGGTTCTGATGATGGCCTGGTGAACCTCACGCGCGACGGCGGCAAGAATTGGTCGAACGTCACGCCGCCGAAAGACTTGATGCCGGAGTGGATTCAGATCAACTCGCTCGATGCTTCGCCGTTCGATGCGGGAACGGCGTACGTTGCGGCGACGATGTACAAGCATGACGACTACAAACCGTATCTCTACAAGACGAGCGACTACGGCAAGACCTGGAAGAAGATCACCACAGGCATTCCCGACGGCGCGTTCACGCGCGTGATCCGCGAAGATCCAAACAAACGCGGTCTGCTTTACGCCGGCACTGAAACCGGCATGTACGCTTCGTTCGACGATGGCGCGAATTGGCAATCGATGCAGTTCGATCTTCCGGTTACTCCGATTACCGATCTCGTGATCCACAAACGCGAAAAAGAATTGGTCGCGGCTACGCAGGGTCGGTCGTTCTGGATTTTTGACGATCTGCCGGTGCTGCATCAATTGATGGATGCGGGTGGATTCAAAGCGGCGAGTGACTCGCACCTTTTCAAACCGAAGGAAGCGTATCGCATGCCCGGCGGCGGTGGATTTCAATTGCCGCCGACTGCAACCATCGGACGCAATCCCGCGAGCGGCGCCGTTGTTTATTATTCGCTGAAGGCGAAACCGACAACCGATGTGGTCATCGAGTTTCTTGATTCCAACGGCAAATCGATTCGCAAATTCACCGGCAGATTGCCAAGACAGGGCACGGTCGCCGGCTCGGCCGAGCAACAACAAGCACCCCCCGCTGAAGACGAAGGTTTCGGCGGCGGCGCGCCGGCGCGCATCACGACTGACGTGGGTCTGAATCGTTTTATCTGGGACTTGCGCTACGCGGACGCTACGCGTTTTCCGTTAATGATTCTGTGGTCGGGCGAAACCCGCGGGCCGCGCATCGTGCCGGGCAATTATCAGGTGAAGCTAACCGTCGATGGCAAGACGATGACGGAAAGTCTTGAGGTCAAACCCGATCCGCGTTTGACTACGACCGCCGCGGATTATACGAAGCAACTCGATCTCGCGTTGAAGATTCGCGACAAGCTGACCGAGACTCACAACGCAATCATTCAGATTCGCGACGTGAAAAAGCAGGTTGAAGATTTAGTCAAGCGCGTTGCCGGTCAGCCAAACGCGAAACCGATCGCTGACGCGGCCACAGCTTTGAATAAGAAACTGACAGAGGTTGAAGAATCTCTGTATCAAACCAAGAACCAGAGCAGTCAGGATCCTTTGAACTTTCCCATCCGGCTCAATAACAAACTGGCGGCGCTGGCCGGCGTCGTCTCGCGTTCCGAAACGCCACCGAACGATCAATCATTCGCCGTGTATGACGAACTGGCCGCGCAGATCGACGCGCAACTCCAGAAACTGACGCAAGTCATGAAGACCGACGTGCCGGCGTTCAATCAATTGGTGCGCGATCAGAATATTCCGGCGGTGGTCGTGAAACCGACGGGCGATGGCGAGCCGCCGCGTCAGCCATGAAGCCGTTTCGACCCGTGCACACTCTTCCAAAGAGCGAGCGATACTGTTCGCTCTTTTGGACTGAGGCTAGTTAGAACCAAATCTCTGCCGGTACTCAGACCTAGCTAAGGCACGATTGATTGCGTCTCCATTGGGCTCTCAATCGATTATTCTTGGCGACAGTCTCGCGGCTCTGCCGCCCGATGTGCGGAAGGTCTCCGACCTTCCGATAGCAACTGAATTACTTTTGGGGCTACGCCCCATATTCGAAATGAACAAGTTTCAAATCTCACGAGACTCACAAGCACTCTACATGACTATGGTCGCCAAAGACCGTCTGCCCGTCTTTCAAACTGACGCTATTAAGAAAGTGACCTGAGAGGCTTTGAATGAAGCACGAGGCTCTGGCGGCTTTTCTGATCTTTGCGTACGTAATCATGCCCGATCATCTTCACGTGATCACAAGCCAGCCGAACACCTCTGCCGAAGTATTGCGTTATGTCAAAGGCATCGCTGGCCGGCGCGTAATCGATTATCTGAAGGAAAAGAATTTCAAGAGTTCCCTGGCAAAGCTGCGCCATGAGGAGTGGAAGCGAAAACACACGCATTCACTTTGGCAGCAGGAAAAGAATGTCTTTTCGATCTTCAGCGAAGCAGCGTTTATGCAAAAGGTCAACTACATTCATTTGAATCCAGTGCGCGCGGGATTGGTTGAGAGGGCCATTGATTACCGCTGGTCCAGCGCGCGAATCTGGCAGCGATGTCCCATGGAGGATGAGCCGCTGACGGTCGATATTGGTCGCATCGAATGGAGACGCGGGGCGTAGCCCCAGAAGTTTTGGTGGCCTTCTTTCGGAAGGTCGGAGACACTTCCGCACATCAGGCGGCGCAGCCGCGACCAGAACACCAGGTGCAAGTTGGCCCAAAGGACCCGACCATTAACTGCCGGACCATCTGACTTCTGGCTTCTGGTTAGCGCCTTCATCTCCAGCACCATGACGGTGATGATGATCGCCTCCAACTGCGGTCAGGTTTCTTCAGTCCTTAGACTCAAGTGCCTCAGGCGTGCAACATCACTGACTTGGTCGAGTAGTTTTCGTTCTGGCATTTGCTGCCTATACTCCATATCGGCGTATTATGGTGCAGTCGTGATATCTAATCAGCGCTCGGCACGCGAGTTAGGAAGGGTTTAGCAAGTGCTCGATAGATTCTTATGCATCAGAGTCGCCGCGTTTAGTCTGATCGGCTACTGTACTGCGATCGCCGGACCAATGTTGCTTGACCCTAAGCTCCCAACCCACATTGGTTACGGGCCTAGGAGCTACCCACCGCATGGCTGGATCTGGTGGCTATTCACGCCGCTTGCATTTCTTCTGCCCTATATTAGTCTGAGAATCTTTACGTCAAACGAGGCGTTGCTTGTGAGCTCGATTGCGCCGCTGCTGATTCTCGCAGCGGCTGCGTCCTTTAGCTTTCCTCCGGAACGCCCTCATATGGGCGTTCTTCTCTGCGGCTTGGGCTTTGCGGTGATAATCCTTATCACAGTTGCTATTCGCATCAAAGCAAGTGACTTCGCGTATATTGCAGACACAACTGTTCCATTTGAGTCGCGACTTGAGCACGTTAAGGCCACTGCTGCGTTTTGGCAGATGATTTCCGTCTATGCTGGTGCTGCGTACTTGGCCTTCGGGGTTTCTTGGATATATGCGATGTGGTTTACGACAGAAAAAATGGTTAGCAGTGCAGAAGACAAGTTCACGTTGGGCCAAGCACAAGTCGCTCTTGCAGTGGCGGTTACTATTTGCGTTGTAGTTGGCCCTCTTCTGGAGGCTTTCTTAAATGCCTTTGGGGCGATAGCTCAGCTATCAAACGTAAAAAAATAGTTTTCCCGACGACGTGCCGAAACCGCGTTGGACCGGGGCTGAGTTAGGTAACGCCTTCGACGTAACCCCCTCGCTACATCTCGATGTTCTATACCCAGCCGCTCGCTTCACGGACTACATTTTCATATTTCCCTCTGATCCACCGATTGACAAAATGACTAATTGTGCCGTACTCTTGAAAAGTTGGTACAATCGAAATAAGGGAAGAAGCAGATATATGGTAAATCACGATATTTATTTCAAAGTTGCCGAGGCGATCTCTCGCCAAATGGATCAAGATAGATTGGCATACACGACAAAAACGAGACTGGAAATTGGCACCCTTTTGCGCCAGGTTTCGGGGCAGCCGCGCTCAAAGATTGGGAAAAATGTTGGTGATGCCATTGAGGCGGCCTTGGAGCAACGAGGCTTTCGGGTCTTCCCGCATATAAATGACATTGGCATGCATGAAGCAGTTCGGATCTTCCGCGCGGCTTCCTTCGTCAATCAGATTTTGAATGCGTTTCTGCATCCGGGCGCCACGACCGACACGCAACTTGCCGACCTGATCACAAAAGTCAAGCAGCAGGATCATCTGTTGAAGTGGAAACAATAGGTTAAGCTATGAGAGAAGCTAAGTGCCGCGCGGCGGCACCAAGTCTTATCAAATCTAGTCCCGATACAACATAGTTAAGAGATGAAACCGTTTTTCAAAACGAAGCGAGGAAAGCTGTATGTTGGGCATGTTGAAGAGATCCTGGCTTCGAAACTGGGAAAAGCTCTTCAAGGCAAGATACAGCTACTGCTCACCTCGCCACCATTTCCACTCAACCACAAGAAGGCGTACGGGAATCTTATCGGTGAAGAATACGTCAGATGGTTAAGCGATTTCGCGCCCGCTTTTGCCAAGCTCCTTAAGCCCGATGGTTCGATCGTTATTGAGATTGGAAATGGTTGGGAACCAAAACGTCCAGTGCAGTCATTAATGTCCCTGAAGGCGTTACTCGCGTTCGCTGAGCATCCTGGCGCAAGCCTGCGTCTCTGCCAAGAATTTGTATGCTATAACCGTGCTCGTCTGCCGGCACCCGCTGAGTGGGTCACCATAAGACGAATCCGCGTCAAAGACAGTTATACTCACGTTTGGTGGTTGGCGACGAATGACACACCAAAGTCCAATAACCGAAACGTTGTGAAGAATTATAGCCCTTCAATGAAAAGACTCCTCGAGCGGAAGAAATACAACGCAGGCGCGCGCCCGTCCGGATATGTCATTGGAGAGACTTCTTTCTTTACTGACAATGGCGGAGCGATTCCGTCAAACCTCATCGAATTCTCAAATACTCAATCTTCCGATCCATATCTACGGGCTTGCAAGGAACGCGACGAAAAGCCACACCCGGCGCGAATGCCAAAGGCGATTCCGGAGTTCTTTATTAAGCTTCTCACAGATAAGGGCGATCTCGTCTTCGATCCGTTTGGAGGCTCGAACGTCACCGGTTTCGTTGCCGAGAGTCTAGGTAGACGATGGGTCACCATCGAAGCCCAAGAAAATTATGCGAGGCAATCGATTTGGCGTTTTGAATCGCAGAATGAGAAATGCTCAAGCGAGCATCACCGCTTGCATAAATCCTAATCATCAACTAAAGTTACGCCTGCGTTTCGCATTGGCGAATCGTTATGTTCACCATCAGACCGATGGTGGGTTGTGTAATCGCCCAGTCCGGGCATTCACTACGTGGCGGCTGTCAGCCGCGCGTGAAAAAGGAGATCTTGTATGAGCACCATTCAAGGGGAGCAGTCCATCACTGCGTCTTCCCCCGTCCAAACAAAAAAATCTACTCGAAAACCAAACCCGCAAGTCGAGCCGAGTTTTTCGGCGCTTCCGGATTTACCAAAGACTCCCATCGAGCTGTTCCGCGCCTTAGCGCTAACAGTTAACGCAACCGTCAATCAACCTCATGGAAACGGAAATAAGTCTTCAACGAAGCAGCACTACGCCCTTCCGTGGGCTGGATTCGAAAGCTGGCGCGACGCACGTCTGCGGCTCGCGTATTTCGAAAAAACGTTCGACGGCAAAATCGCCTGGGCCCCATTCAATGACTCAACCTCAAATGATGGGCCTATGAGTGTAAGCGCCTATCCCGGGCGAGCATTCATCGAGCGCGTCACCAACGAGGGTGATGCGAACCTTGAAGCGAAAGCACTCACGCACGAAGGTCCGATGCCGGCTTCGCCACGGGAAGCCGCTAAGCAATGGTTTGGGCTCGGTCCCGGTGCGCTTTCAAGCGGTCTCAAGGATGACGAAGCGCGTGGATTGGCCCAGAGGACCGTGACAGTTACAGGATTTGTCGGAGACGCAAAGGATCCTAAGAATTCAATTTTCGACTCACGTGACTATGGCATCGGTCTAACCGCAGACGAAATGCCGAGCACCATTCTGTCCCTCAATCGCGGCAACAAGAAATCGAAACAGTGGCTGACGGGCAAGCATGGTCAAGGCGCCTCAAGCACTTACCAGTACTCTGATCTGACGCTTATCGCATCGCGGAAGGTAGGTGCGGAGACCGTCGCATTTACGCTTGTTGAGGCTACATGGGATTCTGACAATGGCGTCTTCGCGAAGACACCCACGTATCGGTATCTCACCGCAAACGGGAAAGTACCGGAGGTTGATGTACCAGAAGAAGAATTTCCCGCTGGCACTCTAGTTCGGCACATCGGCTATACCGCTGTCGATCTGTTTCATACTGTGGGCGAGAACAGCCTTTATGGCTTGCTCATGCGATCGCTGGCCGAGCCGTTGTTTCCTGTCTGGTTTGAAATGTACGCGTTGGCCCCAACCAAGTACTCCACCTTTCCAGGATACCGACGATACGGACGGCTGATTCGCGGAAGCGTCAATGCTCTAGAGCGTGCGTGGATGGCATCATTAAAGACGCCGAGCACCGCGGCCGAAGATGCTATGAATATCGAAGACGATGAAGCCATCGATGTTGAAGATGATGCGAAGGCAAGCGGCGAGCCTGCAAAAATCCTGCATCGCGCTTCTGAATACTACGAGCTACCGCGCTGGGATTACGGAGGACGCACAGGGGTGGGCGATCTCGGTCGCGTCAAGATTACCTATTGGGTAGCCGACCCGGCAGGAAGGTCATCGCAGAATGTGCTTAGGAGCTGGGTCGATCCCGACAAGACAATTTTGGTGACGCTAGACGGCCAAACCCACGCCGAAGAAAGTCGCGCGATTATCACCGGTCAGCACGGCGCTAAGCTGTGGGCAGCTGGTCGATACATGGTCGTTCAGATTGACTGCAACGATCTCGACCCACGCGCGAAGTACGAAATGTTCACGTCTACACGTGAACACGCGAAGGAGACGCCGATCAAGAAGATGATACTTGATGAGCTCATTGCGCGGCTCAGCTTTGATAGAAAGCTTCAGGATCTGAATGTGCAGCTCGCGGCAGCCGACATAAGACAGACTGAAGATGCTGCAGATGCGATCTCAACTTTAATCAAGAAATATCTCAAGGCTGCGGGAATTAGCTTCGATCAGCTCACGCGCAAAGTCGAGAGGTGGACGGATGTGGAGGAGGACCGAAAGGTCCCTGTCACTAAACCCGAGCCGCCCCCGATTGAAGCCGTCGAGCCTCCCACCTTCGTGCGGTGGAAGTTCAAGGGCACGAGCGTAAAGCTGTACCCTGGCCAGCGCTATAGCTTCGTATTCGAAACTGACGCCGCGCCTTCGTACTGGAATCCGGCAGACCAGACGATCTCGAAGATTAGAGTTCTTGCGCACGGTGTTAGGTACGTCGGTGCGGGTGAGATGAAGGGCGGTCGCGTGCGTTGTCACTTCATCTGCCCAGAGGATGCTTCAATCGGAACGAAGGGTTACATTCAGGTGCAGCTTGATTTCACGATTGGCGCGGCTTTGACCCATCGTTTGCCGGTGGAGATCGTCGCAAAGCCTCCGAAAAAACAAAAGGAGCCTGATGAGTCAAAACAGCCTAAGTCAAAGGATGACTACGATCAGGACGAAAACGGAAACAGCAAGAAGGTCATCAAGGTAAAGATTCGCAAGAAGGATTTCACCGAGGTAGAGATTCCTGTCGTCATGCCAATTCCGGTCAAGACCAGCGACAACGCTTGGCTGACGCTGGGATGGCCACATGATCCACAAAGAGTTGGATTCTCGATCCGCTCGCTGGCCGGGAAGATTCAGCTCTATTACAACGCGGAGTTCCCGCCGTTTCTCGACATGAAGCGCAAGATGTCGAAGAAGAGCTTGGAGGAGGAGTTCGTCCGGCGCTATATGATGAAGTTAGTCTTACACACGATCTTTACGCTGAATTACGACTTCGTAGATGAGGATGAATTCGGCGAGGAGCAGAGGAAACGCGTCCGCGATCTTCTGTGCGCGACGGCAGAGAGCTTGGCCCTCGCCACAAAGTCCGAGCTAGAAATCGAGAGTAAGCTGAAGAGCGAGGACAGCGCGCCACTGGAAACAACAGTCGCAGCAAGCCTGCAAACATCAGCGCCTTCCGAGTTAGTATAAACGAGTACAGGCGTCGCTGCGCTTGCTGGGAGAAGAATGACGAAACAAGCCAGCGCGACCGTGTCACCAGCGGATGATGCCGCGCGCACCTTCGCCAGAGGCCAGCGCTGCCAGCGCGTCGTTGATGCCGTCGAGATGGTAGGTGCGCGTGACAAGTTCGCGGAGCTTCAGTTCACCCGCTTGAATAGAGCGTGACCACGCGCCGGGATGTCCAGCAGCGGACGCCCCGAACCGTAGAGCGAGGCGCTTCTCCTGCATCACGAAAGGGAAGGTGAGGATTGAGGCGAGCGCGTCTGTCCGCGACCGACCAGTCAGCACGACTGCGCCGCCTTTGCGCGCGGACTCAAGCGCCTGCGAAATAGTCGCGGGTGTGCCGACTGTGTCGAAAACATAATCCGCTCCTCGTCCATCCGTCAGAGCGCGAACCTCCTCCGCGACATTCCCCGCCCCCGCTTCAGAGGCTGTGTGAAAACTCTTGGATACTTTTGCCGGTGCCCCAACGGGGCTACGAGACTAATGACGCGCGGGGCGCAGCGTGCTAATATGCCGGCATTATGCGCTTTGATGTCATCATTCTTAGACTAGTCTTCGCCGCCTTCCTCGTGAGCGCGGGCTATGTGCTGCATCCGGTCCCGGGGCACCGGCTTTTTTCAGCCGGCGCGGCCGCGCTCATCGCGGTGGCAATCGTGTTGTTTGAGATGCGCATTCGGCGTGCCTCCTTGAAAACTCTGATCGGAGCGGCCGTCGGATCGATCCTCGGGATTATCGGCGCCTATTTGATTGGAACCCTCATCGCCAGCCAGGAATCGGCGGCCGTGCCGCCTGAAACCCGAGCGTTTCTCACGCTCGCGCTAATTGTTTTCATGGCGTACATAGGTCTGATGGTGGGCGCCGCGAAGGGCGACTATCTCGAGCTGTCGGCGCTCGGCGGAATCTTCAGCGACAAGACGGCGCGACGCGATCTGAAGATTCTCGATACTTCCGTAATCATCGATGGCCGCATTGCCGACGTGGCCGAGACCGGCTTTCTGACCGGCACGCTGATTATTCCACAATTCATCTTGCGCGAGCTGCAACAAGTCGCCGACTCGCCCGATTCATCCAAGCGCCAGCGCGGACGACGCGGACTGGACATGCTGAATCGCCTGCAGAACAACAGCTCGCTGGACATACAGATCGTGGAGACTGATTTTCCTGCCGTACGCGAAGTCGATCTGAAACTGATCGAATTGGGAAAGCAGCTCGACGCCGTGATCGTCACCAACGATTTCAATTTGAATAAGGTCGCGCAATTGCGCGGCGTCAACGTGCTGAACATCAACGAACTGGCGAACGCGCTGAAGCCGGTCGTGCTGCCGGGCGAAGCGATGCACGTTTTTATTTTGAAGGAAGGTAAAGAATACAATCAGGGCGTCGCCTACCTCGATGACGGCACGATGGTCGTGGTGGACAATGCGCGACGTTTGATTGGAAAGAACGCCGACATCGCGGTGACGAGCGTGCTACAAACCACGGCGGGCAAGATGATTTTCGGTCGTCTTTGTGATGAATCCGACGGCGCGGGCAACGGCGAACGATCGCGCCGGCCCCTGCGCGAAGTGCGTTCGGCTCCTTCCTTGACGCGCATTACCGACACCGAAGGCTAACGAATGAACGTCGCGATCGTTGTCGCCGCCGGCAAAGGAACTCGGCTGGGCGGCAACCAGCCCAAGCAATTCCTCGAACTTTGCGGCGTTCCGATCATCATTCACACGCTCAGGCAATTCGAGCGCTGTGAAGAGATCAACGAAATCATAGTTGTCGTGCCCGCCGAAGAAACGGCGGCATTTTCATCTCTGGCGCACAAGTTCGAGCTGAGCAAACTTTCCGGTGTGGTTGCCGGCGGCGCGACACGCGCGCAATCCGTGCTGCGCGGCTTGAACGCGATTAGCGGTGCCGAGATTGTGGCCGTGCACGATGGCGTGCGGCCTTTCGTGACGCCGGACGAAATTGATCGCGTGGTGGCTGCGGCGAGAACAAGCGGCGCCGCGATTTTGGTTGCGCCCGTCGCCGATACCATCAAAGACATTGAGAACGGACGCGTCACGCGTACGCCGCCGCGCAATGCATTGCGACGAGCGCTAACGCCGCAATGCTTTCGTTACGGTCTGCTGAAGCGGGCTTACGATCAACTGGATGAAGTTGAGGCGGCAGGAATCGAAGTAACAGACGATAGTCTTTTGGTCGAGCGTCTCGGCGTCGAGATTATCGCGGTGGAAGGCAGCGCGCGGAATATTAAGATTACTCAAGAGGAAGATTTGGTGTTGGCGGAAGCGCTTTTGAAGAGTCTGGAGTCTGGAGTCTAGAGTCTGTAGTCAAATTTACTCTCGACTCCCGAATTCTAACCGCGGAACTTCAGACTCCAGACTGTTGACTCCAGACTTATGTTTCGCATCGGCATCGGTCACGACACGCATCGGCTCGTCGCAGGACGGCCTTTGATTCTGGGCGGCGTGCGCGTCGAATCAGAGCGCGGCGCAGAGGGACACTCTGATGCTGACGCGCTGACGCACGCGCTCGCAGATGCGATCCTGGGCGCGCTGTGCGAAGGCGACATGGGCGGGCACTTTCCCGATGATGATCCGCAATGGAAAGACGCCGACAGTTTGAAATTACTCGCGCGTGTCTGCTGGCTGGCGCGCGAGCGTGGATTCCATCTGGTGAACGCCGACGCGACGATCATGCTGGAACGACCGAGGCTGCGCGAACATATCGCGGCGATGCGCGATAATCTTGCCGGGACCCTGGGCGTTGACAGCGGTTGTGTCAGCGTGAAGGCGAAGACAGGTGAAGGCCTGGATGCTGTCGGCCGAGGCGAAGCGGTGACCGTGCAAGCAGTCGTTTTGCTTTCGGATGAATCGAGTTGAGACCGCAAGACATCATTCGCAAGAAACGTGACGGCGCGGAACTTTCGCGCGAAGAGATCACGTTCTTTGTAAACGGTGTGACGCGCGGAGAGATCGCTGATTACCAAAGCACGGCTTTGCTGATGGCGATCTTTCTCAAGGGCATGACCGACGCGGAACAAGCGGCGCTGACTGAAGCAATGCTTCACTCAGGCGAGATCCTCGACTTCTCAGACATTCCGAAACCAAAAGCCGACAAGCATTCCACCGGTGGCGTCGGCGACAAGACCTCGCTTTTGATCGCGCCGTTCGCCGCGGCAGCGGGCGTTTGCGTGCCGATGATTTCCGGGCGCGGCTTGGGTCACACCGGTGGCACGCTCGACAAGCTTGAGTCCATTCCCGGCTATCGCGTCGATCTATCGCTGAAAGAATTTCGCGCGGTCTTGGATCGGGCAGGCTTCGCGATGAACGGACAGACGGCGGAGATCGCGCCCGCCGACAAAAAGCTGTACGCGCTGCGCGATGCGACTGCCACCGTCGAAGCAATTCCTTTGATCGTCGCTTCGATCATTTCCAAAAAAGGCGCCGCGGGTTTGGACGCGATGGTCATTGACGTCAAGACCGGCTCAGGCGCGTTCATGCGCGAGCACGATCGCGCGAGAACATTAGCGCGCGCGCTGGTCAAGACGGGGAACTCGCTGGGAGTGCGATCGCAGGCTTTGATCACCGACATGAGTCAGCCGCTCGGACGCGCGGTGGGAAACTCAGTCGAAGTGCGGGAGTGCATTGAACTTTTGCGCGGCGAGTTCGACGAGGGCGCGCGCCCGGTGCTCGATCTTTCAATCGAGTTGGCGGCTCGCATGATCGTGTTGTCAGGTCTTGAATCATCGGTTGAAAAAGCTCGTGCTCGAATTCAGCAAGTGCACGCGTCGGGCGCCGCGCTGGAATGTTTTCGAAAGAACGTTGAGGCGCAAGGAGGCGACCCGCGCGTGTGTGATGATCCAGCAGGCGTTCTGCCGTTGACAGACAAGTTGTTTAAGGTAGAATCGCCGCGCTCAGGATTTGTCCGTCAGATTGATACGGAAGAGATTGGGCATGCCGTAGCCGAGGCCGGCGGCGGTCGGGTGCGGATGGAAGACACGATCGATGCGGCGGTCGGATTTCTGAGCGAAGTTAAGATTGGTGACGAGGTTCGATCCGGCGATCCAATCGGCCTGGTTTATTGTGGCGATTCGAATCGAGGTCAATGGGCCGCGGCGCGAATTCAAGCCGCTTACGAAATCGGCGACAAACCGCCGGAACTGCCCGTTTTGATCAAGGAAGTAATCGACAAGTGAAATTTGGAGTGCGGCGACAGCGGCGGCGCTTTGGATTTTCCCCTCTCCCGTTGGGAGAGGGGTTAGGGGAGAGGGGCTGGCGCTCAAGCCCTCACCCCAACCCTCCCCCATCGGGGGAGGGAGCCGGCTTATCCAAAGCGGCGTCGCGCTGCGCTTTGCCGCCGCACTCCAAATTGGTTTCGACAAATGAAACTCAAACTGGTAGTAGTCTTGCTTGTGTTGTCTTCGCTCGTGTTCGTCGGCCCGGCGTGCAATCGCGCGGGTTACGGGGCTGACGACAAATCGAAGATTCATGTTGGCATAGTCTTTGATATCGGCGGCAAAGACGATCGTTCTTTCAATGCGGCGGCGTGGGCTGGCGTGAAATGCGCCGAGGCAGGCATGTTGCCCGACGGCAAAACGAGCTGCGGCAAGCCTGCGCTCGACATAGTCCTGCGCGACGTCGAGCCTGGCAATCCGGTATCGATTGAGCCGGCGATGCGCGCGTTTGCCGAACGCGGTTACGATCTGATCATCGGTGTAGGCTTTGCGCAGGGGCCGATCATGCAATCGGTTGCGAACGATTATCCGAATCTTCAATTTGCGATCATTGATGGCGTGATCTTTGAAGCCGACGGCAAAACTCCCAAGGCCAACGTCGCTTCGCTGGTCTTCAAAGAACATGAAGGCTCTTTTCTCGTCGGCATGATTGCCGCCAAAACTTCGAAAACGAATGTACTCGGTTTTATCGGCGGCATGGACATCGGTTTGATCCATCGATTTGAGACCGGCTACGAAGAGGGCGCGCGGGCCGTCAATCCCAACATTAAGATTGTGCAGAACTACGTCGGCGTCACCGACGCGGCCTGGAACAATCCCGGCAAAGGCAAAGAGATCGCGCTGGCGCAAATCAACAAAGGCGCGGATGTGATTTTCACCGCCGCCGGCAACTCAGGCCTGGGTGCTTTCGACGCCGTCGAGCAGGCGGGAAGAGAAAATGGCCGCGCGACGCATTTTGTGATCGGCGTCGATTCAAATCAAAACATGGTGAAGCCCGGCTTTGTCCTGACGAGCATGGTCAAGCGCGTCGATAACGCCGTGTACGACATCATCAAAGACGTCGTTGCGCACAAATTCCAGGGCGGCTTCCATGTCTTCGGGTTGGATAGCGACGGCGTCGCTTACACCCTCGATCAATACAACAAAGACTTGATTCCGCAAGCGACGATCGACGAAGTTGAAGGTGCGAAGAAGAGAATCATCGCCGGTCAAATCAAAGTCACGGATGCGATGATGAAATGATTTAAGCTCTCAACTTCTAAGCACTAAGCTACGAGCTCGAATGCTGGAATTACACAACATTACCAAACGCTTTGGTCAAGTCCTGGCGAACGATCGTGTAAGTTTTAAGGTCGAGCCCGCAACGATTCACGCCATCGTCGGCGAGAACGGTGCTGGCAAATCCACGGCGATGCGCATCGCCTACGGATTCTACACGGCTGATGGTGGCGAGATTCTGATCAATGGCCAGGCGCGCGCGATTCGGACGCCGCACGACGCGATCGCGCTGGGCATCGGGATGGTCCATCAGCACTTCATGCTGGTTGAGCCGATGACTGTGGCAGAGAACATCGTGCTCGGCGCCGAACCGGGAAGCGCAGCTTCGCTGGATTTGAAGAAAGCCGCGGACAAGATTCGGAGAGTCTCTGATGAATTCAAACTCTCGGTTGATCCGAATGCGACGATTGAAAGTCTCTCTGTTGGGCAGCAGCAACGAGTCGAACTGCTGAAGGCGCTTTACCGCCATGCTCAGTTGCTGATTCTGGACGAGCCGACTGCCGTTTTGACCCCGCAGGAAGTTGAAGAGTTCTTCGCCATCCTGCGCCGCATGCGCGAGCAGGGCAAGACGATCGTGATCATCACGCATAAGCTCTCCGAGGTGCTCGCGATTTCTGACAACGTAACCGTGATGCGCGACGGCCGTGTTGTTGGCGATTTGAAAACCAGCGCGACCAATGCCGCTGAGCTGGCGCGTTTGATGGTTGGCCGCGAGGTGCTTTTGCGCGTCGAGAAGCCCGCAGCCAAAGCAGGCGCCACGGTGTTGAGTGTGCGTGATCTTTCAATCTTAGGGCGCGATGGCGGCAAGCGCGTTGATAACGTTTCTTTCGAAGTGCGCGCGGGCGAAATAGTCGGCATCGCCGGCGTTGAGGGCAACGGCCAGACCGAATTGATCGAAGCGCTCGCCGGCTTGATTCCCGGGTCGCACGTCTCCGGAACGATCGCTTTCGAGAGGCAAGACATCACCCGGCTTGATGCGCGCAAGCGAAAAGAGTTGGGCATTGCGCACGTCCCGGAGGATCGTCATCGGCGCGGACTGCTGCTGGATTTCAGTCTGGCTGAGAACACGATTCTCGGTGTTCATTATCGCAAGCCCGCCGTGTCCTCTAACGGCATTCTGCTGGATCAGAAAGGAATTCAACGGCGCACTGAGCAGGTGATTCGCGACTTTGATGTGCGTCCGCCGAATGCCGCCCTGCCGGCGCGCGCGCTTTCGGGCGGCAATCAACAGAAGCTGATTATTGGCAGAGAGTTCGAACTGCCACCGAAGTTGCTGCTGGTTTCGCAGCCAACGCGTGGCGTAGACATCGGCGCGATCGAATTCATCCATAGAAAAATCGTGGCGCTGCGTGACGAAGGTTGCGCGGTGTTGCTCGTTTCCGCCGAGTTGGAAGAAGTGACTGCGTTGTCGGATCGTTTGCTGGTGCTGCATAACGGACAGATCGCGGGCGAGGTCGATCCGAAGGCCGTGACTAATGAAGAGATTGGATTGATGATGACTGGTGGCCGCAGGTAAGTGCCGTCGGCACGACATATTTATAGAACGATCTGTAATCAGATTCTGCTTCGCAGCCGCGAAAGCAAAAATGCTTTCGCTGCGAATAGAGAAAGAGAAACGCCCGGCACTATAAATATGACGCGCCTAACGGCGCTTCGAAGGCAATGAAACTATTACGCGAGATTCTGTTTCCGCTGATTGCCGTCATCGCTGCATTTATCGTCGGCGGCATCGTCGTGTGGATTATCGGCGACAGCCCGTTTCAAACGTATCGCCTTCTTATCGGCAGCGCGTTTTCGTGGCCGGACGGCATTGGCTACACGCTTTTCAACGCGACCCCTTTAATTTTCACCGGGCTCGCGGTGGCCGTGGCATTTCGCTGTGGTCTCTTGAATATCGGCGCCGAAGGTCAGCTCTACGTCGCCGCGTTCGCCACGGCCTGGGTCGGGATCAAGCTGGGCGGCGTCTCGATCATTAATCCAGGTTCCGGACAAGTTGTTAGTTCGCCGATTGCTAACCTGCCGGCGCTCGTGCTCCTGCCCTTGTGCTGCCTCGTCGCGATCGCTGCGGGCGCAATCTGGGGCGGCATTCCGGGATTGTTGAAAGCGCGTTTCGGCTCGCATGAAGTTATCAACACGATCATGTTGAACTTTATCGCGGTCGCGCTGCTCAGTTACTTCACGCAGTACCACTTCAA
>DASZZL010000147.1:0-41016 GCA_035545035.1 Pyrinomonadaceae bacterium
ATTGCGGTACAGGATTCGGTTAGCATTAGAAGCGCCCGGATCTCCGAATGCGGTGAGAGTGGCCTTCAGATCGTTTGGACTACTGGTGAAAACAATGACGTGATTGCCTCGGCCGCTGCCTACGCCCAGCACGTCCACAGAGCCGCCATAGCTTGCGTTATATGCGCGTGCCGACTCCAACTGCATGATCGGAGCAAATTGAAATCCAGCAGGCAGGTTGATTACGCCGCTCATCGAAAAGCGATGGCGCGTATCATTGAAAACTGGTCCGAAATCAGTCTTGGCAAGGTAGTCAAAGGGATTGGTTGCCCGATTGCGGAAGGCTGCGGCGTTTCCGTTGTAAGCAAGAGCCCTAGAGAGCGTGTAGGTGGCATTTACAGTGAAACGATTGTGCAGACGACGACGATAAGAGATGTTCATGCCATCGTAGCGCGCTCGACCACTTGACACTTCCAAATCGATGCGGCCCAGCGCCGGCAAACCAGCAGCGGTAAAGGCAGCGGTCAACGGACGTGACGTGATCTCGGCTCCAGTCGCATCCAAGAACAAACGTCGCGTCGGATTAATGTTGATGGTCTTGGACTCGTGCAATGCCAGCACATGTGTGTAGTCAACTTCGAGTACCGAGTAGGAATTGAACTGCCACGAGTACCCCAGGTTCCATTGCTGCGTAAAGGGATTCCGGTAATCCGGATCCATGATGCGACCCGTATTCCCCGCCGCAAGTTGCGTCGGTGGCGGCGGAATTGTTGGCAAGGGATCAATGCCAAAGCGCCAGTCAGTACCCAGTATTTTCCCCCCCGTTCCTGGCACGACATCGCCGGTACTTAATGCAAACACGCCCGCAAAAATCGTGGGGTTGGCTTGCTGAATCATGAACAGAGGAATGTTCAAGAAAGTCTGGCCGTAGTAGAGACCATATCCTCCACGCAGAATATGCCTGCCGGTGCCTCCCATGTCCCAGGCGAATCCAACACGAGGACTAAAGTCATGATTGTCATCATGAGGCAGCGCTCTTGCGGCAGGGTGACCGATAGCTTTGAGAGCCAGGAAAGTCCGGCTAAGGCCCTGTGCCTTTGTGCCGATAAGATTGAAGTCCTTGTCCCAGCGCAGTCCTAAGTTCAGCGAGAGATTGCGGCGGAATTTCCAGTCATCCTGGAAATAGACACCGAACATCTTAGCTCCTCCTGGCAGGTTGAAATAAGGATTTCCGGCAGTCGCCGACATGCCACCCACAACACTTGGCGTCGCAAATTTCGCGGGAAGAGCGTTGATAGCGCTGGGAAGCGTGTTGAAGTCAATTTCCAATGTGGGATTAAACTCAAAGAAGCCACCCAGTTTCGGCTCCCACAAATAATCGAAACCAGTTCTGTACGTGTGCTTGCCCCTGGTGATCGAAAGATCATCTTTGAATTGATACTTGGCCTGGTAAGACTGCTGCGGCACGTTTGTGTTTGTGCCAAAGGTGATGCCGGTGGGGAAGGTAAACGTCGGGACCTTCTTGTCGGTGTCAATCAGATTGTTCCAGTACTGATAACCCACCGTAACAGCATTGACTACTGTGCTGCTTAGTACGGAGTTCAGAGTAAAGTTCCCCAACAGCAGTCGGTTCTTGGTAAAGTTCCCTGCCGTAAGATCCGCTCTCCCTCCGACACTGGTAAACTGATCGTTGAGTCCAAAATTCTTCTGGTCGCTGTAGCTGGCAAAGATGCTGTGCTTCGAATTGAAGGTGTGATCAAACCGCAGATTCCAACGCGTATCGTTATAAGGCGTAGGTACGATTGACGCAGGTTGGGCGCCGAGGCTCGTAACCAGATTCAGCTCTGCCACTGCATCGGCAGGCACTGGGATCGACGTGGCCTCACCTTGACGCTCCAGGGCGAAGAAGAAGAAGGTCGGATGATCGCCCTTATTGATAGGTCCGCCAATCGAGCCGCCCCAGATCTTTCGGTTGAACGGCGGCTTCTGCGCCAACGTCTGGCGAGTGCTGGGGTCAACTTCAGTCGCGTTCAACTTCTTGTCGCGCAAAAAGAAGAAGGCTGACCCGTGAAACTGGCGAGCCCCAGACTTCGTCACGACGTTAACCGCCGCTCCTTCGCTGCGTCCGTTGACTGCCGAGAAACGCTGTGTGCTGATGATGAACTCCTGAATTGATTCCAGCGGAAACTGCATCACTGGTCCGCCGACGGTGTTGTCCTTGTTGTCGATGCCGTTCACCGTGACGTTAACATTGCGGCCACTTGACCCGTTGATACCGAAGATCGCAAGCCGATTCTTGGTCGGGTCATAAGAGTCAACAGGTTTCGCGCCTGGCGCTAAATAGGCCAAATTGGCAAGGTCACGACCATTTAGAGGAAGGCTCTCGATGTCGCGGGGAGTGATGTTCACACTAATGTCAGTCTTTTCTTTGCTGACCAACTCCGTTTCGCCGGCAGTGATTGTTACGTTCGCAGTTTGGACTCCCGGGTTCATCGTGACCTCAAGAGTGTTAGTCCTGCCCACGAGCAGCTCGGCCTTCTCGGACTTAACATCACCGAATCCAGTGGCGCTTATCTTAATGTCATAGGTGCCGGCAGGTAAGAAGTCGATCTTGTATTCTCCACTGTCGTTCGTGGTTGCCGTGCGTTCCTGCCCTGTCGCCTTGTTCGTGGCTGTCACGGTGGCGCCTCTGATTCTGGCTCCATCCTTGTCAACAACAGTACCGCTCAGGGCACTCGTCGCGGTGCCCTGGGCAAATGCCGGAATAGTTGAAAGGGTGATCAGAGCAAAAACAATCGCAATTAGTGTTAGAAGGCTTTTGGCTCGGTTCATTTCTCTCTCCTCCTCAAGTGTGCGAAAGTAACTTCAGGTTAGGTCGGTCCAACAGAGTCGACCTCTAAACATGCAACAGGCGTTCCGTCTTGGCATCCAGAGGGCCACGCTTAATTGATTGCCGTAAGCTGTCGCACGTCGAACACACAAATGGCGGTCTGAAGCAGATTTAGACCCATGGCGAAGCGCGGCAAGAGACTACTCCGTGTGTGATACTTTTGCAATAGGTTTCCCGAATTTCGGACTAAAACCGAATTTTTGGATTTGCAATGAGCATTGGATTTGCAATAAGAATCGGAGGAGGGCAAAACCGAGGGATTTCAAGTGCGCGCGAGCAGGCTTGGCCTATGGCATCGGCATTGCTTAAGAAGTTGAGGTCCAGAATCAAGTTTGCGGTGAACGGGTGACAGATGCAGTCCACATCGGTTAGAATCGTGACCCTGACGCCGCCTGGAAACCGGAATAATAAAAGGCCAACAATACCAGAGTGTCATTTGTTTTTGGGTTGTCGGCTATTAGATTGAATGCATATAATTGAAGGGTTTCTTTGGAGACCCTCTTTCAAGAAAGGAAACGAGACGATGAGAAAAGTTTTCATGTTCGTCTTGGCGCTATGCTTCGCCCTGGTTTCGGCCTCGGCTTTTGCGCAGGACATCCAGACGAAGGGTTCCATCGGAGGTCAGGTTGTTGATAGCAAAGGAGCAGCCATTCCGGGTGCAACAGTTAAAGTAACTGGAGCACTTGGCGAGCGCACCGTGACTACTAACAACCAAGGCTTGTATTCGGTGGAGAATCTGATTCCCGGCGCCTATACGGTCCGGGTTGAAATGACAAACTTCAAAGCTGCTGAAGTTTCGAACATCACCGTCTATGTCGGCAAGACGGCGACCACAAATGTGACACTGGAAGTCGGCAATATCTCTGAGGTGGTCAACGTCACAGCAGGGGCTGAAATCGATCAGGCAAGGACAGCCGTCAGCAAGAACCTGGACGATCAGCTGTTTAAGAACATTCCCGTTCAGCGCGGCGTCACGAGCCTGTTCTACCTGGCGCCTGGCACAACAGACAGTTTAGGTGGTGGGGCGTCTAACCCGTCCATCTCTGGTGGGTCCGCGCTCGATAACCTCTACGTTGCTGATGGCGTGAACATCACTGACTCAGCATTCGGAGGAATCGGCACGTTCTCGCGGGTCTATGGATCGCTCGGGACCGGAATTACTAACGCCTTCGTCAAGGAAGTGCAGGTTAAGACGGCCGGATTTGAAGCGCAGTATGGCCAGTCCGAGGGCGGTATTATCAATATCATCACGAAGTCAGGTGGGAATGAATACCACGGTGCTTTCACTGGATTTGCTCAGCCGAAATCATTTGAGGCCACTAGAAAGCAGCGTGATGACTTCAGCACGAATAAGGCCGGAAAACTGCTCCACACTGAGGGCTACGACTTTGGTGCTGATGCTGGTGGCCCGATTGTGAAGGACAAATTGTTCTTCTTCGGCTCATTCAACCCAACCATCAACCGGGACATTGTGCTCGGCGCGCAACGCAACGCCGCCGACATCGCCGCCGGTGCCGGAAGAGATTCCGGGCTGTTCGCCCTGCTAGGCCAGCACGCTCGTCGTACACGTACACTTAACTACGCCGGCAAGGTGGACTGGAACATTAATCCGAACCACACGGTTGCTTTTTCAATCTTTGGCGATCCATCGAAGACAAACAAGTCGTCGTTCAGGTCACTGAATATCGACAATGCGACGGCGCAGAGCAAGCTTGACTTTGGCACTCGCAACATCGCGATCCGGTATAACGGCTCGCTGACACCTACTTGGACCCTCAGTGGTTCGTTCAGCCAGAACAAGAATCATTTCGACGAGAGTGGGTTTGACAATTTCAACCAGATTGTTGATCGCACCCAGCCTGCTCGCGGCAGCTTTACTGCGATTGGTCTTGGGTTCTTTGAGCCAACTAAGGGCAAGACCTGGCGCACGGAGTTGAGCACGCAGAAGACCATTACCCTGCCGTGGCATTTAGGAACACACACCGCAACGATCGGCTACCAATATCAGCGATCCTACTACTCAGGAACCCGCGACCGCAGCGGTCCGCACTACACGGTTCCCTCGACGAATGCCGACGGAACTCTCGTTATTCCTGCCTCAGCGGCAGGACAGCCGCTGAATGCCGCGTGGTCGCTGCGTAGGCTCCCGCTTGATGCTGACGTGATTGCAGCAGGGGACCCGGTATGCACCCTCTGCCCGTTTGTTGGGAGCAGGAGGGTATTCCTACGTCAGGATCGTGGTGAATTCGGAAATCCTGTGTTTAATACAGCCTCGAAGTACAACGCGTTCTATGGCCAGGATGTGATTCGCTTCAACAAGTACATCACCGCTAATCTGGGCCTAAGGAATGAGCAAGAGCGGATTCTTGGAGACGGTTACCAGAGCAGCAGCGGCGGAGTCGCTTACAGCTTTACCGGCCAGTGGGCGCCACGTCTTGGCGTGAGCGTGGATCCACGCGGAAAAGGCAAGACCAAGGTGTACTACAACTTTGGTCGCTTCTTCGAGTACATCCCGCTTGACCTCGCTGAGCGTTCACTCTCCGCAGAGAAAGACTTTACGGGTGCTCGCTTCGCTCCGGCTTTCACCGGAACTGCGCCAAACCGCGTGGTGATCCTGAACCAATTTGGTACCGTCACTCCGGTCGTCGATGCGGCTCACCTACTGAGCCGAGCGGCAGGTGGCTTCCCCAATAACGGAGTCGCAATCTCGGCGCAAGATGCGACGAACCCGATTCTGCCGGGTACCAAGCTGGGCTTCGCGCAGGAACACGTTATTGGGTTCGAGCAGCAACTGCCTCGTAACTTTGTCCTCTCAGTGCGGTATATTGATCGCCAGCTGAAGCGGATCGTGGAAGACGCAGCAGTAGTGTCGCCTGAAGGGATTGACTTCTTTGGTCAAACCTACTTCATCGGCAACATCACTGCGAAACTCGATGCAGCGGTCAACCCGATCTCGCACGTGTATCCGGTTGGGACGGCAGACGCCTCCAAACCAGCAGGGTGCCGTGTGAATTCGGCTCTACCTTTCAATGCTTTGACGAATCCTATCCTCTTCGACAATTCAGGAGTTACGGATAGCAACGATAACGTTGTCGGAGCCGTATGCTGGTCGCCACTCGGAAAGAATGGTCAGCCTGCGGGCGACCCCGGCGCGGACGGTGTACCGGATGGTTTTCCGGATCCGGTTCACAAATACAGAGCAGTGGAGATCGAGTTGAACAAGCGGTTCTCCAATAACTGGCAGTTGCTGGCCAACTGGCGTATTGCGCGGGTCCTTGGCAACTTCGAGGGCCACTTCCGTAATGACAATGGTCAAACCGATCCGGCCATTAGCTCGTTGTTCGACTTCACGGCAGGCGACTTCAATCTACTCGGCGATCAATTCAAGCCTGGCCCAATTAACACGGATCGGCGCCATATCATTAACATCTTTGGCAGCTATCAATTCAGCAAGGAGAGGTTTGGTCGTCGTCTTGCTGGCTTGACCCTTGGCCCAGGATTCCACTTCGAAACTGGTGTGCCAATCAGTGAGTTCCTTGCTCATCCGGCCTACCTCAATGCGGGAGAAATCCCGTCCGGTGGGCGCGGGAAGTTGGGTCGCACTGCCAGCTACACCAAATTTGACATGCATGTGAACTATCCCTGGCACTTTACGGAGAAGATGAAGCTCAACTTCATAGCTGACTTCTTCAACATCTTCAACAGCCAAAAGATCAGGTTGCCGAACCAAAACCGGCAGGTGACCGTCGGTGTTGACAACGTTGACTTCTTGAAGCCCGTATCGTTCTATGCGCCGTTTAATATGCGGCTTGGCCTCAGGCTCGAATGGTAGTCTGATCTTCTTTTTCGGATTGACTCTTCGGGGAGGGGACCGCATGTCTCCTCCCCTTGTTTTTTCTTCTGAGATGGATAATGATCCGCGTTGCCATAACAGTTCCGCTCTGACAATTACGGAGAAGGTCCTGATGGTCGGTACAAGGCTCAACCAGCTTGCCATTGCTCTGTTCCTGGCTGTTGCGTGTCTCCCAGCGCTTGCACAGGGCGTGCGGCCCTCATCCCTGCCCGTCACCGTTCATGGACAAGTGCGATTCGCTCATGGTGGTACGCCGGCCGAAAACGTTCGCGTTCGCCTTGAGAGATTTAGTGGCGGACTCGAAGCCGAATCTATGACGGATCAGACGGGGAAGTTCCGATTCTCAGGAATGGTGCCGGCGCAATATGTACTCACGGTCCACCTGCCAGGTTTCCGCGACGAACAGCGCCAGATTGATTTGCAGACCACTAACAGCGACTACGTCCTCCTTCAACTTATGCCGGAGAAGAACGATTCAGGTGGCACCCCTGCGCCGGCCACAAGGACACTTGACGCGAATGTGCCAGTAGAAGCTCAGAAAGAGTTTGAGCGAGGGGAGGCTGCGCTTCAAAGTGACAGACAGGACAAGTTCGAACAGGGCATTCGTCATCTGGAAAGAGCAGTTGCCATCTATCCGAAATTTCTTGAGGCGCAGTTAAAGCTGGGAACCGTTTACATGGATCTGAACCAATGGGCAAAGGCTGAGCAGGCGCTGCGTCGAGCGCTCGAGATCAATCCGAAGGTCCCGAATGCGCTATTTGCTCTGGGCGAACTCAACCTCCAGCAGCAACGATATGCCGAGGCTGAGAAATTACTTTTGGACGGACTGAGAATTGAGAATCGTTCCTGGCAGGGACACTTCACGCTCGGTCGCCTTTACTGGAACAAAGGCGATCTTCCGAAAGCCGGGCGACAGGTTGCCTTGACACTCCAGTTGAATCCCAATCTTGCTGAAGCGCATCTGCTGGGAGCGAACATACTGTTGCGCGCCGGCAAGCCCGAGGATGCGCTGGGAGAGTTTGAAGAGTATTTGCGTCTGGCTCCCCGTGGTGAATACTCAGCTCAGGTGCGGCAAACGACACAGAAAATCAGAATGATCCTTAACAGAAAGAAGTAGCAAGTCTAAGCTCCTGTAATGTTAATCGATAACTAGTCCACAGCTTTTGGTAGGATGATGTTTTGATCATTGCAGAGCGATACATCTTTTAACGATTTACGTTCTTCACTTAGGGAAATAATGTTCCGCCCAATAGTCAGCCCATTGATCGTCACCGCGTTTCTTGCTCTTTGTGCTTGTCCCGTGTTGGCGCAACAGATTACGGGACAGGTGCGCTACACCGATACCGGGCAGGCGGCTTTTAATTTGATTGTTAAATGTGACGGCACGGGCGCCAGGTCGGAGGTCTTCACCGATCGCAGCGGCAACTTCCGCTTCAACGTGACACCTGGTCACTACACAGTTTCGATCCATATGCCAGGCTACATCGCTGAAGAACGATCGGTTGACTTGGTCGATAACTTCTCCAGTGAATATATCTTCTTTCGGCTTAAGCCAGACGGAGCAGGAACCAAGCCGCTTAATTCTAACCCGGCCGTAGGCCCTAATGTGCCGCCGGCAGCTCAAGAGGAGTTCGAAAAGGCAGAGGCTGCTTTGGCCAGCGAGAAAAAGGAAAGCGTTGAAGAAGGTGTCCAGCATCTGGAGAAGGCGATCAGCATCTATCCAAAATTTGTGCAAGCGCTGTTAAGAATCGGGACGGCTTATATGGATCTTGCTCAATGGGACAAAGCGGAACAAGCGCTGAAGAAGACCGTGGAAATTGATCCCAAAGCAGCCAATGCCTATTTCGCGCTCAGTGAGGTCTATCTGCGGCAAAAAAAATACGATCAAGCTGAGAAAGCCATTCAAGACGGTTTAGCAATCGAGACGCATTCCGCCCAGTCTCATTTGACGCTGGCTCGTGTGTACTGGGAAAAAGTTGCCGGCGTCAAGGAAGAAGCGCAGTGGAGGCCGTCGCTGGAAAAATCCTACCAGAAAGTCAACCAGGCTCTACAACTCGACGCAAATCTCGCCGCCGCGCATTTGCTAAAGGGCAATTTACTGTTTAAAGTGCGCCGCGCCGAAGATGCGCTACATGAATACGAAGAATATCTGCGCCTGGATCCCCAGGGCCAATCGGCTGAACAGACCAGAACTCTAGCGGACAAGATTAGGAAGGCACTGGCACAGGAAAAGAAGCCGTAAGGACTTAATCTTAGGCGAATGCAAAAACTGAGGTCGCGAGCGAATAAGATTCGTTCGCGACTTCTTGGTTTTTGAGTGCGGAGTCTCGGATATCTAACCCACATTGAAATCGAGCAGATGCCCCAATTTCTCTTTCTTCGTTCGTAAATACTTTGCGGCCGACTTTAAATCGACTTGAATTGAAACCCGCTCCACGATCTTCAATCCGGCTTCCTCCAGCGCTTGCAGTTTCAACGGATTGTTAGAAATGACGCGCACCTGGCACAAACCCAGGTCATAAAGAATCTCGGCGCACTGCCGATATTCGCGCGAATCCACTGCCAGACCCAGACGCTCGTTGGCTTCGACCGTGTCCGCGCCCTCGTCCTGCAACGCGTAGGCGCGAATCTTATTCAGGATGCCGATGCCGCGGCCTTCCTGCTGCTGATAGACGATTGCTCCGCGGCCTTCCTGCTGAATCATCTCCATCGTGCGGTGAAGTTGCAGGCCGCAATCGCATTTGGTTGACGAAAACACGTCGCCCGTCAGACATTGTGAATGTATGCGGACCAGCGTCGGGACTTCCGGTCGCATTTCGCCCTTGAAGAGCACGACAAATTCTTCTTCGCTGGTAAGCGAGCGATAACCTGCGATCTTGAAGTCGCCCCACTCGGTCGGCAGGTTCGCGACCGCCACGCGCTCTACTGAGAGTTTCTGGTCGGGACTGAGGCAGATTTTGCTCGACGATTTATTCAACGCTGTGCCATCCTGTCTAGTTTGTGCTTGAACAAATTATAGGCGGAAGCTCTGGCGATGGACAAGCCGGCCTTTTTTGCGCGACCATGCCTAATCCAGTTCCTGGCTCCAAATTGTTGCCGGTAGATGGATCACGCGATAAGATACGCGCGGTTGGGTCAGACTACGTGCAGCAAAGTCTCCCCGAGCAACCCAGGCCGCGATCAGAGTCTAAATGCCGAACAGCGCTGACGACATTTCGGTAATAAAGCACGACGACATAAATACCTTGTCCGGCCAGCATCAGTATGCGCGCGAACGCCGGCCGGCGCTGGTTTTTCTGCGCGGCGAACTGCTGGCCGTGCCGATTCCGCTCGAACGCAAGGAAGTAACTCTGGGTCGCGCGCTGGAAGCCGACGTGCGTGTGAGCGACTCGCGCGCTTCGCGCTTGCACGCGCGCATCACGACTGAGCGAGGCGAGGGGAAGGGCGAGATCCGTTATCGTTTGACCGATCTCGATTCGACCAACGGCACGATTCTCAACGGCCAGCCGATCGATGATGCCTTCCTGCAGGATGGCGACAAGTTTGAAATCGGCGATCAACTGATTCGCTTCGAAATGCTCGACGAGATCGACCGCGAGTTTCAGCAACAGATTCACCGCCTGCTGGTCCACGACGATCTCACCGGCTTGTTGACCGGCAAATCTTTTTTTTCCGAGCTGCGCCGGGAAGCAGACCGCGCCGAGGCCGAGTCGATGCCCTTCTGTGTGTTGATGTCGGATCTGGATTATTTCAAGGGAGTGAACGACACCTATGGCCATCTGGTCGGGAGCGAGACCCTGGAAGAGGTTGGCGCCGTCATCAAAAAAACGCTCCGCGCTGGCGACGTGGGGGCCCGCTTCGGTGGCGAAGAGTTCGCGGCATTTCTGCTGGATGCCGATTACGCCCAGGGAATGATCGCCGCTGAACGCATGCGCTCGGCGATCGAAAAGCACGAGTTCCCGGCGGTGCGGCGCGGCAGCAGCGAGGTCCCGCGAACTCATCACATTACGATCAGCGTCGGCGTCGCTGCGTATCCTGACGATGGGCGCGATCCGATTCAGCTTGTGGAGTTGGCCGACTCGGCGCTCTTTCGAGCCAAACGCAGTGGACGTAATCGCGTCTGCGCTTACCGCCCGACAGTGTCCACGGACGTCGTGGTTTTGCGGCCGCGATCTTGAGAGTTAGAGTCAAACACTATCCGATTATTCGGAAGGAGAGCTTGCTATGAGAGTCTTTAAACTATCCATCGGTCTATTCTTGTCCGCCTCGTGTGCGATTGCAGTTGCTGCACAGCAGCCCGAACAACGCGCGCCGCTCAACGACGCCGCCATCGCTTTTGACGCCAAGGGCGCGCCGGCGATTGAGGCGCGGTTGTTGACTACCGTGCTCAAGGGCTCTCAGGATTCGCCGGTGGCCAACGTGCGGCTGGTTGTCAAGAACACCAGCACTAACTCTTACACTTACGTTACCGGCTTGGCCACTTTCTATGACGCAGCCGCGGTGCGCTGCGGCGAAGGACTATTCAAAGTAGATGCGCTGGCGCCAAACGAATCTGCAGAAACCGACACTCCTGGCCTGCGCTTGCGCTGCTCGCCCGCAACCTGGCGGATCGTTGCGAACAGTCTGCTGACGCGCGCAAATGAAACCGCGAAGCCTGTTGAAGCAACGCCGACGCCGGTGGAGCTGGCCGTGGTCGAAAAACCTGCTCCGGTCAATTTCATCATCAGCATCGACGGCGAACAGCATCCGATTCAAATCAACAATCCGATCGTGCTGAAGCTGGGAACTCGGAATCGGAAGATTGTCTTGCGGAATGTGCCATGAACACAGCGCGTCACGCGACCGGCAGCAGCGCCGCGCCGCGCGGCATGATGTAACCTTTGGTGTTCGGTGGAACGTCGGCCATCGCTTCGTCAAGAGAACGCCCGGGAATCATGCGCATGCGGCGCACGTCATCATCGGAAAGTTTCGTGATGAGGTGAACGCGAAAGCGCTCGGTCTTGGTTAGCAACGCCCACGCAGTTTGCCCGTTGACTTCATACGCTTCGCGCAGCCGCGCTTCGAGCGCGCGCGAGTCTGCTGATTCAAACCACTTCAAAAAGTCCGCGCGACCCAATCCGTCGCCGCACTCCGCCAGCAGAACGATCGTGCCGCCTTCGACGCAAGCGTGCGCGGCCATGTCGAGCGCTTTATGCGCCTGAATCATGTTGATGTCGTAAGGCGAGCCGCCGGAACTGACGGTTACCAGTTCGCGCTTTTCTGGGATTCGCTGCGTATGCGACGACGCATAAGCTTCGCATGCGCGCGCGTGCGCCGCGCGCCAATCGCCGGCAAAGACTTGTTCGATGCAACCGCGCTGATCGACGATGGCGTTAACGATAAACGCCGGATCGATCATTGCCGCGACGCGCTCGCATTCTTCGCTGACCGCGTTACCCTCCAGCAGGCCGGCGCCCACGCCGGCGCGCCGTCCGCCGCGTTCAAAATCCAGCGCCAGCATGTGGGTCGCTTTGATCGTCTCAGCCGAAGCCAGCCCCGGACAGAGTGCTTTGCGTCCGCCGGTAAAGCCCGCGAAATAATGAAAGCCCACCGCGCCTGTCAGGATCACCTTCGAAAAATCCTTTAGCGCGCGATTGACTTCAACTGCTTGGCCGCTCGCGGTGACGCCAACTTGAGTCAATTGAGAAGGACGGTGCGCGTCATGGTCGATGGTGCGGATGCGCTGAGCGATGAAGGGTGAAAGCAGCTCGAGCTTTTCTTCCTGACGCACCGGCCGGTGGATTCCGGTGGCAAAGATGATCGCGATGTCGCTCGGCGGAGTCCCGATCTGAATCAAGCGACGAACCAGCAGGTTGATGATTTGCGCGCTGCCGGTGGCGCGCGTCGCGTCGGAAGCGACGATCAAGACGCTGTCGCCTGGCGCAACTAAATCTTCGAGTGGTCGTGAATCGATGGGAGCATCAAGCGCCGCGCCGATTTCCGCGTCTGTGAGTGGATGGGCTTTGCTTTCGTCCGGCGCCAACACCTCAAATCGCGCGCCCTCGTAATCAAACTTGATCGCGCCTGGCCCGTAACCGAGTTCGATTGTCGGCATGATAGTTAGGTGCGGCTACTCTCCCTGTCCCTCTCTCAGCGGGAGAGGGAAAACCTCACTCCCGCTCCGAACGAAAACATGCCGTGGCCGCGTGGCAGAAGTGAAACGTTTCGTCTTCAAAGTCAGGCGTTTCCATCTGCAACGTCAGATGATCGACGCCAAAGCGATCGTGCAGTTTCGTGCGCAGCTCTTTCAGCAGGTTCGGCTGTGAAATTGAGAAAGCGTGAATTACGTGGGCGCTCAACGCCTCGCGTCCCGAAGTGATCGTCCAGATGTGCAAGTCATGGACGTTGGAAACGCCTTCAGTTTCCAGGATCGCGTCTTCCACGGCCGCCAGGTTGATGTGCGCCGGCGTGCCTTCGAGCAAGACGTTCGTCGCTTCGCGAATCAGGTTCCACGAACTCCAAAGGATCAGCAAGCCAATGAAAGCGCTGATTAGCGGATCGGCAGCATACCAGCCGAACAGCGTGATTATAGCTCCGGCGATCATCGCGCTCACCGAACCTAGCGCGTCGCCGATGACGTGCAGCCACGCTCCGCGCACATTCAAATCGTCGTGGCGATCGCGATGCAACAGCCGCGCACAAATTAGATTTACCGCCAGGCCACTCGTGGCTACGATCGTCATCGCTACGCTGCGCACCGGCGTGGGAGCGAACCAGCGCTGATAAGCTTCATAGAAAATAAAAAGTGTGATCAGCACGAGCCCGACTCCGTTAAGGAGCGCCGCGAGAATCTCCAGCCGGTAATACCCAAAAGTTTTATTCGGCGTCGCCGGGCGCGCGCTGAACCAGACGGCCATTAAAGCCAGCGCCAGCGCCGCGACGTCAGCCAACGCGTGGCCCGCATCGGCCAGCAATGCCAGCGACCCGGTCCACCAGCCGCCCAAGGCTTCCACAATCATGTAGGTCGCAGTGAGGATCAGAACAATGGTCAATTGCTTCCGGCTTTCGCGGGCGCGACCGTGCCGATGAGTATGCTGCTCCTGGCCAGACGAAACGGAATTTGACGTTGCCACGCTCATGTCGTTCTCGCTCGCATGTTAGCAAAAAAGTGTCGGATAGCGCACCAAGTGTTAACATCGCCGCGTTGCCGGTGTTAGAATCTTTCGCTTCACAACCTGAGAAATCGAGCATGAGCGATCATGCTTCGCCGCCGAACAGGAGACCACGATGAGATATTACCGCCCCTTGTTGTTCTTGCCGCTCGCGATCGCGCTGCTGGTTACAGTCACGGCACGCATCGACGCGCAGAGCTTCACCCTCGAACAAGTGATGAGTTCGCCTTTTCCTTCGGAGCTCACTGTTTCCAAGCGCGGCGACAAAGTCGCCTGGGCCTTCGATGCTGAAGGCAAACGCAATATCTGGATTGCCGAAGCGCCGGCGTTTGCGGCGCGACAGTTGACGCATTACGACAAAGACGATGGGCAGGAGCTAACTGATCTGCTTTTTTCCCCGAACGGCAACACGGTGGGGTTCGTTCGTGGTGGAGGTGCGAACCAGGCAGGCGAAATTCCGAATCCATCGAGTGACCCGGCTGGTGCGAAGCAAGAGGTTTGGATCGTTGATGTTCGGACGGGGCGCGTGACGCGCATCGGCCCGGGCTCAGTGCCAATCTTTTCGCCGACCGGCGACCAGGTCGAATATCTGCGCGAAGGTCACTTGTGGACCGTCCCTGTCTTGGGCGGTAAAGAAAGCAGGGTGTTCGAGATTCGCGGCGCAGTGGGCGGCGCGCCGCAGTGGTCGCCGGACGGTTCGCAACTGGCGTTCACTTCGACGCGCGGCGATCACAGCTTCATTGCCGTCTTTGATAAGCAGGCAAATCGTTTCAAGTTCTTGTCGCCGAGCATCGACCGAGACATCTCCCCACGCTGGTCGCCGGACGGCAGGCGCATCGCTTTTATTCGCCTGTTCAATGTCACCGACACCTTCTCGAACGATCGCGACCGCCTGCAACCGTGGGCGATCGAGGTTGCCAACGTGCGGACCGGCGATGCGAAAGAAATCTGGCACTCCGGCAGCGCTGATAACGATTCCTATTCCGGCTTTGGCGGCGACTTCTGGCAATGGGTAGCCGGAAACCGGATTCTTTTTTCGTCAGAGAAAGACGGCTGGGCGCACCTGTATTCGATTTCGGCGGAAGGCGGCGCGTTGACGGCATTAACCCCGGGCGAATTTGAAGTTGAAAATGTCGACCTCTCGCCTGACAAATCCTTTGTAGTCTTCTCGACGAACAAGAATGACGTCGATCGCCGTCACCTTTGGCGCGTCAACACGAGCGGCGGCGCGCCTGAGCAAATTACCAAAGGCGACGGCATCGAAATGCATCCCGCGCTGTTCGACAACGGTCGGCAGATCGCTTTCTTTCACTCGACTGCGCGCGATCCTTTTCTGCCGTTTACAGCTTCGCTCGACGGATCAAACATAAAACCGCTGGCGCCGCAGGCTTTGCCGCGAGACTTTCCTTCCGCGAAGCTCGTCGTTCCCGAGCAGGTGATTTTCAAAGCCGCCGACGGTTGGGAAATTCATGGGCAGTTGTTCAAGCCCGCGAACGCGTCCGGCAAATTGCCTGCTTTGGTTTTCATGCACGGCGGACCCGTGCGACAGATGCTGCTCGGCTGGCATTATCTTTACTACTATCACAACTCATACGCGATGAATCAGTATCTGGCGAGTCGTGGCTACATGGTTCTGTCCGTGAATTATCGCAGCGGCATCGGCTATGGCCGCGCGTTTCGCCTGGCGCAGCATCGCGGCGCGCGCGGCGCGGCGGAGTATCAGGATGTTGTCGCCGGCGCAAAATACTTGCGTGAGCGCGACGACGTGGATAAGAAACGCGTCGGACTGTGGGGTGGATCGTACGGCGGTTACCTGACCGCGCTCGGCTTGGCGCGCAACTCGGACATCTTCTCCGCCGGAGTCGATTTTCATGGCGTGCACGATTGGAGCCAGCGCGTCGCTGGTTTGCCGTTGCCGGTCGAAGCTCCCGATCGCGCTCGGCTCGCGCGCGAGTCTTCGCCAATTTCTTCAGTGGATAAATGGAAATCGCCGGTGCTGTTGATTCACGGTGACGACGATCGCAACGTCGAGTTTGCGCAGACGGTGAACCTGGTGCGTCGCTTACGCACCAACGGCGTGTACTTCGACCAACTGATCTTTCCGGATGAGATACACGATTTTCTGTGGCATCAGGATTGGGTGCACGCGTATCATGCCAGTGCAGACTTTTTCGATAAGCATCTGAAGTGACCTTCGACCCTCGCAACATCCTGGTTATCGATTTCGGCCAGCTCGGCGACGTCGTGATGAGCCTGCCCGCGCTGCGCGCGATCCGCGAGCACTTTCCGCACGCGCGCATCACCGTCGCGGTCGGCAAGCCCGGCGCGGAAGTGATCGAGATGTCCGGCTGCGCGGACGCAACCATCTCCGTCGATCGCGTCGGACTGCGCGACGGATTCAAGCCGATCTCCGTCCTGCGAGTTTTTCAAGTCGTCAAAGACGTGCGCGGCCGTAGGTTTGATTTCGTAATCGACCTGCACAGTTTTTCCGAAACCAATCTGATGGGTTTTTTTTCCGGCGCGCCGAAACGCTTGTTTTCGCGGCGGCGGGGACGCTCGCTCGACTTTCTCGCCAACTTTCGACCGCTGCCGCCGATCGAAGAAGACAATCGAACCCGGCATCAGGTCGATCGTTATCTGGATGTGCTGCTGCCGCTGGAAATAAGGGACGCGCCACGCGTGCCACGGCTCGCAACGGAGGCCCAGCACGGGCGCGAAGTCGACGCCCTGCTGCGCAAGTCAAGGGCGGATGTGGGCGCGCCACTAATTGGTTTGTTTCCGGGCGCCGGTCACGTAAGCAGGCGTTGGCCGCTGGAACGATTTGCGCAACTGGCCGACTCGTTGATTCGCAACGACGGCGCGCGACCGATCGTTTTTGCCGGGCCTGAGGAGCGCGGACTGGTTCCGCAAATGCGTCAGCTCTTTCCTTCGTCCACGGTAATTTTGGATCGGCTCACGATTCCGGAGCTTGCGGCGGCGCAGGCGCGACTGGCGGTTTTCGTTTCCAACGATACCGGTCCACTGCACATCGCCGCGGCAGTTGGCGCGCCGGTGGTGCTGCTTCTCGATCGTCGCGCGCCGGAAAGTTATGTTCCGCTGAGCGAACCAAAACGTGTGATTTACAGCGTCACCATTCCAGAGATTCCCGTCGAAGAAGTTTACGAGGCAACGCGCCAATTGCTGGCGGCGGGTCGCACTGAGGCATTGTTTGCAAGCTAGCGATTTAATCGCGACATTGAATCTTCGATTATCCGTTGTGAAATGAGATTCCAAAAGACAGGATTGCTGGTCGTCACTTCTTTCGCCCTTGTGTTGGCGTCAGTCTTGCTCGTCGAGCGGCGTTCGATAGGTATTTCACGCGACGATAAGGTCCGAGCAACGCCACCTCCTGCGACGGCGAGCAAAAATCTGACCCTGAGCGTTTCAAATGCTCCCGCGGATATGGCGTTGGCGCGTGAGATCGACCGTGCGATCGACGAAGGCGATTTGGCGCAGGCGCGTTGGGGCGTGTTCGTAATGTCGCTGAGCGGCGGGCGCGTGCTCTACTCGCGCAATGGTGACAAGCTGTTCACGCCGGCGTCTAACATGAAGATATATACGACCGCCGCGGCGTTGGATTTGTTGGGCGCCGATTATCGCTGGCGCACCTCTGTGTACTCCGACAAACAACCAGACAATGGAGTGATCGACGGCGACGTGACGTTGTATGGTCGGGGCGATCCTGGCCTGGATTCATATCGTAAAGACGGCCTGCCCGTGCTCGCTTTGGAACTCTGGGAGCACGGCGTGCGCCGGGTGCGCGGCAACGTCATCGGCGACGAAAGCTATTTCCGCGGTGAGATGTACGGTCTCGGTTGGCAGTGGAACGACGTGCAGTGGTACTTCGGGGCCGAGCCCAGCGCGCTTACGATCGACGCGAATGCGATGGAGCTGACGATCGCGCCCGGGAGTAAATTCGGCAACGCAGCGACCGTCAAACTGCAGCGCGAAAACAGCTACTTTCATTTGACGAACAACACGACCACGGGCGAGCGTGCCGCCCCGGCGACAATCGGAATCAATCGTGGCCTTTCGGATAACGAGATTCGTGTGTGGGGAGAGTTTCCTGCCGGCGGTCGCGGCTTTACGGCTTACCTCTCAGTTTACAACCCGGCCCTGTGGGCGGCCACGCTTTTCAAAGAAGCACTGCTCGCACGCGGCATCAAGGTAGACGGCGAACCGCGCAGTCGTGACTTTCGCACCGCGGCAGGCGAGAAGTTCGATCCGCAGAAAGCTTTCGAGATCGCTCTCGCAGAGGGCAGAACGCTCGGCGAGATTGTTCGCGAGACAAATAAAGAGAGTAACAACCTCTATGCCGAGTTGATTCTTCGCACACTTGGGAAAGAGCGAGGGGCAACGGCGCCCGATCCAGATGCGCGAAAGAATCGCGAGCGCGGCGATGATGAAGCGGGCGTCGCCGTCGTCAGGTCTTGGCTCGATAGTAATGGCATCCCAACTAACGGCCTGGCGATACGTGACGGCTCTGGTCTTTCGCGCTTGGATCTCGTGACGCCCGAAGCGACCGCGCGCTTGCTCGTGGCAGTCACTAAGACCAACTCCGCTTCGGTCTTTCACGATTCGCTCCCGATCGCTGGACGCGACGGCACACTAAAACCGCGGCTGCTGCGCGAAGCCGGAAAGGTGTTCGCCAAGACTGGTTCACTGACTTACGACCACTCACTTTCCGGCTATGCAACGACCCAAAACAACGAGGTGCTGGCCTTCTCAGTCTTCTGTAATGACGCCACCGGCCACAGCGACCCTGTCCGCCGTATCGACGAAATCGCCCGCCTGCTCGTCGCCTACGACACCCCTTCGCCCACGAAATAGGCCTAGGAATTGGGGCTTTCTGGGTTGATTTGGTTGATGTTGGCTCTAGACAAACCAACTTTAACACGATAATATATGGGTCGAGGCCGCCTGTGCGGCTTCTCGCTTGCCGTGAAAGCGGGCCCGCGCCCTCACCCTATTCAGTCCAGATCTCAGGAGAACAAAATGTCCAAGCAAGTCACCCGAATTCTCTTCGCAATCCTGCTCGTGTCGTGGATGGTCACGACCGCGTCCGGGCAGAGCAACCTGTCCGCGAAAGCGAACGGCTTTCAACCAGCCGCAGTGTCAGGTAACGAAACCGATCGCGTACGCGATGGATTGCTGGGTCCAGTGCGCCGCATCCGGACAGAGGTAGTCAAGCTTTCAACTGCCGGTGGTAAGACGGTGGAAGATGGTAAGCGCGTTGTGCTCGAAACCGCCGAGTATGATCTCAAGGGAAGCAAGACCCAGAATCAATACTTTCCCGTCGCGGGATCGACGCTAACGGGCCGCGAAGTTTACAAGTACGACGACAAGGGCAACATCAGTGAAATGACTTTGGTCAACCCTGACGGCTCGCTGGTCAGCAAGGAAGTTTACAAGTACGACAGTGACTCAGTGGGCAATTGGGTGAAGATGACAACTTCGGTCGCCGTTGTGGAAAACGGCCGCGTCGCTTTCGAACCGACTGAGGTCACCTATCGGACGATCTTTTATTATCTCGACGCGACGATGGCAAAGATGATCGAGCCTGCCAGCAATTCCGCTCCCGCTCCGGTCAGTTCCGTGAAAACCGACGACGCCGGATCGCAGTCAAAGCCGGCTGTGCCGAATTCGAAGGAAGCGAAGCCTGCGTCTAACCCCAGCGCATCAGCGAATCACGCGGAGGGCGAGAGGGTCGCCGCTACTCTGCCTGTGCCAACTTCTTCTCTCGACAAACTCAAGTTATCCGCTGCCCAGCCAGTGACTGCTGATTTCCGGAGTGCGGCTGTCGATGCTAACAAGAAAGTCGTTGTCGTTAGCGACAATGCGCCGCCGCCCGCCCCGCGACCTTTGCTTAAGCCGGTGTCTGGAGGGGTGCTCAATGGAATGGCCCTGAGTCTACCGTCGCCTTCGTATCCCGATACCGCTCGCAGAATGCATCAGGCAGGAATGGTCCAGGTCGAAGTGGTCGTTGACGAAAATGGTAAAGTAATTTCGGCGCGAGCGTTGTCCGGGCCGGGTAGCTTGCGGAACGTAGCGGTGGAAGCGGCTTATCGGGCGCGGTTTTCGCCAACCAAACTCTCAGGCCAGCCGGTTAAGGTTACTGGCCAGATAAACTATAACTTCACGCTTCCTCAATAACTCTTGCTGGACGCGACCCCGCTGAACCGAAGCCACGGGGACAGCGTCTTCCGCACAAACTGGAAACCGAAAAAAGGAATAACCAATGGCACTCACTGGAGAACTCAACGATCTTTCTCTTGCCGAGCTGATCGAGTTTTTTTGCAACCAACGCAAGTCTGGCCGCCTAAAGCTCATTTACTCGATCGGCCCGGGCTATTTTTATCTTCAGGCCGGCTCCGTCGTGCACGCCAGGATAGGCTCTCTGCGCGGCATTGAGGCTGTCTACTATGCTCTCACGCTGCCGAATGCTTCATTCACATTCAGCCCCGCGTTTGAAGCTCCCGAGCAGACGATCAACCAACCCTGGACGTCAGTCGTCCTCGAAGGGCTCCGGCGAATGGACGAAGGCATTGCGCCTGGGAATCCTTTTCTCGAGCACGGTGAACTCCCGGAGGAAGAAGGCGACTCAATCGAAGAAGAGCCTCTGGCTATCAGTTACAACTCGGAAGATTTGCTGAGCGAAATTCTTTCGCCGCCCGAGGTCGAGGCGATGGCCGCCTTTCTATCTCGGCCTGAAAGCGAATCGCACTGGATGAAAAGGCCGTGGAGGCTGGGCGCGGTCGTTGCGGCGGTCGCGTTGATAGTCGCAGTGATTGGCGTCCCGTGGGGATTGTACGCTCACAGCAAGGCCGCGAAACTGGCGAACGAAGCGAAGGCTTCATCCGCGCAGAGCAGTCAACCAGCTAGTCAATCAGTTCCGAATCAAACCGGCGCTACGCCGGCGGCGAGCGAAACGAGCCAGCCGGTGACCAGTTCCGATGCGGCTGATCTGGCCGCCAAGCGGCAGCGCGAAGAACGCGCGAAGGAGCGTACGAAAGCTCAGGAAGCCGCGAAGTCATTGCCAAAGGACACTCCGGTGGCCATTAATACGGCGACTGCCAAGACTCAATCATCGCCGACGTCAGGCGCGAAAAAGGTTACGGTGCAGGTAACTTACGACGAGAACGGACGGGTAACTCAGGCTTCGGGCGGTGACGCCACGGCGTTGCGCATCGCGCGACAAAAACGCTTTCCCGCAGGCAAGCCCGGGTCTGCGACGATCACGATTCCGATCAATTAGGTAATTCCCCACCGGAACGTTTAGAGCGCGGGCTTGCCCGCGCTCTTCTTTTTTTCTAAACCATCGTCAGCAGTTCGGCTTCGCTCAGCACCGCCGAAGCTTGCTTGGCGCGTTCATAGATTCGGGCGACGCGATCTTCATTCGCTTCCAGGCCACGACTTTCCAGCCAGAAGATCACATTTGACTTGCCGCTCATCGGGCCAATCTCGATTACTTGCTTTAGGCCAAACTGTCCCGCGGGCACGCCCGAGTAAATCAGATCGGCGAGTTCCGTGTCGCCTTTCTTGTAGCTCTTGATCACCGCCGCCGCATGCACGCCGGTCGCGGTCCGAAAAGCATCGCGCCCAAACACTGGATAATTGAACGGGATCGTCCAATGGCAAGCTTCGGCGGCTTTGTCGCAGTATTCTCGCAAACGCGTGAGGTCATTTTCGATCCAGCCCAGCAGTTTCAGATTTACCAGCAACTGATCCATCGGTGCGTTGCCGACGCGTTCGCCCATGCCGAGCGCCGAACCGTGAACTTGATCCGCGCCGCCTTCGATGGCGGCGATCGAATTGATCACGCCAAGGCCGCGATCCTGGTGGCCATGCCAATCGAGCCGCACCTTTTCGCCCTGCTCGTCGATTATTCCGCGCACGAACTTCACCACCGCGTGCGCGCCGTCGGGCGTCGCGTGACCGACCGTGTCGCAGACGCAGACTGCGCGCGCGCCGCAGCGAATTGCCGTCGTGTACAGCGCGCGAATCGTTTCAGGATCGGCGCGCGTCGTGTCTTCGGTGACGAACATGACGGGCAAGCCTTCTTTTACCGCGAAGGTCACGGCCTCTTCGGTCATCTGCAAGAGTTTGTCGAGCGTCCACTCTTCCGCGTAGAAGCGAATCGGCGAAGAGCCGATGAACGTGCATGCTTCGATGGGAATGCCGGCGCGCTGCGAGATTTCAAGGATGGGAATGATATCGTTCTTATGCGTGCGCGCCGCGCAGTTGGGACGAATCTTTAGTTTCTTGTCCGCGATTTCGCGGGCCATCATCTCGACTCCTGCGGCGTGGGTGCCACCCGCGCCCGGCAGACCAATATCGGCAGTGTCGATGCAGAGCGCGTCCATCAAGTGCAGCAGCTCGATCTTTTTCTCGACCGGGGGCTCGCGGACTGAAGGCGATTGCAAGCCGTCGCGCAACGTCTCGTCGTCAAATCCGATGTGTCGATCGGGCTTTTGCAGGCTCGGCTCGACTTTGTTCCAATCGTAGATCAAATCAGCAACGGACAAGATTCTGACCTCCGCCGGCTGTTGCAATATCAGTTCACGTTCGATTACAACAACGGCAAGGCTTCGATGTCAACTCGACTGTTTTCGAAAGAGGACTCGTACTGGCTCGCATCGAACGAATCGCGCTGGGCTCTGATCGCGCCGCGAAAATCATGGCGGTGCGCGGCGCCCTCGCGCGCATCGCGGAGATCGATTCCGGCTGGCGCGATTGTAGCGTCGTCGCCAGATCAGTGCAGACAGGCGCGCCGGCGATGCCGCTGACGGATTGGGAGTTGATGAGCGGCGCGCGTCAGCGCGCCCTCGCCGTGCGCGACATTTTGGTGCAGCAGAAACTCGAAGCCGATCTTTACGTCGGTCTTGAGGGCGGCTTTCATTCAATCTCAGTTGACGGCGAGTGGCACACGTTTCTGCGCGGCTGGGCGTTTGTGACCGACGGCGAGCGCGGCAGCTTTGGCATGTCGCCTTCGATCAGCGTTCCTGAGGCGATCGTCAAGGACGTTATTCAAGGCAAGCAGGAGCTTGGCATCGTGATTGACGAAGTTGCCGGCGCGCGTGACGTGAGAAGCCGACAAGGCGCGTGGGGTGTGCTCTCGCGCGATCTGCTGACGCGCTCGATGAGTTTCGAAGCCGCGCTGATTGCGGCCTTCGCGCCGTTTTATAACTCCACACTGTACTCTGGCTAACTCTTACCCACGAAATTCGACCGCCACAGAGACACGGAGTCACAGAGAGGGAGATAACTCGTTGAGTGGTTCGTCTCTGTGTCTCCATGCCTCTGTGGCCTAGTTCGGTGCTAAAATCACCGTAGATGCGCGTCACCATCGCTCAGATCAATACGACCAACGGCGATTACGAAGGCAACGTTGCGCAAATCCTCAGCGCAATCGCACAGGCAAGGAAAGACGCTTCGGATCTCATCGTCTTTCCCGAAGTCACGATCCAGGGTTACACGTCGCTTGACTGGTTTCTCGATCCGGATGTCGTGCGAACGGCTCTCGACCCGCTGAGCACAATCATCGCAGCGACTGAAGGCTTGACGGCGATCGTCGGCACAGTACGGCCCTGCGATCAGGCGACGGGCCGCAAGCTTTACAACTCTGCCGCCGTGATTCGCGACACGAAGTTGCTCGGCTTTGCAGACAAGACGCTGCTGCCTGAATACGACGTGTTCGACGATCCCCGCTATTTCGAACCCGCTCGCGAACGAAGATTATTCAATCTCGACGATTGCCAACTCGGAGTCACCGTCTGCGAAGATTTTTGGAACGACAAGACGTTTTGGAAGCAACGTCTTTACGCCAACGATCCGGCCGACGAGTTGATTCAGATGGGCGCGAACCTGCTCGTGTCGATGAACGCGTCGCCTTTCAACAAAGGCAAGCTGGCCGTGCGGCGCCAAATGGTTTCGCATCGCGCAAAGGCTGCCGGCCTGCCCATAGTCTTTGTGAATCTGGTGGGTGGAAACGACGGCGTGATCTTTGACGGTTCCAGCATCGTCGCGGATCGTAACGGCAAAATCATTCTGCAAGCGCCGGCGTTTGAAGAATTCATCGGCGCAGTCGATCTCGACTGCGGCGTCGCGGACACGCGTTGTTTACCCGGCGACGATATCGAGACGGTGCGCCAGGCGCTGGTGCTCGGCATTCGCGACTACGCGCGCAAGAACGGATTCGCCGGGACCTTGTTTGGTTTGTCTGGTGGCATCGATTCGGCCGTGGTGGCGGCGCTGGCGTGTGAAAGTCTGGGAGCGGCGAACGTGCTCGCGGTGATGATGCCTTCGCCTTACTCTTCAGCCGGCAGCATCGAAGACTCAATTGAGTTGGGACGGCGGCTGGGCGTTCAGGTAATCGAGCGGCCAATCACTGCGGCGTATCAATCTCTGCGAAACGAACTCGGTTTGGCGGAGCCGAAGGCCGGAAGCAACTCTCATGCGGTCGAGAATCTGCAATCGCGTCTGCGCGGCAACATCCTGATGACAATCTCGAATGCCGAGGGGCGCCTACTGCTTTCGACGGGAAATAAATCGGAACTGGCGCTGGGCTATTGCACGCTTTACGGCGACACGAATGGCGGACTCGCGGTTATCGGCGACGTTTTGAAAACCGAAGTTTACGAACTAGCGCGGCTGTACAATCGCGAGCGCGAGCTGATTCCGCAGTCGATCATCGACAAGCGTCCGTCGGCGGAACTCGCGCCGGAACAGTTCGACGATCAATCCCTGCCGCCTTATGACAAACTCGATCCGATCCTCGAACTCTATTTCGAGCAGAAGGCTTCACCGGAAGAGATCATTGCCGCGGGCCACGATCCTCAAATGGTTTACGACATCTTGAATCGCGTCGAGTCGCCCGCCAACGAATTTAAGCGCCGCCAACTGCCGCCGACCTTGATCATCTCGCGCAACGCGATCGGCATTGGCAGACGGCGGCCGGTAACGCACCATTATCGCCGCCAGCCAAAATTTGAAAAGGCCGGCGCGATATGAACCCGAAAAATGAACTAACCGACGGCAGCATCATCGTGCGGGCGTATCGCGAAGAAGACGCAAGAGACCTGTGCGAAGCAGCGCGCGAATCGATTGCGGAAGTTTCAGTGTGGCTGCCCTGGTGTCACGAAAACTATTCGATTGAAGAGAGCCAGGCGTTCGTTCGTTCGCGAGAGCTCGCTTCGCAGGGCGATGAATGGTACAGCTTTGCGACCTTCGAAAAGGACTCCGGCAGGTTTCTCGGCGGCGTGGGGTTGAACTTCTTCAATCGCGTGCATCAGATGGCGAATCTTGGTTACTGGGTGCGGACCAGCGCGGCCGGGTGCGGCGTAGCAACAAAGGCGACGCGTCTGGTCGCGCGATTTGGTTTCGAACAGCTTGGTCTGCGCCGCATCGAGATTCTGGCGGCGGTCGACAACATCGCCAGCCAACGCGTGGCAGAGAAAGTCGGCGCCGTGCGCGAAGGCGTGCTGCGCAAGCGTCTCTTGATTAACGGCGAGTCGGTGGACGCGGTGCTGTTTTCGCTGTTGCCGGAGGACGTGGGATTGTCCGCCGGTTTATAATCATCGCGATGTCCGAACGAACCAGCAAACGCGATTTCGTCCGCGAATTCCTCACCTACATTCAGGTTGAGAAAGGCCTCTCAGCAAACACACTGCAAAGCTATGCGCGCGATATTGCCAAGCTGGAGAGTTGGGCCAGCAAGCACGGCAAACGAATTGAACAGCTTGAGCGCAAGGACTTGCGCGAATGGATTGCGCGCATGTCGCGCGATGGGCTGGCGCCTTCGTCCGTGTCGCGAGCGGTGAGCGCCGCACGCGGCTTCTTTCGTTTCCTCATGCTCGATGGCCACATCAAGCGACATCCGGCCGAAGACATCCATACGCCGCAAAGACATTCGCGCCTGCCGCAGTTTCTGAGCGAGGAAGAGATGGAGCGGCTCTTGTTTGCGCCCGACGTCAAGACCGGCTTGGGCGTGCGTGATCGCGCGATGTTGGAAGTGATGTATGCCGCGGGTCTCAGAGTCTCAGAGATGTGCTCACTCAGGACGAGCGACATCGACATTGACGCCGCCCTGATTTCCTGTCATGGCAAAGGTAGCAAGGAGCGTCGCATCCCGATCGGAAGGAGCGCGGTTCACTGGCTACAAAGATACGTTGCGATCCGCAAACAGTTCGGCAATGAAGCCAAGTCCGAGTTGTTCTTGCATCGAGGTCGATCGATGACGCGGCAAGCTGCCTGGACGATCATCAAGACGCACGCCGCGCATGCAGGCGTGCCCGATATTTCGCCGCATACGCTGCGTCACAGCTTTGGGACCCATCTTATGCAGCACGGCGCGGATTCGCGCTCAGTGCAAGCATTGTTGGGCCACAGCGACATTTCGACGACCGAAATCTACACGCATATCACTGACCTGCACATGCGCAAGGCTTACGATCGTTTTCATCCAAGAGCAAGGGCGGCGGCAACAGGCGGAAAACGTAAGTGAACGCGACGATCCATCGAGCTATGAAAAAGGATTTCACCACAGAGTCACAGAGCAAGCACAGAGGACCACAGAGTTTTCTCTGTGCGGCTCTGTGAGATCTCTGTGTCTCTGTGGTGAACTGCGTTTGCAGTCTAGGCTTCTTTGCTGAACCATTCCTCGATGAAAACAGCTGCGACAATCGAAGTCACGCGCACCTACCTCGAAATGCGCGACGTTTCAGAGTTGCTGGCAGCGCGATGCGATGACCCGAGCGTGCGCGTCGAGCAGACGGATGATTGCTCGGCTTCGCTTTATCGATGTCTCTATGTCGAAGTTGGGCGCAACTATCACTGGATCGATCGTCTGCCGTGGACCGACGAACAGATCCGCGAACACCTGGAGCAGCCCGAGATTCGTCTGTGGCTGATGACCCACGACGAATCAATCGCCGGCTATTTTGAACTTCGCAGTTGCGAAGATGGTTCGGTTGAGATTGCCTACTTCGGATTGTTACCGGAGTTTCTTGGCCGCGGTTTGGGCAAGCACCTGCTGACCTGCGCAACCGAGCAAGCCTGGGCGATGGGGACGAATCGAGTGTGGCTGCACACCTGCACGCTCGATGATCCAGCCGCGCTGCCGAATTATCTGAAGCGAGGGTTCAGGCCGTTCAAGACTGAAAACTACACCGCGGAGATCACTTCGATTTTGACGGAGCGAGCAGGAGAGTCAGCGATTTCACCTGACGAACCCAGCGGCCGTGACCCTTGTCGCCCGGAGCGATGATCTGCAAGGGGCCAGTGGCCGCAGGAAAAGGGGCGCCGTCTAATCGGTCGGCGATCACGATCAAACGATCGATGGACGGAGAATCGAATTCGGGGAGAGCAAAGACCACGCGATAACCATCCGTTGCTTCCGCGAGTAAATATGTAGCCGCCGCTTCCTGATGCAAAGCTTCGCCAAACTCAACGCCGACTTTTTGCAGAATGTCGCCCACGGCTACACCTTCGTATTTGTGTTCTTTGCCGTCCCGACCCTTGGCCCTGACCGTCTGCCGGGTGAATTTATCAAGGTCGAATCGCATCAGCGAAAGCGGATGCTCGACCTTGCCGCCAACCGTTAGCAACCTCCGACGTGGTCGAAGGCGGGACTACTTTCTGCGCAGATGCAGATAGCGTAAGACTGCACGCGATCGCGAGCAGAGAAATTCGATGAATGAATGTCATTTTCTATTTGTCTCCCGTTGATAAGAGGGGCGATAGCCCGTGTCAGCAAGGCTCCCAATGTTCGTAGCCCTCCCTAACGGTCGGGCTTCTGCCCCGATCGATAAAAATGAATCTGCGCTTTCGCAAGCGTGGCCATATCTTCTTCGATCTCATTGTCGATGAGGGCGAGAAATTTCTCCAGCTTCTCGCGCGTGTCGACGATCTCGATGATGATCGGCAAGTCCTGCGACAGCCGCTCGATTTTGAAAGTGTGCATCCGGCTGTGCGCGCCAAAGCCCATCATGCCGCGCATGACCGTGGCGCCGGCCAGGCCTTCCTCGCGGGCTTTCAGCACAATCCATTCATAAAGCAGCTTGCCGCCATGCTTGTCGCGTGCGTGATTCAGCAGTGAGGACGCCGCGAGTCTCGGCGAGTTGGGAAAGAAAACCGATGGCGAAACAACCGATGAGGTTTACAGCCAGCGTACCGTAGGGAAAGTTAATGCTTTTCGTCCAGGTCTGGACAATATCCCGTTACTGCGTAACGGAGAGTTGAGCCGATGAACCCGCCGATGCCTGCCAAAAACAATTTGCCCACGTTGATGCACTCCTAACCAGAAATTTGGTAGGAGTCATCAGCACGCAGGCATTTAATGGCGGACTCCATCGCCCGATTGTGGAGTGCGCCGACAAGAGCACCCCAGCGCGGCTGCCGCGCCGGGGACCCCGCACGTCGCCGCTTTGAAAAGCGCTGACAAGTCAGCGCACTCCAATTTACACAAACGCGAAATCGAACTGCTCCTGATGTACGCGAGGATCGCTGCTGATGTCAATCGCGCCTAGATAGTCTTCCATCTCGTTCAGCACTTCGCGTTCCGACGCGCGCAGGGCGCGGGCGATTTCCGGATTCACTCGCAACATTGCTTGTCTTGAGCCGTCGCCTGCGTCCTCTTTCGACAAACGCCGCGCCTGCTCAAGAATTTCGTAGCAGACAGTCTGCGGCGATTTCACCAGCCCCGCTCCCTGGCAGTACGAGCAAGGCGCGCACAGCGTACGTTCGAGCGATTGCTTGACGCGCTTGCGCGTCATGATCACCAGGCCAAAGTCGTTGAAGGAAAGAACCTTCGTCGGCGACTTGTCGTGGCGCAGCGCGTCCTGCAGCACGGTCATCACGCGCTGGCGGTTGCGGCGCTCCTCCATATCGATCAGATCGAGCACGATGATGCCGCCCAAATCTCGCAAGCGAATCTGACGCGCGATCTCTTCCACGGCTTCCATGTTCGTGCGCGTGATCGTGTCTTCCAGACGGGTGGCGCCGCGGCCTACGAACTTGCCGGTGTTCACGTCGATCGAAACCAGCGCTTCAGTCTGATTGATGACCAGATAGCCGCCGGATCGCAGCCACACGCGCGGCTTGATCGCTTTATCAATCTCGGCTTGAACGCCGAAGGCTTCCAGGATGGGTTCATCGCGGGTGTAAAGCTTCACGCGCTTGACCATCTTCGGATGCATCCGGTTCACAAACTCGACGACGCGTTGATATTCGTCTTCCGAGTCGATGCGGATCGCGGTGAAGTCTTCCGAAAGTTGATCGCGCAGGATTCGCTGCACCAGATCCAGATCGCGATGAATCAGCGCCGGCGCTTTCGCCTTTTCCGCATCGCGCCGAATGTCCTGCCACGCGCGCACCAGATAGCTCGCGTCGGCGCGCAGGTCGGCTTCGCTGATCCCCACGCCGGCCGTGCGCACGATGAAACCGCCCGCAGTCACCTTCTCGTCAGCATGGATTTTTTGAATCAGTTTGCGCAGCCGAGTGCGTTCGCTCTCCGAATCAATCTTGCGCGACACGCCGAGGTGTTCGACCGTCGGCATGTAAACCAGATAACGGCCGGGCAACGCGATGTGCGAAGTAATGCGCGCGCCTTTTTTGGCGATCGGTTCCTTGGCGATTTGCACCAGAATCTCCTGGCCCTCGCGCAAGAGATCCGTAATCATCGGTTGCTTGTGTTCGCGACGCGTCGGGCGACTGCGTCCGCGTGGGCTCGGACGACGACCGCCACGAGGCGTCGTCTGAGTAGTTTCCTCCGCGACAACGGGCACCTCATCAACAACTTCTGGCGCTGCCCGCGCTTCGATGGGTTCGGGTGGGTCGATAGTTTCAGCATGGCCGTTGGCGCCATTGCCCTCGACGGCGGCTGTCGGTTTCTTGTTCGGCCGACGACGCCTCCGCCCACCACGCCGCGTTGCAAACTCTTCGTGCGCGCGTCCGGTGGTGATGCTTGCTTCGGCGTCTGGAAAAAGCTCGGCGGAAGTTTCAGCAACGGCCGCATTTTCAGTTTCCAACAACTCTTCGGTCTTCTTGGTTTTGAAAAACCGACTGATCACGCCTGCCTTTTTCCGAGTTTCTCTCTTCGCTGCGGCGCGTCGCGTTGCGGGCGCTACGACTTCTTCGCGTTGGGCCGCAAGGTCTTCATCATCGCTCACTCGTTGAAAGGAAAGTCCGCGCGAACTCTCGTCCGCGACTTCATCGGCGAAATCGCGAACGTGGGCCGCCGCGAATTCCGGAGAGCGACCACTTCGAACTTCCGATTCAGAGTCGCCGTCATCAACGCGCTCAAACGACGCGGCCGTCGGCTGGCCGGTTGGCAGGAGCGATCCGACTCTGGCATCCGCCAGATCGTCGAGATCGAACTCCCGCGCGTGCACTTCGTCCATGATGCGCTCCTGCAGGCGCGCGTCTTTCAGCATCTCGCCATTCGTCACACGTTCTTCATCGTCGCTGACGCGCTCGAATGACCCGGCGACTGAAACGAAGGGCGTTTCGATCGCCTCGGTTTCTGCGCGCGGCGCTTCGGACTTTTCCGCGCGACCACGACGCCCGCCGCGGCGTCCGCGACGGCGCTTTTCGGATTCCTTGGACGTTTCTTCTTCAGGTGTTGCGGAAGTTTCGGGGCCAGTGATGTCGACGCTCTCCAACTCGCGCAGCGGCTCGGCGCGCTCATGGCTCGCCTCGATGTGGCGCTCGCGCTCGATGCGCGATTGTTCGATATGCTCGGCCGCGGCCAGTTGCGCCGTCGCGGCGTCGCCCTTCTTGGCAGTGTCAACCACGATGCGCTCAAACTCGGCTTCTTCATCAAAGAAATCCGAGACGTAAAGAAAGGCGTCACGTTCGAGACCGATGTCCACAAACGCCGACTGCATGCCCGGCAGCACACGCATCACGCGGCCCTTGTAAAGGTTGCCGACGATGCCCTGATCCTGCGAGCCACGTTCGATGTAGAACTCAGTAACGCGCTCGTTTTCCACGATCGCGATTTTCTTTTCGCGACCATTCATACTAACAATTAACTCTCTTGACATTGATTTTCTTTCTGCGGCGCGGACGTGCGCGCTCAAGCCCGAAGGCGAAGCGCGCGTCGCGCACGCGGTGAATGAGCAGGAGCGAGTAATCGCCGGCACAGATGCCGGCGAACCGCAGGCAAGGATGCCTGCGCTCCACTCTGCTCAGGTGTTTCTGGAAATTGCCGGCAGAATTTGCCGGCAGGGAATTCGTCCTTCTCGCTTGCGTCTGCAGGCGAGTGATGGCTGAGTAAGGTTCGCGCGCATGATGCAGATCAACTGGATCTACATCTCTCGCGTCGCGAGAAGGTCCTGAACTGTTCAAATAGGAACTCCGTTGAACCGCTCGGCCTATGCAGGTTTTGCATTAACCGCCAGGGAGCCTAGCGTCAGCCAATTAAGGACGCGCTCTGAAACCTGGTTCGCAGTTCTTTCAAACGGCCATCATGTTGACGGCCACAAAAATCCGCGCTCAACCTGTCAGTCCGAAAAATCTGTCGGGGTGACTTGCGTCCGGGCCGGATGCCCGGCGAGGCGAGCACAGGCAGTATAACAGAGACCGCAAGGAATAGCGAAACGGTCTCAGCGGCAGGGCTTATGGACACTAGCTGCAGCTCATTGACATTGAGCAGTACCTGGGATACCGTGCCTGTGCTTTTGACGACTTGAAGGCTGAATTCCCACGAGCCTCTGCTTCCTTTGCACACTCGCTAGATCCAGCCTCTTTACAAAACTTTTGCAGACTGAATTCTCGCGAGCCTCTGCTCCTTGCACACTCGCTAAATCCAGCCTCTCTACAAAAAATAAGGAGAAAACATCATGGCAGGCGAAAAGGAATTTCTACGTGTCACAACTTTCGACACTATCACGATGGAAGACGGTGAGTGGGACGGTCCGGACAGAGACGAAGACGTGATGTCTTACAAGGCAAAGTCCGATGGCGTTTCGCTGACAGTCAAACTGGGTGGCAGTGTCGTTTTCGACGGTGATTACAATAAGGGCAAACAGATTAGAATCGTCGATAATGTTGTCCATTTGCCTGAGGGAGCACTACTCGAATAGGAGGAGTCCCAAAGACATTGGCAGTGCCTGGACGGGGCGAGAGTGTAAAAGCTCTCGCCCCCTTTATTTCGCCTTGTGTGCTGTAAGAGTCGGCTGTTAGCCGATCGCTCTCTGCTAGTCAAATGGGGACACCCTTTGGGAGCGAACACAATTCAACTAACGTGCATCTCCTACTTCACAGGGCGCGTAATCCGGCGAATCAAATCCTTAAACCGCGCATCTTCGCGCAGCGACGCCAGATTCGGATCGTGTTCGAAGCAGGGTTTGTTTTCGTTTCCCAGCGCGGCTGAGCGGTCAAGCCATTCGAAAGCCTGGTCGCGTTCGCCTTCCAGCGCGTAAACCGACGCAACCGCGTAGGCAATGTCCGGGTCGACCGAGGCGGTCCGTTTCGCCTCCTCGCTCAGCTCGGCGCGCGCCGCCTCGTGGTGTCCCTGCGCGCTCAGGCACATGCCCAGGAACGGCCGCACGCCGTGCAGATTCGGATTTTGCTCGAGCGCTTCGCGCAACAAAGCTGTGGCCGCATCAACTTGCCGCGTGTAATAAAGCGTGAGCGCGCGAAAAGTCTTCAACAGCGGGTTGTTCGGCTCGACCGACGCCGCGCGATCGAGTTCGCGTTGCGCTTCCGCAAACTTGCCCTGATAGAGAAAGATGAGCGCGCGGTTGTAACTGACAACCACGAACGACGCCGGATCGAGATGCACCAAACGATCGTAACTGCGCAGCGCACGCTCGTATTCGCCGTCCAGCCGATGCAGCGTCGCTTTCACAAAGTGGACCACCGCCTCGTTCGGCGCTTCGCGGCGCATGCGCGCAACTTCCTCGCGCGCTTTCTGCTTCTGGCCGCGCCAGCAGTAAACGAACACCATCAACATGCGCGCCTCGATGATGTTTGGATCAATTGCCAGAGCCTTGCTAAACGCGGATTCCGCGCGCTCGAAATCTTCGGCGCCGCCGAGGCCTTTGAAAACGCGATTGACGTGACACGCACCCAAACCGTCGTACGCCAGCCCGAAAGTATCATCGAGTTCGATCGCGCGATTGAAATGCTGGATGGCTGCATCGCAATCCGCCTCGGCCACGGTGCGAAAGATAAAGCGCGCAAAGCGATCGCGGCCGCGCAGATATTCCTCGTAAGCTTCGGCGTTCACCGTCGCCGGCTGTGCTAAACCCGCTTGCTCGTCCGGGCTGAGTTCCAATCGCAAGCCATCGACGATGCGCTGAGTGATCTTGTCCTGCACGGCGATGATATCTGCAGCCGCCGCATCGATGCGATCGCTCCAGAGAATCTCGCCGCTGGCCACGCCCAAAAGTTGCGCGGTGACACGGAAGCGCTCGCCCACGTGAATGAAACCCGCGGACAAAACGGCGTCAACGTTCAGCTCGCGCCCAACGTCGCGCGGGTCGGCAGGCTGCCCCTGGTATTTCGACATTACGGACGACGGGCGCACGACCAGCGAACGAATACGCGCGAGTTCGGTAATAACCGCATCGGCCAAAGCGAATTCGTAGAAGCTCGACGCCGGATTGTTATTCAGATTCTTGAAAGGCAGAACAGCGAGGCTCTTCTTCTCGCGATCAGCAATAGTTGTGGATGGCGTCTCGTGAGTTCCAGCGACGGGAGCCGAGGTCAACTGCGGCGAGCTGGTGTGCGGCTCGGATCCGGTCAGCGTCTTAAGCCAGCGCATCGCGCGCGAAACCGGATTTGCTCCCGCCAGGTGGTGCGCCGGCGCCGCGGTTACTTCGAACGGCGCGCCGGACGAAACCTCTTGCAGGACTTTGCGCAGCTCATCGCCTAGCTCTGAGATTTTTTGATAACGATCGCGCGGATCTTTGGCCAGCGCGCGATCGAGGATCTGCTGCAAGCGCGCGGGCGTTTGGCCTGGTCGCGCTTCGGCCAGCAGCTTGGGCGAGTCATGCAACACGGCATGGCGCACATCGACCGTGGATTTGCCGCGAAACGGCCAGGTGCCGGTCAGCATTTCGTAAAGCAGCACGCCGGTCGAAAAAATATCCGCGCGCGCATCGACGCGATCGCCCCGCGCCTGTTCCGGCGCCGCGTAAGTCGCCGTGCCGTAGGGCACGCCGACCTCAGTCAGCTCAGTTTGATGAATGCCCGAGGTTTGCGCTTCCGTCTCGTCGAGGAGTTTTGCCAGGCCAAAATCCAGAACCTTCACCTGGCCCGAGTCGGTGACCATCACGTTGCCGGATTTGATATCGCGATGAATGATTCCGCGCGCGTGCGCCGCGGTCAGCGCGTCCGCAACCTGAATCCCAATCCGCAAAGCGCTTTCCAATTCCAGCGGCCGCCCGTTGACAAGCTGGCGCACGTTGCGGCCTTCGACGTGCTGCATCGCGATGAAGTGCAAACCCTCGGCTTCGTCGAGATCGAAAATCGTGCAGATGTTCGGATGATCGAGCGCGGACGCGAGCCGCGCTTCGCGAGCAAAACGTTTCAGGTTGGATTCTTTGACAGTCAGTTCAGCCGGCAAAACTTTGAGGACGACGGTGCGGCCCAGCTTGTTGTCCGTCGCTTTATAAACTGTGCCCTGTCCGCCGGCGCCCAGCTTTTGGAGGATCTTGTAATTGCCGAGAGTCTGCCCGACCATGAGTGGCGTTATTTAACTCTCAAATAACGCTGACTGCAACTGTTTCCCCAGGTCGGAATAATCCATTGGCCGGCGATGATATACTCAGGCCGAAAGCCAGCATGATTCTCTTAAAGGAGATCGATCGATGCCCGTGAGTTTGACCGAGAAAGAGTTTTCGCAACACGTCGGCACGAAGTTTCACGTCAAGGCAGACCAGCGAGAGATCGAATTGGAGCTGATCGAAGTTAAGGGATACGCTAGCCAGGAGATTGAGCAAGGCGGAATGGAACGGTTCTCGGTTTTTTTTGTTGGCCCTCGCGATCCGTTTCTCCCGCAGCAAGTCTATCGGCTGGAGCACGAGCGCATGGGCGAATTCGAGGTCTTTCTGGTGCCCGTCGCCGGTGACGAAAAGAGTTTTCGCTACGAAGCTGTCTTCAATTATTTCAAGTCGGAACCCCGACACGTCGGGGTAGCGGGCGGTTGATCCCGGGCGTGCCCGGTTTCATCCCATCAAGGATCAACCACCCGCTACCGCAGCTGGTTCTGACTCCGGTCGCCACTCCATGTGCTGGTAGGCGCCAAACTCTTCGATCACCACGAAACCAAGTCGCTCGTAAAAACGGTGCGCATCGTTATTGAGCACGAAGACCATGTGGCGCAGGGCCTTGCCCGCGCGCTTTGATTCATCGATCAGCCGACGCAGCAGAAGCGTGCCGGCGCCGCGGTTTTGAAACTCCGGCAAGATGGCTATGTCGAGCAAGCGAATCTGCTGGTCATCTCGCCCGATCCAAATTCTTCCTGCCGGACAGTCGTCAATCAAAATCACGTAGTACTCGGCGTCGGGGAACCGCACGTCGTATTCGCGTCGCTGCAGATCGAACTGCCACTTCAAGAAGAGAGCTTGCTGTCCTTCTTCCCATTCAACCTGCGCGAGTTCGTCCGCGCGCGTGGCGGCATAGATTGAAAGCAGAAATTCTTCGTCCGCGTCCGTGACCGGCCGCAAAGCCAGCCGGCCGCCGCGCGGCAATGGGAATTCCATCTCGTTAGTTTCCATCAGAAGCTTTCTCGATAGTAAAGAGCGGTGTTTCCCCAACGGGGTCGTGTGAATTCTACTTCATAACCAGCGCAGGTGGCGCTGAGAGGTCAGTACCACCTGCGTAAGCGGGTGGGTCCATCGGTCAACCTGCTCCTTGAGTGTTTGATCCACCCGCTCACGCAGGTGGTACTGACCTCACTGTCGCTGCGTAATCTGTCGATATGTCCGCGTAATCTGTGAATACTTGCGAAAAATGACACGTTGAATGTTTACTAAAAAGATAATAGACTTGACGGCGACGTTGAGCGGACCCCATCTCCGCCCGCCTGGCAATGGAACCCGCCTCTGCCCGGCTAATCAAAGGAGAAGCAAATGTCTATCACGCGAAGAAAATTTTTGAAGGCGGGGACTCTGGTGGCGCTGTCGGCAGCCATTCCCTTAAAGGCGATGGGCCAGCAGATTCCCAAGGGCAATGACGGCAACCCGATCGATCAATCGAAGGACATCGCAGCCGACCCGCTTTCGCATTACAACCGGTCGGCCTTTTCATCATATTTGAATTCCATCTTCCGGCTTTACACCGGATACTCCACTATTGATGTCGCGCTGGTCGAGGTTAAGGATCTGATGCCGTGGGCTGCCAAGGCGCAAAACGGCGCTGAATGTTTTTCGTTACTGTTCCGAGGCGGCAACGTCGCGCTTCCGCAGAATACATATAGGATCGAGCACCCGTCCCTCGGTACGTTCCAACTGTTCCTGGTTCCGGGCGGGCCGGATGACAATGGCGCCCAAAGCTTCGTCGCGATTATTAATCGACTGCCGTACAGCCAGGCGCTGCTTCCGGCGCCGACGCGTCTGTCAAAGCCTTCGGGGAGAGTTACGCCGCAACAGCCGGTAACGCCTGCAGCGCCTCCGAAGACATCCACGCCCGCGCCCACAACCACGCCGCTTAAGAAAACCAAACCGTCAAAGAGACGAGGCGGTGATGAAGATTTTTTTGAGGGTGTGATTGATTAGCGAGTTTGATCGTGTCAGAAGCCCGACCGTGAGGGAGGGCATCCAAACGAGACCGGCCCCGAAGGTGCCCTCCCTCACGGTCGGGCTTCTGACACCCTGCCGCCATACCTGCTAAGCTTGTCTTAAAGATACTTTCCCCAAGTAGTAATTTTTCTTGCTTGTAATTTCCCGGAGTTGCGGTTAGAATCCCCGCCGCTTCAAATTTCCAGAGCTTTCAGGTTTTTCAAAAGCGGGATCCAACTCGTGTGGTAACCCGACCCTGAGCAGGGCGTAATTTGGAGTGCGGCGACTAGTCGCCGCTTTCTTGCGGGGTCCCCGCGCGGGCAGCCCGCGTGGGGTGCTGATAGCGCTGACGAGTCAGCGCACTCCAAAGGGCATCACTATCGAATTTACTCTTGAGGGAGTAGAAAACCATGGCAGAACCATTTCTTGCAGAAATCAGAATATTCAGTTTTGGCTTTGCGCCGAAAGGCTGGGCGTTGTGCAACGGGCAGCTTTTGCCCATCAACCAGAACCAGGCGCTCTTCAGTTTGCTTGGCACCACCTTTGGCGGTGACGGGCGCGTTAACTTCGGGCTGCCTAACTTGCAGGGCATGACGCCGATTCACGTCGGCAATGGCCATACACTTGGTGAAAAAGGCGGCGAGCAGGCGCACACGCTTAACACTGCACAGTTGCCTACGCATGTGCATTCCACGACCGCCAGCAGTACGCTGGCTGCCCTGGGCACCGGAAACACGCCTAACAATACAAAGATCCTGGGCGGCGCAAGGTCGTCGTTTCTGTACGGTCCGGCAACTGGTCTGGTCGGGATGGATCCACGCGAGATTTCGACCGTGGGCGGCAATCAGGCGCATCTGAATATGCAGCCGTTCCTGGTGCTGAACTTCAGTATTGCACTTCAGGGAGTATTCCCGTCGCCCAACTAAGGAGATAATCATGGCACAACCATATGTAGGCGAAATCAGAATGTTTGGCGGTAACTTCGCTCCGGCGGGATGGATGTTTTGCAGTGGGCAGTTGCTTCCCATTTCTGAGAACGAGACCTTGTTCAATTTGATTGGTACGACCTACGGCGGCGATGGGCAATCAACTTTTGCTCTCCCCGATCTGCGTGGACGACTTCCCATTCACTTTGGCAATGGGTTCACTTTGGCCGAGACAGGGGGAGCTGAAGAGATCACCCTCACGGTCAATCAGATTCCGGCGCATACGCACCCAATGCCGGGATCGTCGGGTGCGGCGACAACATCGGATCCGACGAATAATATCCTGGCTACGGCGCCGCTCGCTACGACGTTCCCCTACGGCACCGACGCGCCGCTCACGCCGCTCAATGCAAAGGCCGTCGGACCCACGGGAGGCAGCCAGCCACACAGTAATTTTCAGCCGTACCTGTGCGTTGACTTTATCATTTCGCTCTTCGGGATTTTCCCGTCACAGACCTAAGGAGAATAACCATGGATCCATTTGTTGCTGAAATCAGAATCTTCGGGTTCAACTTTGCGCCCAAGGGTTGGGCCTTCTGTGACGGGCAGTTATTGCCGCTCTCGCAGAACACGGCGCTGTTCTCCTTACTCGGGACGACCTATGGCGGCGACGGCAAATCAAACTTCGCCTTGCCCGACATGCAGGGTAATGCGCCTATGCATCCGGGGCAGGGCCCCGGGCTTTCACTGCACGATCTAGGTGAGACGGGCGGGTCACAGACCGTGACCCTGCTCGAGTCGGAGATTCCAAGTCACACTCACTCAATGATGGCGTCGACCCAAGACGGCGGTGACAGCCATCCGTTGAACAACCTTCTCGCGCAGGGAATCGGTGTTCTTCAGTACACCGATCAGGCGACGGGTCCCTTCGTGAGCTTGAATCCGGCCGCCATTCCACCAGCCGGTGGCGACCAGCCGCATAACAACATGATGCCGTACCTGACGCTGAATTTTTGTATTGCTTTGCAAGGCGTCTACCCGCCACGAACTTAGGAAGACAGTCGGCAGGCGGCAGTCAGCAGTAAGCAGGAGAACGCAAATCATTTCCGCCGGCATGGACTCTCGATGAGAGTTCGTGCTGGCGGTTTTGTTTTTGGGAGCTGCGAGCGCTGAGCAGTCAGTACCACCTGCGTCAGCGGGTGGGTCTATCGGTCAACCTGCGCGTTGCGTGTCTGACCCACCCCTCACGGGGGTGGTACTGACTCCATATCGCCGGGTGATGTTTGACTCGACCCGCCCCACGGAGTCAGTACCACCTGCGTCAGCGGGTGGGTTAAGATGGCCCCTCGCATGTGGAACGATACCGATCTCCCGCTCGGATACTTGATTACCTTCCGTTGCTACGGCACGTGGCTCCATGGAGACGAGCGCGGCTCAATCGATCGGTTTCACAATCGTTACAAGTCGCCTTACGTCCCGCGCAGTGATCGCCGGCGCGAGCTCAATACCGGCACGCTCAAGTCTGACCCTGATACGCTCAACGCGGAGCAACGTCAAAGCGTCGATAGCGCGATCCGCGAGGTCTGTGCCCATCGCAAGTGGTTTCTGCACGCGCTGAACGTCCGCACTAATCATGTGCACATCGTGGTTTCGATCGGGGACGAGAGGCCGGAGCGCGCGCTCAATGCATTCAAGGCGTACGGGACTCGACGAATGCGATCGGATGGAGACTGGCAAGAGTCACATAGCCCCTGGGCCGACAAAGGCAGCCAGCGGCATCTATGGAACGAGCGTAGCCTGGCGTTGGCGATCGACTATGTCATGAATGGACAGGGCGGCGATCTGCCGGATCTTGACTGATGGTCCCACCCGCTCACGCGGGTGGTACTGACAAGAGACCTCTAACGCAACGGAGTCAGTACCACCCCCGTCAGGGGGTGGGTCAGACACTCAACGCGCTGGTTGACTGATGGTCCCACCCGCTCACGCAGGTGGTACTGACTCAATGACCTACTCGTTCACGCTTCTCCCCAGACAATTCCAATTGACCCAAAATCGACTCTGTAATAGTCTTGCTCTCCTGATTTAATTAGGAAATCCGTCGCAGGAGCCGTCACCAACAAGGAGAGAGCCATGAAGCAGTTTTTCCCACGCATCCCGGTCGAGAGTCTTCGACTAATCAACACCGGAAACAAGATGAAGCGCTCCATGTCTCGACTCAGTTTGCGCAGTCCGTTGGCACTCGTTCTGATCTCGTTTGTCGCTGCCGCCACGCTGATCACCTTTGTAGTCTCCGCCTCCAGAAACACGAAGCGCGCCGATGCGCCGCAAGCGATCAGCGCTGTCTCCAAATCCAATACAAAGCCATTAACTCGAATCGCTCACAGAAAAACGTTAACGCCGATGGCGCCGTTCGCGCCGACGATTACCGCAACGCTGGCGGATGACATTGGCCTCGGCTCGAAGAAGAATCCCGGCGACACAATTACCTACACCGCGGTCATTACCAACACCAGCCTCACAGATGCTTTAAATGTCGTCTATACCGATGTACTCGACAACAATACGACGCTCGTCGGCGGCTCAGTAAAGACCACGCCGATCGCTTTTGACGACGCCTACAGCGTGATCGGCAACGTGCGCATACAGCCCAACATCGCACAGGGCTTGCTCGCGAATGATATCGATCCCGACACCGGCACCAACGTTGGATTGACGGCAAGTGCAGGGGTGACTTCGACTCAGGGCGGCAATGTTACCGTCAACTCGGACGGAAGTTTTTCCTACAATCCACCTGTAGGTTTCCAGGGCTCGGATACTTTCACCTATACAGTGACCGATCCAACCGGCAAGACCGGCACTGGAACCGTGACCCTGACCGTCAGCGGCATGATCTGGTTCATCAACAACAATCCAGGTCCGCCGCCCTGCACGACGCTTGTCGCAGGCTGTGGAAGGCTCACGACTCCTTTCTCTACTCTGGCTTCTTTTCAGGGTTTCAACGACAACGCTGTAGTGGTCCCGGCCCATCCGAGGATAAACGACAACATCTTCATCTTTGAGAGCGCAATTAATTACATCGGGCCGGTGACGCTACTGAGTGGGCAGAGACTTTTTGGTCAGGATTCGACCGTCATTCCGGCGGCCACCGCTCTGCAAACGCTGACCGGCTTAACGCCGCAGGCGTATAGCGATGCGTTACCGACAATGAATACCATTGGAAACGCGACGACGATCACCAGCGGAGGAGTTACCGTCAGCCTGAACAACACGACCACCAGCAACAACCTGAACGGTTTTACCGTGGGCGCCTCGACCACCACCGGCATTGCCGGCACCAGCTTCGGCACCCTGAACGTCGGCGACGTCATTCTCAACACCTCCACTGGTCAGGCGCTCGTGCTCAGCACCGGCACCGTCAGCACACCCGCCAACTACGCTGGCTTCACTT
>DASZZL010000148.1:0-6096 GCA_035545035.1 Pyrinomonadaceae bacterium
TCCGTAACGACTCGCTCGCCGGCATTCAAACCTTCCAGCACGGGATAGACGCCGTTGCTCTCTGTTCCCAAACGGACCTCACGCAAAAGGAATTCGTTCGGCTTCTCGGTCGCGACAAAAACGAATTGCTGGTTGCCGATGCTCTGCGCCGCGTCTTTGGGAACGACCGGCGTAGTTCTTTCGGCGACGCCAAGCGCCGCGAACGCGACGTTTACATACATGCCAATCTTCAGCGCCTGCCCGGGATTCGCCAGCTCAATGCGTACTTGCGCCGTGCGCGTCGTCGGATCGATTTTGGGATCGACATAAGAGATGCGACCGCGGAAGACTCGACCCGGATAAGCATCCGAAATGATGTTTGCGCCGCTGCCCACGTGAATCGTCGCCAGGTCCTTTTCGTAAAGCTGCCCCACGACCCATACCGTAGAAAGATCGGTGACGCGCATCAGCTCTTTGTTCGCTTCAATCACTTCACCCGGATTCACGCTCCGGCTGGTTATGGTGCCGGACGACGGTGAAGTCACTGTCATTTCCGAACTGATCTGAGAAGTCGAATTCAGCGCGTCGATCCGTGGCGACGACATGCCCAGCAACATCAGCTTCTGCCGCAGATTGGCGACGTTTGATTCGGCTTCCCGGTATTGCGAGATCGCCATTTCGAGTTCCTGGCGACTAGCAGCCCCAATCTCCACCAGCTTGATCGTGCGCAAGTGATGGCGATGATGCTCGTCGAGCGCCGCAGTTGCGGTGAGATAGCGCGACTGAGCGTCAGCGAGTTCGTTGCTGAAGACAACCGCGACCGTTTGTCCGCGCTTCACACTCTGGCCCAGTTCGACCCTCACACTGCGAACGATTCCGCCAACGAGCGCGACCACCGGAGTTTCTTTGTAGCTATTCGCTTGCACAACGCCGGTAGCCATCTGTCCGGTCGCTTCAATCGTGGGCCTCTCGCCAACCGTTTCGATCTTCAACCCCGCGGCCTGCGCTTGCTCCGGCGTCAGTACTAACTTCTGGTCGCCAGTGATTGCGGCCGCTTGATTCGCTGATTCGTCAAACGAAACTGAGCGCGGCGCGGGCACAGGCTTGCCGGCTTTCCCAGGCCAGAGGAACCACGTGGCGAGACCCGCAGCGAAGATTCCAGCGACAACTACCAGTACGATTGCGGTTCGTGCTTTCCGCCGAGCCCGCGAAGTATTCGCCGCAGCGGCTGCATTAATTTGATCCTCCGACTCTTGGTTCATGTTGGTTAACTCCGCGGCTTCGCCGCCTGATGTGCGGTGAGGCTCTGCCTCACCGGAATGCCTACAATGAAATTCCTCGGGGCTCCGCCCCGAATCTGGCGCTTAGCCCCAAAATAATTAAGATGACTAACACGGAAGGTCAGAGACCTTCCGCACATCAAGCGGCCTAGCCGCAAACGAATGCTAGCAACGCAGCCCTCACTCATCTCTTTATCAACTCCGGTGAAGCAGAAGCCCGCGCAATTTCCACGCGAGCGTTGTAAACCGCCAGCTCGACCTCAATGAAGTCGTTTTCCAGCTCAATGAAACGGCGCTGCTCGCCGATGTAATCAATCAGGGTTCTTGATCCAAGCTCGTACGTTTGCCTGACGACATCCAGATTCGCCTTCGCCGGTTCACGCACGCCGACGCGAAAGATTTCCATCGCGCGCGCGGCGCGTTCGTACTGCGCGTAAGCCGAAGCAACTTCGCGGCGCACGGTCAGCTCTGCGAATTCGCGGCGTTGCTTCGCGGCTTCCGACTCCGCAACCGCAGCTTCGATCGCGCCCTGGTTCTTGTTGCGCACGGGCAAGTCGAGCGAGACGCCAAACTTCAAAAAGTGAAATACGTCCTGAACCGGCTGCAACTGGCCGTGTTCGTTGACTCCGAAAACCGGGAAGCTGGAATTCATGCGCTCGTAGCCAGCCGAAACGCTCGCATCGAGCCGGCCTTCCGCGCGCGCTTGTTCGATGCGCGCAGTAGCGAGATTCTCAGCAGCACGAAATGCCTGTAGGTCAGGTCGCTCGTGCAACGCACGTTCGGTCGCTTCAGCAACTGGCGGCAGTTGGTCTATCAGGTTGTCGAAGTCGCCGCGCAGTCGCAACCGCTCTTCCGGTTTCAAGCCGATGAGGTTTCTCAACTCGAACATTGTCACTTCGAGCTTGCCTTCAGCGCTCTCGCGCATCGAGCGGAGACGATTCAATTCGACGAGCGCCATGTTCTGTTCAAGCGGCGGCGTGGCGCCTTCGATGACGCGCGCGGCGATGAGATTGAAACTCTGCTGATTTGCTTCCACGAGTTCGCCGGTGAAAGAAAGCTTCAACGCCAGGGCCAGCGCCTCGCCGAACTTCGCCCGCACTTCAGCGGCGAGCATCCGCTCGCGATTGACAACTTCGCGCTCGCGGACTTCCACTTCTCGCTCGGCGACCGCAATGCGCGCCGCGCGCCGACCGCCCAATTCCAAAGGCAACATCGCGCTCGCCATCACACTGTTGTCTTTGCCGTTAATCTGCCTTGTGCCGTCAACGTCGAGCCTTGGATTTGCTCGCAGACGTGCTTGCTTCACCATCGCGCGAGCCGCGTCGATCTCCTTGCGTGCGGCTTCGAGGTCCCCGTTGTGCGCGAGCGCGTAAGCCACGGCGCTGTCTGCGGTCGTGCCGTTAGTTTGATCGAGATAGCGAGACAAAACTGGATTCGGAGTTGGACTCGGAGTCGCGTGCGGAGCCGGAGCCGAGGAGATCTGGGCTGGGACCTCCGCGCTCATTGCAAAGAAGGTAGTCAAGAGGACCGCAACAACGAGTCCGCGAAGCGGGCGGCAGAGTGTAGCCCCGGGCGTAAGCCCGGGGAAGAACGCCTGATAAAGACGAGCCCCGTAGGGGCGACAGAAACTTTTCGCCGCGAATGTCTGTCGCCCGCTAAAGCGGGCTTGAGAAAATATTGGCTCGTTAACCCACGGTTTGCTCGCTGCGCTCGCTGCACCGTGGGCTACCAATATGTCGCCTGCTTCGCAGGCTTGTTGAGAGATGCGACTCATCTTGTGCTCAGTTCTACGCATCGGACTGTGGATACTATTCACCTTGAGTTCTCAAGTCAGACACTACCGCCGCTTGCTCTTTCTTCACTTCTCGCTCGCGCAACCAGAAAAAGATCACCGGCGTCACGATCAGCACGTGCAACAAACTGGAAAGCATTCCGCCCAGCACCGGCGTCGCCAGCGGCTTCATCACTTCCGCGCCCGCGCTCGTGCTCCACATGATCGGCAGCAGAGAAGCCACGACCGTTGACACCGTCATCAACTTTGGTCGCAGCCGTAACAATGCGCCTTCGGTCACTGCTTCAATCAACGACGCGCGATCCAGCTGTCCCAACTTGTGTCGTTTGCGCTCCACTGCTTCGTTTAGATAAATAACCATGACGACCGCGGTCTGCACCGCCGTGCCGAACAGCGCAATGAAGCCGACCCACACCGCAACTGAAAAGTTGTAGTTCAAGAGCCAGAGCAGATAGACGCCGCCGGTCAGCGCGAACGGCACCGCGAGCAGCACGTGCGCCGCTTCCAACGCCGAGTGATACGTGATGTAAAGCAGCGCGAAGATGATCACGAGCACGATTGGCATTACGACCAGCAAACGGCTGCGCGCGCGCTGCTGGTTTTCGTATTCGCCGCTCCACTCGACGTAATAGCCAGCGGGCAGTTGCGCCTGGCTCGCGATCGCATTCTTTGCTTCGTCAACGAAACTCCCAACATCACGACCGCGCACATTCAAGAGCACCGTGCCACGCAGCAAACCGTTCTCGCTGGAAATCATCGTCGGGCCTTGCACTTCACTGATGTCGGCGAGCTGCGCCAAAGGAATCGGCGCGCCGGTCGAGGACATGATGGGAATATGCGCGAGCGCTTCGCGACTGCCGCGAAACTCGGGCGCATAACGCACGCGCACCGGAAAGCGTCGGCGACCCTCTATCGTGACCGAAAGATTAGTTTCGCCAATGCCTTTTTCGATCGCGTCTTCGATCAGTCTAGTGTCGATGCCATAACGCGCCGCCGCCGTGCGGTTGATGTGGATGTCGATGTAAGGCGCGCCGCTGATCTGTTCGGGGTAAACGTCTTTCGCGCCGGGCACCGTGCGCACGACATCGGCGACGCGGCGCGACAAGTCCTCCAGCGTCTTCAGATCGTTGCCGAAAATCTTGATGCCGACTTGCGAGCGAATGCCGGTCGAGAGCATGTCGATGCGGTTCTTGATCGGCTGTGTCCAGATGTTGGTCACGCCCGGCAGGCGCAGTTTCTCGTCCATCTCCGCGATGAGCGATTCGCGCGTCAACCCAGCGCGCCACTGTTCCGGCGGTTTCAAGTGAACGATGGTCTCGTTCATGTTCACCGGCGCGGGATCGGTTGACGTTTCCGCGCGTCCGGCTTTGCCGACCGCCCACTCGACTTCGGGAAAGCTCTTGAGAATCTCGTCTTCCTTGCTCATGATGGCGCGCGCTTCATCGATCGAGATCGCCGGATCGGTTACCGGCATGTACATCAGATCCCCTTCGTTCAACGGCGGCATAAACTCTTTGCCAATGCCGGTGGCGAGGAAGATCGCGCCAGCGAAGAGCAAAGCCGCAGCCGACACGGTGAGCACGCGGTGATTCAACGCAAAGCGCAAAACAGGCCGATAGACAAAATGTAAAGCGCGCATCACCGGATTTGCCTGCTCCGCATGGAACTTGCCGCGGAGCAGCAGTGTGCAAAGCACGGGCACCAGCGTGACGGCGATCACCGTTGCGCCCGCCATGGCAAACGTTTTGGTGAAAGCGAGCGGGTGGAACAGCTTTCCTTCTTCGCCGGTGAGGGCGAACACAGGGACGAACGCGAGAATGATGATCGCCATCGAAAAGAAGATCGGGCGCCCTACAAGTCGCGTGGATTCCAGCACCGTCTGCCACACCAGCCGGCGGTTCTTCGGATCGATCTTTCGCTGTTCGATAAAGCGGAAAGCATTCTCCGTAACCACGATTCCCGCGTCGACCAGCACGCCGATGGCAATGGCGATGCCCGAGAGCGACATCAGATTTGAGCTGATGCCGGCGTAGTACATAAAGAGAAAAGCCAGTAGCACCGCCAATGGGAGCGGAATCGTGACGATAAGAATCGAACGGAAATGCGCGAGAAAGATGATGTGCGCGAGAGTGACGAGGATAAGTTCCTCGATGAGCGCGCGTTTCAAAGTGTGCGTGGCTCGTTGAATCAACTGCGTGCGATCGTAAAAGGACACAACCTGCACGCCGTTTGGCAGACCCGCTTGCAGCGCCTTGATTTTCTGCTTGACCGCGTCGATCACTTCGAGCGTGTTCACGCCATAGCGTGCGATCACGACCCCGCCAACCGCTTCCTTGCCGTTCTTATCCAGCGCACCGGTGCGAAACGCGTTGCCGAGTTTTACATTAGCGACGTTCTTGACGTAAATCGGAGTGCCCTTCGACGAAGTCAGCACGATGTTCTCGACATCGGCGACCGACTGAATCAGACCAACGCCGCGTACGACCGACCATTGACCTGATTGCTCGACGACGTTGCCGCCGACGTTGTTGTTGGAACGTTCGACTGCTTCGACTACCATCGACAGCGGCAACGAATAAGATCGCAGCTTGTTCGGATCGACATCGACCTGGTACTGCTGGACGTAACCGCCGACGCTGGCGACTTCGGCGACCCCGGGCACCGAGTTCAGTTGATAACGGACGAACCAGTCTTGCAGCGTGCGCAGATCGCGCAGGCTCATCTGATCGCTTTCCAGCGTGTACCAGAAAATCTGTCCCACACCGGTAGCGTCGGGACCAAGCGTTGGGACGACTCCCGCCGGCAACTGTTTGCCGACAAGATTCAAGCGTTCCAGCACGCGCGTCCGCGCCCAGTAGAGATCGACGCTGTCTTCGAAGATCACGTTGATCATCGAGAAGCCAAACGCCGAACTCGCGCGCACTACGCGCACGCCCGGCAGACCTTGCAGGCTGGTCACCAGCGGATAAGTAACCTGGTCCTCGACTTCCTGTGGCGAGCGTCCGGTCCAATCCGTAAACACGATCACCTGGTTCTCGGAGAGAT
>DASZZL010000149.1:0-10464 GCA_035545035.1 Pyrinomonadaceae bacterium
TTGAGGCCTTCCGTTTGTCGTAGCTGGCGCAAATAGTCGTACATCAACTCGCGGTACCGGCCGAGACGCTCAAGCTTGGTCTCGTAGTAACCGACCCATTCGATGAAGTCGCGACTTTGTTCGATCTCACCGGCTTTGTACAAGTGATAGAAGTCCTGCGAGAGAAGGCCATAGCGTTGTTCCAGCTTCTCGAGTTCCGCATCTAGGCCGTGAATATCATGAATGATTTCCTGCAGAGTCATGGTCTTTTTCTTCCTCCTGGGCGCGAAATACAAAGTGCTTGTCGCAAGGGAATCATACGAGCGTGAGATTGATAGCGTCAAACAAAGCAAGAGAAGTCAGAGAGCAGCAATCAGCAATCAGTAGTCTGGGTCAGGGGTTGGGGGTCAGAACCACCTGCGGTAGCGGTGGTTTCCGATTGCTAATTACTGGCCTCTGGCTTAGCCCGGATTATTCATGAAGCAATCTGGGACGATCCGTAAAGTGCGCGGTTGGCGATCGCCGAGCCCGTGAAACCACGACTGTTGTTACGGAACCGCGAGCGGTAGCGACCGGATGCTGGCACTCAACCTACGCTCTGACGTGTCTTTTGGATCGGTTGAGTCTAGCATCCGGTCGCTACCGCTCGCGGTTCTGTAACAAGCGCATCAACTTGAGTGCCGGCATCCGGTCGCTACCGCTCGCGGTTTCGGTAACAGTGTGTTTCGACCGTATGCGATACGCTGTCCATGACAAAAGTTTCGTTCATGAATAATCCGGGCCAGCTGCCTGCTTTGAACAGCACCGACTGGAGCCGGCGGAGTCTCAAAGCTTCGGCCTATCCACAGTGAAACCAAAACTGATATAAGAACGCGATGAAAGGCCGTCCGGAAGCGCTGGAGAACATCGCGGGAAAGACGTTCGACGTCTGCGTCATCGGCGGCGGGGCCACGGGCGCGGGCTGCGCGCTGGACGCGCAACTGCGCGGGTTGAACACGGTCCTCGTAGACGGCGGGGATTTCGCCTCTGCCACCTCGAGTGCTTCCACCAAACTGATCCATGGCGGCGTGCGCTACCTGCAGCAAGCGGTAACCCGACTGGACTTGTCGCAGTACAGGGTGGTGAAGCGAGCGCTCCGCGAGCGCTCTCTGATGATGCGCAATGCTCCCTTTCTGGCCCGGCCATTGGAGCTTCTGATTCCCTGTTTCAGTTGGTTCGAGTTCCTTTATTACGGCAGCGGAATGAAACTCTATGACTGGATCTCCGGCAAATCCAGCTTGCTCCCCAGCCGCTTCCTGTCACGCAGAGAATCGCTGCGACGCATGCCCATGCTGGCCGCCAGTAATGGCCGGCTCGTCGGAACCATCGCCTATGCCGATGGCCAGTTTGATGACACCCGCTTCAACATGACCCTGGTCCAGACTCTTACCGAAGCTGGAGGCGAAGCGCTGAACCACGCCCGCGTTATCGGTTTCCATAGAAGGCCGGATGGCAAACTCGTAGCAGCGCAACTGGAAGATTCCCTGTCGCGCCGGAGCTTCACACTTCAGGCGCGCGCTTTCGTCAACGCGACAGGACCTTTTTCGGACACCGTGCGCTCGCTCGCTAACCCAAGCCTGGCGCACCGCCTTCGCCTCAGCAAAGGCATTCACATTCTCTTCCCTTTGGAATTGTTTGAGGGCCGCGATGCGCTGATGGTACCTAAGACCGAAGATGGCCGCGTGCTCTTCGCTATTCCCTGGCTCGGCCGACTGCTGGTTGGCACGACCGAATCCGAGTCGAACCTTAAAGCTGAAATGCTCGTGCAAAGATCGGAAGCGGAGTACGTGCTGCGCCAGCTCAATCCCTACTTGCGCGCGCCATTGACTCTGCAACAAATTGTTAGCGGCTTCGCTGGGTTGCGTCCGCTGGTTAGCTCGGGAGCAGCCGGAGAGACGAAGAGACTGATTCGCGACCATGAGGTCGAGTTGGATCCTGCCAGCGGGCTAATCAGTATCCTCGGAGGCAAGTGGACCACGTATCGGGCAATGGCGGAAGACACAATTGATCACGTGCAGCGGTATCTTGGCGCGAGCGTGATTGACAGTCCCACTCGCCATCACCCGCTGTGTGGATCGGAAAACTATTCCGCGGACTACTGGCGTACATTGATGACCGGCTATAGAGTTTCTGAATCAAGCGCGCGCCACCTGGCCGGGAAGTTTGGCACGCGCGCTCCGCAGGTGCTTCAACTCGCAGTCGAGCAGCCGGCACTGATGCAGCCCATAATTGTTGGCCTGGCGCCGCTGCGAGCGGAAATAGTTTTCGCTATTCGGGAAGAAATGGCCGAATCGATCGAAGACATACTGGCCCGCCGCATCGGTCTTCAAGTCTACGACTGGCGGCTGACCATTCAAGCTGCGCCAGTTGTTGCTTTCCATTTGGCCCAGGAGCTGGGCTGGTCGCCTTCGGAAACGCATCATGCGGTCGAGCTGTATACAAGCAAGGTGAATCGCATGTTGGAGACGATTGGGCTCGCGCCCGAACCGGTTCCCGTTGCAGGGTAGGAGGTGAACTCTATGGCGAGTTATGTCGGAGCGATCGATCAGGGCACGACCAGCACACGCTTTATCGTGTTCGATCAATCCGGAGGAATAGTCGCGACCGCCCAAAAGGAGCACCAGCAGATCTATCCACAACCGGGATGGGTCGAGCATGACGCAGAGGAAATCTGGCAGCGCACCGTGGAGGTTATCACCACGGCAATGCACGGTCTCCGGCCGGAAGATCTTGCCGCCATCGGCATTACCAACCAGCGGGAAACGACCGTTGTCTGGAACCGCAAGACTGGGAAGCCGGTCGCGAACGCCATCGTCTGGCAGGACACGCGGGTAGCTGATTACGTGGACGAATTGTCTCGCGATGGCGGACAACAGCGCTTCCGAGGGAAAACAGGTTTGCCGCTGGCCACCTACTTCAGTGGTCTGAAAATCCGCTGGCTGCTGGAGAATGTTCCCGGAGTCCGCGAGCAGGCTGCGGCGGGTGATGCGCTTTTTGGCAACATTGACAGTTTTCTCGTGTGGCGCCTGACCGGTGGTCCGGAAGGTGGCGTTCACGTCACCGATGTTACCAACGCCAGCCGCACCCAACTCATGAATTTGCAATCACTCGCCTGGGACCCGGAACTGCTTGAGGTCTTCGGCATCCCCGAAGCCATGTTGCCGCGCATCTGCTCCAGCAGCGAGGTCCATGCACCCGCCCTCCTCGGCCCCGTGAAGGGAGTCCCGATTGCCGGGATCCTGGGCGACCAGCAGGCCGCCCTGGTTGGACAGACTTGCTTTCAGCCGGGCGAAGCCAAGAACACTTACGGCACTGGTTGCTTTCTACTTATGAATACCGGCGCGGCTCCCGTCGAGTCCCATTACGGTTTGCTTACCACCGTGGCTTACAAGTTTGGAACACAGCCCGCGGCCTACGCCCTCGAAGGCAGTGTCGCCATCACCGGCGCGCTGGTGCAGTGGCTGCGTGACAATCTTGGACTGATTAAAACGAGCGCAGACATTGAATCATTGGCGCGCACGGAAAGGGACAATGGCGGCGTGTATTTCGTTCCCGCCTTCTCTGGTCTTTACGCGCCCTACTGGAAAAGTAATGCTCGCGGCGTGATCGTCGGACTAACACGGTACGCGAACAAGGGCCACCTGGCGCGTGCAGTCTTGGAAGCAACCGCATTCCAAACGCGCGAAGTCGTAGAAGCTATGGAGAAGGATTCGGGGATAGAGCTCGCCGCACTTCGTGTGGATGGCGGGATGGTTGGAAATGATTTGCTCATGCAGTTTCAGGCTGATCTGCTGAACCGCACCGTAGTCCGGCCGCGAGTCATGGAGACGACCGCCCTCGGCGCAGCCTATGCTGCTGGTCTGGCGGTTGGTTTTTTCAAAGACATCGAGGAGTTGCGGGCGAGATGGGCCGTGGACCAAACCTGGACGCCCGCCACTGAAGAAGCGAAACGAGATGAGCTGTACCGGCTCTGGAAGAAGGCCGTCACTCGTTCCTTCGACTGGGTAGATTAGGCGCGAACGAGTGTGGCGGAAGAAAGCTTGACGCATGTATGTCTCGGTGTTACTTTACCGACCGTTCGGTAGCTATCATATTGTGCTCACGCACTATCGGCTGATTTTGCTGGGCATCCTAATCCAACTGAATGAAACAGTAGAAACTGAAGATGACTTCACGCAACGTCGTCGGCCGAATAAATGAACGGCAACGGAGGGGCGTTTTGAGGAAATTTTTTCTCGTCTCGACTCTCATTATCGTATTCTCTCTGGGGTCGTTCAGCCCGGCATTCTCGCAGCAAGCTGCTCCTACTACTCCTGCCGTCACAAGTCAGACGGCGCAGCCAATCGAGCAAATGGCGCGAATGCGCGATGGCGTTAAGCTCTCGACGATTATCTATTTGCCCGAAGGTAAAGGGCCGTGGCCGGTGGTGCTGGTGCGCACTCCTTACGGCAAAGCTTCTCAGACGCGTTTGAACGGCGCGTGGACGAAGCATGGATTTGCCCTTGTGGCCCAGGATTGTCGCGGGACGTTCCAAAGCGAAGGCAAGTACCGCCCGTTTGTGGATGACCAGTCGGACGGTTATGACACGGTCGAGTGGGTCGCCAAACAGCCGTGGTCGAACGGCCGCGTCGGCATGTTTGGCGCATCGGCCATGGGCATCGCCGCCAATTACGCGGCGCTGGCAAATCCGCCGCATCTGGTCGCGGCGTTTGTGATGGTTGCTCGCTCGAGCGTCTATGAACAATCCAGTTTTATGGGCGGAGTATTCCGCAAGGAGTTGAACGAGGATTGGCTCAAAAGACAAAAGGCAGAGTGGGTGCTGGAGGAGACTTTCAAACATCAGGACTACGACGATTCCTACGATAAAAGCGAAATGCCCAGGCACTGGGAGCAGGTGCAGGTGCCCATTTACAACTACGGCGGCTGGTACGACATTTTCAATCAGGGCAACATCGATAACTTTGTTGGGTTGCAGATGAAGGCTGGCGCGCTGGGCGCGGGCAATCAAAAACTGATCATGGGGCCCTGGGGCCACGGCCAACTTGAAGAGGTTAAGTATCCGGCAAACTCCTTCGGCGGGACTCTGTCCACCGAGCTGGCGATGCGGTGGTTCGAATATTGGCTGAAGGGCGTTGACAACGGAATCATGGACGAGCCACCAGTGCGTTACTACGTGATGGGTGACGTGACCGACGGAAAGGCTCCGGGCAACGAGTGGCATACGGCGCTCGCCTGGCCCGTCCCCGCTAAGATCACTTCTTATTTTCTCAGCCCCGGCGGCGTACTCAGCGAGAAGCTGCCTCAGGAGCAAGAGAGCGCCGACACTTACAAATATGATCCCAACAATCCGGTTCCGACCATCGGCGGCGCTAATCTTTTTCAGAAGAAGGGACCGATGGACCAGCGGGCGATAGGCGAGCGAAAGGACGTTCTGAAATTTTCCACACCGGTGCTGCAATCGCCGGTCGAGGTGACGGGTCGCATAACAGTCGAGCTGTGGGCTGAAAGTGACGCGCCCGATACTGACTTTATGGCCAAACTCGTTGACGTCTATCCGGATGGCACTGAACGGTTAGTGTTGGATTCAGCCCTGCGCGCGCGCTTCCGCGAGGGATTTGACCACGAGGTCTTTATGAAGCAGGGCGAGGTCTATAAGTTCAAGATAGATCTCTGGTCGACGAGCTTGATCTTCAACAAGGGGCATCGCATCGCGATTCACGTCAGCAGTTCGAATGATCCGCGCTTTGATCCGAACCCGAACACCGGAAAGCCTCTGCGGGCCGACAAACAGACTCAGGTGGCGACTAATACGCTTCATCACGACCGGGTTCATCCGTCTCGCGCACTGCTGCCGGTGGTGCGGGTCTACTAGCGAGGCGGTGCTTGAGACCGATGAGATCTACTTTGCGTCTTGCGCCTTGCGGGAGATTCACAAGTTTTCGACGAGCGTTCTGCTGTGCCCCAAAGGGGCGAGGCAGAACACTAATTGTTTTTCTTGTACAAGTAACCTAGTACCCAGAATAGGAGTCAGCACTATGTGGATTCGCAAAGCCCTACGAGATCTGAAAAAGGGAGTCGATACTCCCATGCCGACGCAGGCCGTCTCTAACGAGGAATTCATTCCCCGACCCCAGTCAGAGCCGCAGAAACAGGTCGAGCAATTGATCGGCGAAATGTCGGAGACTCGAGCGAAAAAGCTGGGCCTTGACCGGCGCACCTTTATGGCCAGCACGATGGGCCTGGCGACATGCTTCCTGGCCCAGAACAAGATCTTTGCGAGCAAGGTCTGGGACGTGGACGAAATCGAAACGTGGGAGGCAGCGCCAACGGAGGAGAAATTCCCGAAGAGTGAATACTTCATCATCGATTGCCAATCGCACTTCACCAATGGCCTGGCGATCGGGGGCTTTCGCAATGCCGAGTTCGTGAAGAACATGGGCTTTCAACTCAAGAACGACGCCGAAGCTTATGGCTTCCGAAACTTCGTCAAGGAAATGTTCTTTGACAGCGAAACTATGATGGTCGTCATCTCTGGCGTGCCAGGCCGGGAAATCCTGCGCGACAAGGACGGCAAGCTGCTCGTCGATATGGAACGTACGCCTGGCACGTCGGGCAAAATCCTGCCGAGCTGGCTCATGTCCAGAGCCCGCAAGGAGATTAACAATCTGGCCGGTTCGCAGCGCGCTTTGAACCACGGCAATCTCGCCCCGAATCATTACTGGAACAGGACGACAAACACGATTGACAAAGCCAGCTTGATCGAGCAGATGGAGCGCGAGCTCAATGTCTACGGCATCAGTTCGTGGAAGTGGTACTGCCACACCGACCCGGCCCAAACGGGCAACGGCTTCCAGGTTGACGACGACAACGCACAGTGGTTCATCGAGGAGTCACGCAAGCGCGGGATGAAACTCATCAGCATCCACAAAGGATACTCTTATCAGTCGCGCACGCTCGGCCACCTGGCTAACCCCAAGGACATCGAGAAGGCGGCGCTGCGCAATCCTGATTTCAACTTCGTCGTCTACCACTCCGCCATCAAGCACGGTTCGAGCGAACCCAACTGGAAAGAGAGCAATCAGTACGATCCGGCGACTGGCGATTTTCTCTGGCACAGCGTCCTGATGGATATCAAAAAGCGCAACCCACAGATGAACAACGTCTACTGCGAGCTCGGCAGTTTCTTCAACACGCTCTCTGTGATCGATCCGGTGATGGCGGCGCATGGCCTGGGCAAGAACATCAAGTACTATGGCGCGGATCACGTAGTCTGGGGGACTGATTGCTTGTGGTGGGGCTCGCCGCAATGGGGGATCGACGCCTTCAAACGCTTCCAAATGCCCGACGATATGTGTGAAAAATTTGGTTACAAGAAGCTCACCAAGCAGGATAAGGCGAAGATCTTCGGGCTGAACGCCGCGCGGCTTTACCAGGTAGATGTAAAGGCCAAACGCAAAGCCTTGCCGGCGGATGCGCTTGAAAGAATCAAGACGGCGTACCTGGATCGCGGCGGCATGCGCAGCAACGCTGTGTATGGCTGGGTGCGCGCCGACGACTAGTGTCCTGTCTGTAAAGTTCTGACCACAAATCGAGCACCGGCCGCAGAGCGGCCGAATGTTTATAGAGATGTTGCGGGAAAGAATTCCTTAGCTCCGGAGGAGCGCAATGTGCCTTTCGGCGGACCAGATATTTCGCTCCTCCGGAGCTTCAAAAGTTTTTTGGGAATCTGGTTCTATAAACATTGGGTCCCTCCGGGACCGAAGGCTTGAGCAACCGAAAACAGACAGGGTTATTAGTTGCGAGCACTTTAGAACAGCACACTAGATTCACCGCTGTTTTCTTTTCCATCGGCGAGCGGACGGACCATGGCCTCGTACGCAAACGTGAAGCTATCTCTGACCTTTATGCTGGCGTTGTGTGCCTTCGGCCCGGCTGCGCCCGGGATAGTCCGACCTGAACAACCCGCGTCGCAATCGGCACACTTTCATCATCTGCATCTGAACACCCCTGACCCCACAGGCGCCATCAAGTTCTACACCAGTAAATTTGATTGTGAGGAAGCGCGGTTTCTCGGCCATGACGCGGTGTGGGCACAGCAGTCGTGGCTGCTCTTCAATAAAGTCAAGAGCGCACCTCCCTGGGAACTGACCTCAGCGATTTGGCACTTCGGCTGGGGCGCGGAGGATATGAAAGCCGCCTATCAAAAACAGCTTGAGATGGGCACAAAGTTCTTCACTCCGCTCACCGACATCAGCAACATCCTGGGAGGCACTGGCAGCGGCAGATTCTTCTATGCCTATGTGGAATCGCCAGACCACGGTTTGATCGAGCTCAACACATCCAGCAATCATCAGTTCGGCCATCTGCATTTGTTCAGTGAGGACCCGGTTGCGGCAGGTGAATGGTACAGCAAGCATTTCGGCATCCCGCGTCGAGGTACTAGTCCCGCGTCACGCGAGCCGCGCTTCTATCGCGACTTTCAGATCGGGCCCAGCGCGTCGCTGATGATGGATAACGTGAACATCATCATCTATCCCATCCAGTACTCAAGAAAAGCCTACGCGAATCAGTGGCAGCCGGGACAGACCCGGATGTCGCCGACTAAAGGACGCGTGGTGGACCACATCGCCTTCAGCGTCGACAATCTCGCCGAGACGATCGCGAGACTGACTGGTGAAGGTGTGAAGATTACTGATCCGATTAGGGCCACCGCGGGGGGCAAGCTGAAGCACGCGTTCATCGAAGGGCCTGATTACATCCGGATTGAGTTAGTCGAAGGCCGGGCATCTGTCAGAACCACCTGCGGTAGCGGGTGGGTTGCTTGTTAAGGCAACTCGGCAGAAGACCCACCCGCTACCGCAGGTGGTTCTGACAGGAAGCTGAGAGGAGAATCAATGCGACGATCATTCATTGTGCTCGCGACAATCCTGCTGGTTCAGTTGCTCGCCGTTGCCGGCCTGGCGCAACAGGATCGATTGCAAGGGCGCTGGGAAGGGACTGCCAAATCTTTTCAGGGAGAGCGGCCGGCGACCGTAATCTTCAAGAAAGAAGCAGACGGCTACACAGGCACCATTACCGGATTGCTGGGGCCAATAACTTTCAAGGAAGTCAAAGTAGACGGCGATAGTGTGACCGCGAACGCAGAGGTCGATTCCCCACAGGCGGGGAGGGTAACAATCAATTACAAGTTTGTGCTGCAGGGCGAAACTCTCAAAGGAGAGGGCGCCGTTGAAGTCGACGGGCAAACCTACAACTTCACTTACGATCTTAAGCGCGTAAGCGCGGCCGCGGCGACGCAGGAGCAACGGCCATCAACGAGGCCTCTGGTCCCACAACCGCAGCAAAAACAGTCGCTCGATTACTTCGTTGGTCAGTGGGCTTTCACTTGGGTCGGGCGTGAAAGTGCCCTCGGCCCCGGTGGTCGCAGGGAGGGGATGACTACGTTCAAACTGGCGCCCGGTGGCAAGACATTGGAAAGCCACACCGACGGGAAATCCGAAGAGGGGAGTTATCAGGAGAGCGCAGTGATCGGTTTTGATGAGACAACGAAGATGCTGAGCTTCGCTGAGCGGCGGCGCGACTTACAGGTCGCGAGCAAGGGCGATTGGACCAGCCCGATTTCCATTCGGTTTACCGTCGATCCGATCAAGGTCAAAGGGCAGACTCTCCAACTAAGAAGGACCATCGAGATCATTTCCGCCTATTCCTTCACTGTCACCGAAGAATTGTCAGAAGATGGCGGGCCGTTTGTCAGGCTCGGCCAGGCAATATTTAGCAAAGCGAACTTAGCAACGCCAAAGAACTGACAAAAAGAAGTGCAAAGCCGGTAGCATTTTAAGTCGATAGGAGTTCAATGGCGTTCATAAACAATCAAGGAGCGAAGATCTATTGGGACGAGCTGGGAGAAGGCGAGCCTGTTCTGCTGATCATGGGCCTCGGCTATCCTTCTATCATGTGGTACCGCACGCGACCTCTTCTGGCGGCCCGGTACCGAACGATCACACTCGATAACCGCGGCGTGGGGCGCAGCGAGATGCCGCCGGGGCCGTATCCGATTGCGTTAATGGCGTCCGATGCCGCCGCAGTTTTGGACGCCAGCGGGTTTGAGAGTGCTCATGTATACGGCATCTCGATGGGTGGCATGATTGCCCAGGAGTTCGCGCTGCAATACCCAAAGCGAGTACGTTCGCTAATTCTGGGCTGCACTGCGTCGGGCGGACCGCATGTCGTTAAGGCCGAACCCGAGGTCAACCAGTTATTAATGTCACGCGGCAACATGAGTCCCGAAGAAGCCGCTGAGGCCGCAGTACCGTTTATCTATGATTCGGCCACTTCGCGCGAGCTGATCGACGAGGATTTGGCGATGCGCAGAGACTGGTTTCCCCGCCCGGAAGCGTACATGGCCCAGTTGGAGGGTATTCTCTCGTGGGAGGCATACAGCCGCCT
>DASZZL010000150.1:0-3203 GCA_035545035.1 Pyrinomonadaceae bacterium
CAGGACATCAAGCGAGTTCTGAATGAAAATCAGATTTACCGCATCGATCATTACCTGGGCAAAGAGACGGTGCAAAACATCATGGTGTTTCGTTTCGGCAACGGCATCTTCGAGCCGATTTGGAATCGCCGCTACATCGACAGCGTACAAATCACCGCCGCGGAGCAGGTGGGCGTAGAACAGCGGGGCGGCTACTACGAAAGCGCGGGCGCGCTGCGCGACATGGTGCCAAATCATCTGCTGCAACTCGTAACGCTGACCGCTATGGAGCCGCCGACCTCTTTCGACGCGCATGCCGTGCGCGACGAGCAGACCAAGATTCTCCACGCGATTCAATGTCCTCCCCCGGAAGAAGCCGATGAGCGCTCGGTGCGCGGGCAGTATGACAAAGGCGAGATCGCCGGCGAGAAAGTTCCCGCCTATCGCAGCGAACCGAACGTCGCTCCTGACTCAAACGTTGAAACATTTGTAGCGCTGAAACTCTTGATTGACAACTGGCGGTGGGCTGATGTTCCTTTCTATCTGCGCACCGGAAAACGTCTTGCCGCACGCGACACTGAAATTGCGATCCAATTCAAGCGCGCGCCGTTCGTGCTGTTTCGCAACACGCCGGTCGAACGCCTTTCGAGCAATCGTCTCGTGTTGCACATTCAACCCGACGAAGGAATCTCTTTGCGCTTCGGCGCGAAAATCCCTGGCCCGACTGTAAGCATCGGCGCGGTGGACATGGACTTTGATTACGAAGATTATTTTGGCGATACACCCAGCACCGGCTACGAACGTCTCTTGCACGATTGCATGGTTGGCGACGCGACTTTGTTTCAGCGCGCCGATCAAGTCGAAGCGGGTTGGAGTGTGGTCGCGCCGCTTCAGAAGGCTTGGTACTCGCAACCGCCGCGTTCATTTCCGAATTACAAGGCGGGGTCGTGGGGGCCGAAAGAAGCTGACGAACTGCTTGCGCTTGACGGACGTGAGTGGGAACAAACCGAAAACGTCTCGGCAAGGAAACAAAGCAAGTCTTAGTTATCCTTCGACTTCACCGACTGGTTGGTAGCGCCGCGAGCGATGCGCTCGTCGCCAACCCGGTTTTAGATTATTTCCCTTCTCGTGCCGCTCGACGCAATCCCAACACCAGAAGTGTGGCCGATTATCCTCGCCGACAGACTCCACGACGTGCGGCGTCTCGCGGTCGCACCGTTCGCAACGATAAATCTTGCCGTGCTCGCCTGGCGTCATTGTCATTCGCAGATTCCATTATTCGCATTTGCATGCTGATGCGCTAGTCTTCGCGCCGACTAACTTCAGTTTTCAGTTTCCACTTCTCCGCGACATGAGAACTCGCCGTTGGTATTTGCGCGCATACGTTTCGGATTCTTGCGTAGCGGTAAGGCATAACCTTCGCAAGACCCGTAATGCCTTGCATGAAATCACGCAAGAAAGGTTATGGCCAACAACCAAAGGCAATTGGTGGAAATATAACTCTTGACACTCGAGCATTGGAAGAGTATAAGGCGCGTGTCCCAAGCTCCTTGTCGGCGCGCCGCGCGGCGCGCATTCTCTAAACCACCGCGACTTCGTCGCCTGTGTCTTTTCTCGGTTGCGACGCCGCCTTTGCTCCCGGAGGTTCCATATGTCGGAGCTTAGCCATCGAGACGGACAATTAGGAGGTTAGTAGAGGTTAGTAATGGATAAACTCATAACCGCACCCTGAGAAATTGTGAAAATGATCGGAGAGTAAAGTCAAATGGCTGTCACACCGTTAACCTCAAAGGAGCCAACCATGAAGACCTTTTGGAAAGCTTTGTTACTCGGCTGTGCATCAATCCTGCTGGGTGCAGCTAGCTGTCTGGCGCAGGAACCTGCCTCACAGAATTCGGATTTGATTCGACAAAAGATTGAAGAACTGGAGAAAATTGATCTTCAGTCGAAGTCCACGACCGTTCAGGACATTTATCGGAAATCGTTGCTTCGCCTGTACCAACAGTACAGTTCAGCTTTGCAGCAAGACATCGCAGACCTGAAGAAGCTTCAATCCACCATAGGCGCCACAAGCCCAGAAACGCAGAAGGAAATTTCGGCGCAACTTCAAAAGCTGGGCGTCGAGCAGAACGTCACGACCGAGAAGATGAAGACGCTGGGTGGGAACCCCGAAGTTAGTATTTCTTCAGAGACGAACGGAGCAGGTGCTGACGGCGTGGCTCAAGATCCGAAACCCACGAAAGTAGCGTCTGCTATGCCGACGTTGTCAGTCGCGCCTCTCACCAAACCGATCTCTAACTCAGGAAATGGATCGGCCGGAACCCCACCGGCAACCAGCACGACGATTACGCTATGCGGACAGATCAAGCCTGCTTCGCTAATCCAGATCCTGGCCCTTGTTGAGAGTAGTCCCGAGTTAGTGAAGACCCAGGGGTTGATGGAGCTGGGCTCTCCGGACACTTCGAAATTCCTAAACAGCACGTTCGCAGAGGACTGCACTCATCCCAACCCGAAGAACCCAGCACTGAGAGTGGGATCACAAAAGGAAGCAGTAACCGTGCTGCTGAGACAACTGTTGGACGATCTCGCGACCTTGAGTAAGGATGGCCGCACCAAACTAGAGCAGCACGGCCCAGGATTTTCCAGTGTTTCGCGAGATACGATTAAAAAGGAAGGCTCTAGAGTAGCAAACAGCATCTAGAGCGGGTAACGAGCAAGTAGTTTAAGTAACTCGCGAGCCAGGTTTTTGTTTCTATGGTTGAACCTATACTCGCATTCTTTCAGATGCAAATAGAAGGTGCGCGCCGGCACCCCATTGAACTTCTGCAAGCGCCGCTTGGCGTAACTCCAGAAGCTCTCGATCCCGTTGACGTGGTGCGGTCCGCGCACGAACTGGTCCCGACCATGATCGACTCGGAAATGCTTCGAGTAACCGACATCGACAAGGCCGTCGTAGCCGCGCCAGCCATCCGAATGGATGACGGTGTCCAGCGCCACGCGACCGCGAATTACGGCCTGAAGAGTGCGTTTTCTGCAGTCCGGCACCACTTCTGTGTAGACGCAGCCATTGCGTTTGAAGATGCCGAAGACAATCGTCTTGCCCGAAGCGCCACGCCCGCGCTTGCCACGCACTCGACGCGCCCCGAAGTAGCTTTCGTCCACTTCGACTTCGCCACCAGAGTAAGGCGAGGCGCGCTCGCATTCGGCGGCCACGCGTTGTCTTA
>DASZZL010000151.1:0-36484 GCA_035545035.1 Pyrinomonadaceae bacterium
ATGGCGCCCAGCATGCCCGGCTGCCGGCTGAGCGTGCGCAGGGTGTCGACGTACAGGTCGGCCAGGTCGGTGCCGGAGGCGCGCATCAGCGACGGCCAGTTGCATTCGGGCGGCAGGGCAATGCCGCGCTCATCCGCCATCTTCAGGAAAAGCAGATACGTGATCTGCTCGATGTAGTCGCCGTAGTCGATGCCGTCGTGGCGAAGTGTGTGACAGAAGCCCCACAGTTTTTGAACGATGTCACTCATGCTGCAATTGCCTCATTAAGATCGTTGATAATGTTGTCGAGTTGGTTATTGAAAGTCTTATTCGCCCGCCCCCAACCGCCGAAGCGAGTGAACACCGGGACGTTCTCAAAGTCGTCACGATCGATTGAAAGATTCTCAACTAAATGGTCGCGGATGCGGTCCAGCCACTTCTGCTGTTCGTCGGAGAATTGCTTGCCTGCAGTTACGGTTTCAAAGGCACGCTGCACTCGCTCCGAAGCTGTGTAAAGCGGCTCCTGGTCGCGCGCCGCATGCTTGACCATGGAAATAATATCGACGAGCGCTTTGTCATAGCGCACCTTGTGCGCCTTCTGCAAATTATCAACCGTAAAGCGCTCATCGGTAGCACTCAACTTTTGGCGCAGTTCACCGAGTGCTTCTGTGCCCCAGCCTCGGGGACGATCAAGCAGAATCTCAATCGCCTCGACCTGGGCGGGATTCTCTTTCACAAAGCGGGCAAACGCCGCGAGATAGTCTTCCGGTTTATATTCTTTGCCGTCCAGGCCGCGCACCAACCATGCTGAACTCACCTCATCCTGAACTTCGTAGCCAATAATGAATGTTCGCGGCGCGCGTGGATAGTTCACGAGCAAGTCCTGGAAGTCAGGCTTGCGCAACAGACTCATTGTGCCGGTGAAGTCTTTTCGCAGGCTGGTTGCCAGCTCGGCTGCGTAACTTGCCATGTCGCCGTTTGGAATGTAAGCGGCAAACAGCTCACGTGCGGCACCCGACATTTCTTTATCGATGCGCTGCAGCCGCCGAACGAGACAGCGAATGTTGTAATCCCGATCTCGATTCTCCCAAACGTCGTCAATGATCTGCTTAATCGTTCTAAGTTCTTTTTCGGGCGGTTCAGCAGTTATCGCTGTGGCATTTCTGAAATATTCCAGCAAGGTGCCGTCAAAGCCGTCAAAGACAGTGAAGTGTGACTTGTTTGGAAGATTATCGCTCTTGCGAGTGCCGCGACCAAGCATCTGCTCAAAAAGAATGCGCGACTTCACGGGACGAAGGAAGACGATGTATTCAAGATCGGGAATGTCGACGCCAGTTGTCAGCATGTCAACGGAGACTACAACGTGCGGTTCCGGGCGATTCCGAAACTCGCGGATTCTTTGCAGCGGACGATCAACCCGGCCCGTGATCTTTTGGACGAACGAGTCTCCCTGGCCGAAAACATCGCGAGCAATATCGACAAGGTTATCCGCGTGAGACGTGTGGGGAAGATCGTTGACGGCGAAGATGAGGGTCTTTGGGAACCGGCCGTAACGCTCCTGATGCTCCAGGGCGTAGCGATTGATCTCTTCAAGAATCTTCTTGTTTGACTCAGGGGCCGTGACCTTTTGCTCGATCTCGCCCGTGTCGAACTGACGTTCGTCCTCGACCTGATCCAGTTGTTCCGCTCCGCTAGTCGGATCGATGACGCCTATCTGCTCGCCTTCGGTGAGAAAGACGCCTTTCATTCTCACATCGGACTTGATCGTCACTACGTCGTAATCCACAAGAAAGCCTTCGCGCACAGCTCGCTCATACTCATATCGATAAACCACATCTTTGAAGTAAGCCTTTGTGTGAGCAGCAGGCGTGGCGGTCAGTCCAATCTTGATGGCGTCAAAATGATCGAGCGTTTTGCGCCAGACTGAAAGCTCTCCGGTGGAATATCCGCGATGGCATTCATCCGCGATAATTACATCAAAAGCATGAATCGGAATGTCGAGCTTCTCGGCATCTTCATCGATGGGTTCGTCGCCGATGTTGAAGACCTCATCGCGTCCGAACAAGTTGATCGTCATACGCTGGATCGTACTGACGTAGACAAAAGCATCTCCTTGCTTGGGGTCGACGAGATACGATTGCGGCAGAGCCTTCGGATCAAACTTCTCAGCTTCGTCGAAATCTCCGCGCTGAAAACGTTGACTATAGACTTCGTAAATCTTGTCAAACTTCAGCCCGGGCTCAGGCTCGAACGAAGCAAAGGCGCGGACTGCCTGTGCAGCGAGTGCTCGTCGATCGACAAGGAAAAGAATTCGTCGACCAACGCCTGATTTCATCAGGCGATAGACTTGATTTACTAGCGTGAAAGTCTTGCCTGTGCCGGTAGCCATTGCGACCAGCATTAGCCGCTTTCGATCCGCCACAGATTTCTCAATGGCATCATTGGCTTCAATCTGATACGGCCTGAGCCAGGAATGATCGTTCGCATGAGTATCCAGCCAATTAGTTGCAACGTCGAGGTCGTGCTCCAACATTTCACGCAGAGCAGAGGGAGTGTGAAACTGATTAATCTTTCGTGACCGACTCAGTTTGTGCCGTACATCGTGAAACCAGATGCGTTCGCCATTGGTTGAATATAGGAAGGGCACGCGGTGGCCGTCGTAATTCAGGAGACTATTGGTTAGGCCGCGAGCATAGCGCTGTGCTTGAGTGAGAACATTTTGTGGACCGAGAGTCAGCTTCTTGGCTTCGAGAACGCCGATGATGCGGCCATCGACACAAAGCGCGTAGTCAGCCGGGCCGTTCTCGGTAGGAAATTCCTCGATAGCGCAGTTGCTCAGGCCGGCCAGTGAACGTTGCTCGTCAAATGGAACAACTTTCCAGCCGAGGCTTTCAAGCTGGGGATCGATTCTTTTCTTACGGGTCAGGCGTTCGGATTCCATGGGCTATTCGCTCAGGGAGTTTAGCCGCTGACTGGCCCGGATGCCAATATTAACGCATCGCCTAATGGAGTGAAGCCAAGATGGTTAAGAAAGCTAGCAATTCAGGCAAACGAAAGCGGCGATGCCTCCCTTCAGCGCAGCGAGCGGTGAGCAGTTGGCAGAGACAACCCCTTTTGGAGTGCGCTGACTTGTCAGCGCTTTGGTCGGCGCGACTGGTCGCGCCTTTTGAAAGCGGCGACGAGTCGCCGCACTCCATAGAGCCCTCCCTCACCGTCCCACCCCAACCGGGCTGCCCGTCTGGGGACCCCGGGTCGGGCTACTGCCCCGACCACCCGCTAACGGAGGTGGTACTTAGGTCGAGGCTCAGATCGCCAGTGAACCCAGCTTCGTTCGATTGAGTCATCGATCAAAGCCTCATTTGTTTGCCTATCAACTCATCATTCGTAGTAACATCTCCGCGCTTTTGTCTCTAATCCCCTTCGCCGAAGGAGTATCCAGTGCGTCGCTTTCATTATTTATTCGTCGCTCTTCAAGTCACGACGCTTGTTCTGCTGGCGTGTTCCGCTTTGCCGGCGCAGACAAGCGCGCCTTTGTCGTCCGACATTGCGTTTGTGGTTTCGATGCCCAAGCCGTACACGCATCTGCTGGAAGTGGAGATGCGCGTCAAGATTCCGGCGAACCTTCAGGTTCCAAATGAAAGCGACCTGGTGATGCCCGTGTGGACGCCGGGCTCGTATCTGATTCGCGAATTCGAGCGACACGTGCAGGACTTTGCCGCGGACGCGAATGGTCGCGCGCTCGATTGGACCAAGGTCAACAAGAACACCTGGCGCGTGAAGACGAACGGCGCCCGAGAGTGGCGCGCGACATATCGTGTCTATGCCAACGAACTTTCGGTGCGCACAAGCGAATTGAACTCAGACCACGCGTTCTGGAACAACGCGGCGCTGCTGATGTACCGCGACGGATTGATCGATGCGCCGGCGACTCTGCGCATCCTGCCCGCGCCGGGGTGGAAGATCGCGACCGGGCTGCCGGCAGTTGACGGTCAGTCGAACACTTTTCGCGCCGAGAACTTCGACATTCTTTACGACTCGCCGGTCGAGTGCAGCAATTTCAAGCAAATCGATTTTCAGGTTCGCGGCGTGCCGCATCGCATCGTGATCGACGGCGAAGGCAACTACGATCCGAATCGGATGCTGGCCGGCATGCAGCGAATTGTCGAAGCCGAGACGGCGCTGTTCGGCGACATTCCCTACCGTGACTACACTTTCATTCTGCATCTGCGCTCGAACACCGGCGGCGGACTTGAGCATTTGAATTCGACCGCGCTTGGGTTCAGGCGTTCTAACTTTTCAACGGAAGAAGGCTACCGCAGTTTCTGGTCGCTGGTCGCGCACGAATTCTTTCATCTCTGGAACGTCAAACGCATACGCCCCGACGCGCTGGGGCCGTTCGATTACACGAAAGAGAATTACACGCGTCTTTTGTGGGTGGCGGAAGGAATCACCGACTACTACGGACAACTGATGCCGCGACGCGCGGGTCTGATTTCGGACAGGACTTATCTCGACTCTCTCGCGAAGCGGATTCAGGATTTTCAGAACACGCCGGGCCGCGAGAAGATGAGCGCCGAAGAATCCAGTTTCGACACTTGGATAAAACTCTATCGTCCGGATGAAAACTCAGTGAATTCCTCGATCTCGTACTACGACAAAGGCGAGCTGCTGGGCCTTCTGCTCGATCTCGATATTCGCCGGCGCACGCACGGCGCAAAGTCGCTCGACGACGTGATGCGCTATCTCTACGACGAGTTCTTCAAGAAAGGGCGCAACTACACGCCGGCGGATGTTCAAAAGGCTTGCGAGCTGATGGCGGGGGCAAGTCTGGATCAATTTTTCTCGCGCTATGTGCGCGGACGGGATGAGCTTCAGTACAACGAAATGCTTGCCGCGGCCGGGCTGCAACTGGAACAAGCGGGAATCCCAATAGGAGGCAGCGGACCCGATACTCCTGTGCGGGTGAAGGCTTTTCTCGGCGCAGATCTGGAACAGACCGGCGATCGGCTCATCGTCAGGAGCGTCCGCAGCGGCACGCCAGCATACGAACAAGGCTTAAACGCCAACGATCAAATCGTCGCGCTCGACGGCGCGCGCGTGACGAAAGAAACTTTAGAAGCAAGGATCGCTGAAAAGAAACCAGGCGATACGGTGCGCGTGACCGTCTTCCGCTTTGACGATCTGCGTATGTTCGAGATTCGCCTGGCTGGCCGCATTGATGTGCCTTATCGAATTGTGCTGTTGCCAAATGCCGGTGCGGAGCAGAAGCGAATCTATCAGGCGTGGCTGGGTGCTTCCTAGTGCTGACGACGGCTCTTGCTTGTTCAGTCAAGCGGTAAAGACAGATCAAGAGTTAACGCAAAGGACGCCAAGAGATGACGCAAAGGTTCGCAAAGGAAAATCTCTTGGCGTTCTTTGCGACGAACTTTGCGACCTTTGCGTTGAAAATCCTTCTTTGAGCCGGCAATTACGGTTTTCATGAAATACCAGAGAGTTGGTCTCAAGATCGGTAGTGGCGCCGCGCGCATTACGCTGCTGGCGGTCTTCTTTCTCCTCACGCTCACCGTTCATGCTCAAACAGCTTCACTTGAAACGGTCCAGTTCCAAAGCAAGCTCACGAACGCCGCTCTTCCTTACAACGTGATCTTGCCGCCGGACTATCGCACGTCGCGCGCGACGCGGTATCCGGTGTTGTATCTGCTGCACGGCTTCGGCGGCCACTACAGCGACTGGGTGACGCACACGAACGTCGCGGATTACGCGGCGCAGTATGGAATGATCGTGGTGATGCTGGAGGGGAACAACGGTTGGTACACCGACAGCGCGGGCGTGGCAACCGACAAATACGAAAGCTGCATTCTCAAGGAATTAATTCCGGATGTGCAGAAGCGTTATCGCACGATCGAAGCGCGTTATGGCCGTGCGGTTGCGGGACTTTCGATGGGCGGCTATGGCGCGCTCAAGTTTGGCTTGAAATCGCCTGATACTTTTGTGTTCGTGGGTTCGTTGAGCGGCGCGCTCGCTGCGGCGGCGTGGACAGAAGACGACTTGAAGAGCCTGAAAGCCATTCGTGATTCGGTGTTCGGCGTGTTTGGTCCGGTCGCTTCGGAAACGCGCAAGGCAAACGACATTTACGAAATCGTGCGTGGTTTGTCCGCCGGTCGCGTCGGTGGGCTGCCGTATTTCTATCTCGATTGTGGCACCGAAGATTTCCTGATCAGTCCGAACCAGCAATTCGCGGCGCTGTTGCGCGAGAAAAAAATTCCCCACGAATATCGAGAGCTGCCCGGAGATCACAACTGGGCTTACTGGGATCAGCAGGTGCAGGAAGTTTTGAAGATCGCCGCGCAGAAGATGCGCCTGCCGAGAGCGGTATCGCGTGAAACGAAAAGACCGCCGCGCCGCAAATAACGAACGCGTTTGCTCAACTTCGCCATCCAAACTGCGCGCGACGCCGGTCACTTGCTGGCCGAGCGGTTCGGTCGCGCGCTGCAAATCTCGAATAAAGGCGAACTCGATTTAGTGACTGAGGCAGACTTGGCTTCTGAGCGGCTGATCATCGAACGGATCAAGACTTTCTATCCGCGCCACGCAATCCTCGCGGAAGAATCGGGCGCCAGCGCGCCGGCGGATCGCGAGGCAAACAGCGAATGGCGCTGGATCATCGATCCACTGGACGGCACGACGAATTATGCGCATGGCTATCCGTGCTTTTGCGTCTCTGTGGGGTTGGAACACAACGGCAAGCTGGAACTTGGCGTGATTTACGATCCGATGCGCGACGAACTCTTCACCGCCGAACGCGGAGAGGGTGCGGCGCTCAATGGCCGCCGCATTCAAGTTTCACGGACCAACAGTCTGAATAACGCGCTGCTCTGCACCGGTTTCCCTTACGACGTGCGCGAGCGCAGCGAGTTCGCGCGCCACTTTGCAAACTTCATCATGAATGCGCAGGCCGTACGTCGCGATGGTTCGGCGGCGCTCGATTTGGCTTACGTCGCTTGTGGCCGCTTCGATGGTTTCTGGGAAGAAGGACTGCATCCGTGGGACGTAGCGGGTGCGGTACTGATGATTGAAGAAGCGGGCGGCCGCGTCTCGCGTTACGACGGCTCGGCATTTGATATCTACGGCGCGCCGATCCTGGCGAGCAACGGATTGGTGCATGAGCAGATGATGCGCGTGCTCAGCATCTGAATTTCAAATTTCAAATTCCAGATCTCAAATCCAGGAATCTCTCAAACAAGAATAGGATCCACAAGCCCGCTAAATAATTTCACAGCGCCGAGCGCACTATCTTGGCCAGACGTTCTGTTTCGCGCCGCGCACACTCGCGCACGTCTTCGCCTTCGCGCTGCTCGATCACAAAAAGCGGGTGATAGACAATTTCTACTCCGCGCCTCAGACGAGGCAGACGGAAGCTGCTCGGCCACACGCGATGGCCGCCGCGAATAGTGACCGGCAAGATAGGCACGCCGGCTTCCAGAGCGATCCGCGCCGCGCCCGCTTTGAATTTTCGCATTGAGCCATCCGGGCTCCCACGGCCGCCCTCGGGAAAAATCACCATCGCGCCGCCTTCGTGCAGCCACTGCAAGGAAAGTCGAATGGGCGCCGGATCACTTCCTTCCAGTTGCAGCGGCCAGGCGCCAAACAGGCGCAGCAAGGGCCCAACCAGCGGCCAATTGAATGCCGCATCCCAGGCCAAAAATCGAACCGGCCGATTGATCGGAGAACACATCCAGAACGGATCGACGTAGGTCTGGTGATTCGCGGCGATGATCAGTCCGCCCGCACTCGGAATGTGTTGCCGGTTGCGCCAGCTCATCCGCCACAAGAGCCGGGTAATCATGCCCACCACCGGACGACATATATTAAGCGCCCACTGCGGCAGCATCCTTGGATAAGAACGCGACCCGTTGCGCTGATGCGCTTGCTCAATGCTGCTACTTGTCTGGCTCAAAAGGTTCCGCCACGTTACTCAAATTGCATCTCGTTCGTCAAACGGGCTCAAGACCTTCCAAAGGCCACACGCTTCCGACGAATTCCAGATGCAGACGCGGGATGCCGTCCGGTCCGGCGCGGCGGCCCCGCACAGCGGCCAGCCGTGTGGTCGCGTATTGCGCGCTGGTGACTTTGACAAAGTGTCCCGGCGTAACTTCAAGCGTCGTGAAAACTGCCGCGCCTTGCCGGCTGATATTCTCGGTCACGGTCCTTTCACTCTGAGAGATCTCCCCGTTCGCACCAAACACTTCGATCAATACGTCGATTGGAATTGTGTGGCGACTCTCTTTCCGCTGGTCCGTTACAGGTACTTCGGAGATCACCTCATCAGATTCCTCTTCGACGGACCAAAGCCCAGACCCGGCTTTGGACGGAGCAATCTCGTAACGACGCGAGGGATCGCTTTCAAAGCTTCGCGGCGCGCGCTTGCCCACAAACGCCACGCCTATTTCCACCAGCGCGCCCGCGCCTGGATCGAGCAGTTTCACGTTGCGTACTAAAGACCAAACTCGATATTGGTCTTCAATATGATCGAAACAACGGAGTTTTTGCGGCATTGCCAGCGTTAGGTGAAGCAAGCGTCCGCGTTCAGTTGGTCGCTTGAGGCTCAGCCGCGCGCCGAAAGCTGTCACGTCAACCAGACGCGACATCTCCGTCCACTCGTCATCTACGCTGTCACGACCGTGGACTCGAACTGGAATCTTCAGCCCAATTCGCTCCCGCAAGCGCCGAGTTTTTTCATCGCCTTGGCTGTTTTTCTGCATCGGAAAAATCTGATTTCAGGACGAATTTGCGGACCCTACCCAGAGCGTCAACGAATCATGACGAAAATGCCGATTTTTATTAGGCTTTTTGCTTGATTCGGGCTTTACGAAAATGCCGATTTCGGGTTAAACTAGCGCTTCGATTTCAACTGCATGAAACGGCTATCGCGAACCGCGAAATCTTCACAAAGCATTCGAAAGTTTGTGCCGAAAAAACCCGAGCCGATAGCGCTTCGGCCAAATAATTTTGTCGGAGCCGCATCGGGGAAGGCGGAATTGTAACGGAAAGGCCTGATGAATGGAAACGATTGAACGCCAACACATAAGTATCGAAGACGAGATGCGGCGGTCCTATCTGGACTATGCCATGTCGGTGATCATCGGGCGCGCGTTGCCCGACGTGCGCGATGGACTGAAGCCGGTGCACCGACGCGTGCTCTGGGCCATGCACGAACTCGGCAACGCCTATAACAAGGCCTACAAGAAAAGCGCGCGCGTGGTCGGCGATGTCATCGGCAAGTACCATCCGCACGGCGACACTGCCGTGTACGACACGATTGTGCGAATGGCGCAGGACTTCTCGATGCGCTATCGGTTGATTGACGGGCAAGGCAACTTTGGATCGGTTGACGGCGACGCGCCGGCGGCGATGCGCTACACCGAAGTGCGCATGGCGCGACTGGCGAACGAATTACTCGCGGACATTGAGAAAGAGACCGTTACCGTTCAACCGAACTATGACGAAAGCCTGAGCGAACCGACAGTTCTTCCGGCCCGAATCCCCAATCTTCTAGTGAACGGTTCCGACGGTATTGCGGTGGGCATGGCCACCAAGATTCCGCCGCATAACTTGACCGAAATCGTCGACGCCACGATCGCGGTGGTGCGCGATCCCGAAGTCGATATCGAAGATCTGCTCAAGATCGTCACCGGCCCCGACTTTCCCACGGGCGGCTTTATCTGCGGCCGCGAAGAGATTCGCAACTCTTATCTCACCGGTCGCGGCATCCTGCAGATGCGCGCGAAAGCGTCAATCGATCGCATCGGCCGCGCCTCGCACGAGCGCGACGCGGTGATCATTTCCGAGATTCCATTCCAGGTTAATAAGGCGCGTCTGATCGAGCGCATTGCCGATCTGGCTAACGAAAAGAAGCTCGCAGGCATCTCCGAAGTGCGCGACGAATCCGATCGCCAGGGGATGCGCATCGTCGTCGAATTGAAACGCGACGCCGTGCCGCAAGTCGTGCTCAACAAACTCTTCAAGCTGACGCCGATGCAATCCAGCTTCGGCGTGATCAATTTGGCGATCGTCAATGGTCAGCCGCGCGTCCTGAATTTGAAGCAGATGCTCGAATGCTTCGTCGACTTTCGTCGCGAAGTTGTGCGTCGCCGCACCGAATACGATCTGCGAAAAGCGAAAGCGCGCGCGCATGTCTTGGAAGGTCTGACGAAAGCGATCGATGCCCTGGATTACATCGTGACATTAATTCGCAACTCGCGTTCGGTTGAGGAAGCTCGGCAATGGCTGACCGGCGATCTGAAAGCGACGAGCGAAGTGAAATCGTGGAAGGGCGTACCATCCGGCGAGCCAATAGCGAAGTACTTGCCCAAACTCAAGAAGGCGATGGAACGTCTGGCGTTTTCGGAAATTCAGGCTCAGGCGATTCTCGATTTGCAACTGCGACGACTGTCGGCGCTTGAGCGGCAGAAGATTATCGACGAGTACGAGTCGATTATTAAATTGATCGCCGGGCTGGAAGAGATTCTCGGCAACGAACAATCGCTGCGCCGCGTGATCATCGACGAACTGGAAGAAGTTAAGAAAGAGTTTGGCGACGGGCGCCGCACTGAAATCACCGACGAAGGCACTGAATACTCAATCGAAGATCTAATCGCGGACGAAGACGTCGCCATCACGGTCACCAAGAGTGGCTACATCAAACGCACTCCGGTGACGACTTATTCCCCCCAAGGCCGCGGCGGCAAAGGCCGCTTTGGCGCGATGGCCAAGAACGACGATTTCGTCGAGCATCTTTTCATCGCTTCGACTCATGCTTACTTGATGATCTTCACCGACGATGGACTGGTCTACAAGATAAAGGTCCACGAGGTGCCGGACGCGGCGGCGTCGGCGCGCGGCAAAGCGATTGTAAATCTGATCCAGATTGCTTCTGAGCGAAAACTGGCGGGCGTCGTTCCGGTCCGCGAATTCTCGGAAGGCCGTTTTGTACTCATGGTCACGAAAAAAGGCGTGATCAAGAAGACCGCGCTGTCGGATTTTCAGAACATTCGCTCGAATGGCATCATCGCCATCAATATCGACGAGGGCGACGAGTTGCTCGACGTCGTGACGACTGACGGAACCAAGCGCATCTTCATCGCCACGCACAATGGCTTTGCGATTCGCTTCGACGAAAAGAACGCGCGGCCGATGGGGCGCGCGACGCGCGGCACGCGCGGCATCAATTTGCGTAAGGACGATTTCGTAGTTTCGCTTTGCCCCGTTTCGCCGGACGATTCAGAAAGAATGCTTTCCGTTTCCGAGCAGGGCTACGGCAAGCAGACGCCAATCTCGACTTATCGTCTGCAAGCGCGCGGTGGCAAAGGCGTCATCAACATGAAGACGACCGAAAAGACCGGCAAAGTCGTCGCCGTGTTTCCCGTCGAAGACGAATCCGAGATCATGATCATCACCCAACAGGCAAAGCTGATTCGCCTTGATGCCAGCAAGATTCGCAAGACCGGGCGCAGTGCCCAGGGCGTGCGCCTGATCAAGACTGACGAAGGCGACATGGTGACGAGCGCGTCGCTGGTTGATCCTTCAACTGAAGAGGAGAGCGAGGAGACGTCGGCGAACTAGGGACTCAGCTCAGTCATGAGGTCAGTACCACCCGCGTGAGCGGGTGGATCGAACACTCAGCGCACCTAAGCTATCTCGAGTTGCGTATTGGACCCACCCGCTGACGCAGGTGGTACTGACCTTAAGTGCCTTCGCCTTCGACCCACACCTCACCGTCTTCGAAAACTTCTTTCTTCCAAATCGGCACCGTGCGCTTCAGTTCGCGTATGGCCCATTCGCAGGCTTCAAACGCCGCGCGGCGATGCGGCGCGCTGACCGCAATTACCACGCTGGTCTCGCCAATCTCCAGACGCCCGGTGCGATGCACGATGCCGATGTGCGCAATCTCGAACTTTTCGTGAGCTTGCTTGCCCAGTCGTTGCATCTCGCGCAGAGCCATTGGCGCGTAAGCTTCATAAACCAGATAAAGCGTGCGGCGACCACGCGTCCATTCGCGCGCATAGCCGTCGAGCGTCACGGTCGCGCCGCATTCCGCAAGCACAACGCGACGCGCAACCGCGCCCACATCGATTGGATCGTTGGTTAGTTCGAAGAAGTCGCTTGCGCCTGATTCACAGACTGAAGTCTGTGCTACTTCCGAGCCACCGCTCACCGGCGGAAGCACGGCCAACTCATCGCCGTCAGAAATTTCTCGATCGGGGAGCGCGTACTCTTGATTCACCGCGAGCAGCAGAGAATTCCCGAAACGTTGCAGAGCAGGATGGACCGCCAGCAATTCGGCAAGCGCGCTCGCCACGTTTGATCGCGAACTGAGCGACAGCTCCAATTCTTCACGCCCCGCCGCGTCACGCGCTGCGCCAAAGAAAAGCACGCGCACATGAATCTCTTTGTTGTCCGTCGCGTCCATCTATTCAGCGCCGGCGGCCAGCACTTCCGTCTGCAATTTGGCGGCGAGCGACGAGCGCCAGGTTTTTTCCATCTCGGACACATCGAGCTGAATTACTTCTTCGCCGTCACTGTCGATTCGCAAACGATCTGAGCCGACGTTGCCGAGGATCGTCATCGGGCAACTGGCGGCTGCGACAATCTCTTCGATATCGCCGAGCGCGGATTGATCGACACTGATGACGATGCGCGAAGGCGTTTCGCTGAACAGCCTCGTGGCGAGATCGTATTCGCCGGTGAGATCGATATCAGCGCCGAACGTATCGCGATTGAGCGAAGAGAAACAGCATTCCGCCAGCGCCACGGCCAAACCGCCATCGGAACAATCGTGCGCTGAACGCAGCAACCCGGCTTCCGCCGCGCGCAAACACGCCGTCTGCACCGCGTTTTCGGCTTCGAGGTCCAACGCGGGCACGCGGCCCTTGCTGATCAATTCGTCGATCGATTTTTCCTCGATCACGGCCGCGTATTCGCTGATCGAAAGATCTTCGCGCGTGGTGCCTAGTAGGGCGATGAAGTCGCCCGGATTCTTGAAACCAGGCTGAATCAAACGCTTCACGTCATCGATCAGCCCCACCATGCCGATCACCGGCGTCGGCAAAACGCCGCGGCCCTCGGTCTCGTTATAGAACGAGACGTTGCCGGACACGACCGGCGTATTAAATGCCTTGCACGCTTCGGCGATACCATCGATGACTTCAGAAAACGACCACATCACTTCGGGACGTTCAGGCGAAGCAAAGTTCAGGCAGTTGGTAATCGCGATGGGTTGCGCGCCGACGCAGACGACGTTGCGTGCTGCTTCGGCAACCATGAGCTTCGCGCCTTCACGCGGATTCGCGGCGCAGTAACGACCATTACCGTCGAGCGCAATCGCCAGCGCGCGTCTTGTCTCTTTGATACGGACAACCGCCGCGTCCGCGCCGGGCAGCACGACAGTGTTCGTCCGCACCATGTGGTCGTACTGGCGATAAACCCATTCTTTGGAAGCGAGGTTGGGGGACGAGAGAAGTTTCAACAGCACGTTGCTGAAGTTCGGAGTTTGGAGTTCCGAGTTCGGAGAAGAAGCAGGACCTGACGATTCTGCGGCGTCAAGTTGCGTTTGCGAACTCCGAACACCGGACTCCGCACTCCGAACTTGTCTTGCAGTCTCCGGACTCCGAACTCTTCTTTCGTAGATCGGCGCTTCATCAGTCAGCGCTTTCACCGGCACATCGCAAACGACTTCGCCGTTGTGCGCAACGCGCATGCGCCGGTCGTCGCGCACTCGCCCGATCACTACCGCGTCGAGGTCCCACTTGCGAAAGATATCGGCGACTTCACGCTCGCGGCCGGCATGCGCGACGATCAGCATGCGCTCCTGCGATTCCGAAAGCAGCATCTCGTATGCGGTCATTCCCGTCTCGCGCTGCGGGACCAATGACAGATCAATCTCAATGCCGGTATCCGCGCGCGCGGCCATCTCGCAGGTCGAACAGGTCAAGCCCGCCGCGCCCATGTCCTGAATGCCGGCGACGGCGCCGCTGCGCATCGCTTCGAGACACGCTTCGAGCAGCAGCTTCTCCAAAAACGGATCGCCGACCTGCACCGTCGGCCGTTTCTCCAAAGCTTCTTCGTCAAACTCAGCCGAGGCCATCGTCGCGCCGTGAATGCCGTCGCGGCCAGTCTTTGCGCCGACATACAGAACCGGATTGCCGACGCCCGTCGCCTTTCCGAAAAAGATTTGATCTTTGCGCACCAGGCCGAGCGCGAAAGCATTGATGAGCGGATTGAGCGCATAAGCATCGTCGAAGGCAACTTCGCCACCGACGGTTGGCACACCAAACGCGTTGCCGTAGTGCGCGATGCCGGCGACGACACCGGCGAGTAGCGAACGATTGCGCCGTCCGTTCTTGGGATCGTCCAGCGATCCAAACCGCAGGCTGTTCATTGCCGCAATCGGGCGCGCGCCCATGGTGAAAATGTCGCGCAGAATTCCGCCGACGCCGGTGGCTGCTCCCTGAAACGGTTCGATGAAACTGGGATGATTGTGCGATTCGATCTTGAACGCCGCGCACCAGCCGTCGCCGACGTCGACGACGCCGGCGTTCTCGCCGGGCGGGACAATGACGCGCTCGCCGGTGGTTGGCAGACGTTTCAGGTGAACGCGAGAAGACTTGTACGAGCAATGCTCCGACCACATCACCGAAAACACACCCAGCTCGACCAGGTTCGGCTCGCGTCCGAGCAGCTCTTTAACGCGGGTGAATTCTTCGGGAGCGAGGTTATGGGCGGCTATTACCTCAGGAGTAATGTGTTCCATGTACTGTAGGCAGAAGGCAGAAGGCAGAAGGCAGAAAAATCGTTCGCTGCTTACTGCCTACTGCTTAGTGCCTACTTGCTTATCTATCGCGCTGCGCAATTCTTCAGGCTTGATCCGGCCGAAGTGCTTGAAAACGACCTTGCCGTCTTTGTCAAAGAGAAACGTCGCCGGCAGTTGACCGTCCCATTTTTCGTCCACCGCATGAATGGCCGGCTCCGGATCGTTCACGTTTAGCAGAACGACCGGCATCGTAGCGTTCATTTCTTTAAGAAACTTCGGCACAGCTGTCTTGATGTCTGCTATGTCGTCGAGCGAAACCGCCACGAAATTCAAACGCTTCGCCGGATAATCAGCGTCCAGCTTGACGAGGTCCGGAAATTCTTCGCGACACGGATCGCACCAGGTCGCCCAGAAGTTAACCAGCAGTGGCCGCGTGTCTTTAGGATCGCGCTGCAGGATCTTCTTCAGGCCCTCAAGATCGATTTCGCGAATGTCGCTCGAAGAGCGTGCAAAGCCAATGCAAGGCTGAGCAACAGGCAGCGCGTCTACTACCTGATGATCGCAGAAGAAAACCGGAGGCAGAGTCCCGTCACGTGTAATGGTGCACGTCGGGGCCGGCCTGCACTTAAGCGTCTTCCAATCCAGATAGACCGGAAGTGCTCTTCCCGTCGGTTTCGCAGCGCTTACTGGTAACTGAGCAAGCGCCGCGAAGCCAAACGAAAGATAGACGGCCAGGCTGACTAGAAGGATCGGTAAGCGAAAACGCATTCTGATATAGCCCAAGCTCTTAGCTTGCGCGCATGTCTGCCAATTGAAAACCGCAAGCCAATAGCTTGCGTCAAGTTAATTACGACACCCGCTTAATCGTGCATCCGAAAGCCGCACCGCCGGTCTTGCTGATTGGCTTGCCGGCCAGCATTTCATCGAGCGCTTCGCGCAGATCGTTTGCCGTGATGCCTTCCATCTTTTGCGAATTGTCGATGCGTCCGTGATAGACCAGCTTGCCGCTGGCGTCGATCACATACGCTTCGGGCGTCCGCGTAGCGCCGAGGCGATCGGCGATTTTGTTTCCGTCATCCTTCAGGATGGTGAACGTCAGATGCTTTTCACCGGCGTGTGACTTAACTTCTGCTGCCGGCTCAGTGTTGTTCGAGTTGATGCCGATTACGTTGATGCCTTTGGCTTTGTAATCCTGGGCCAGCTTTTCCATGCGATCGTTGTAGGCGTTCGAGACGGGACACTTCGTGGCTACGAAGATTTTGACCGCGCCGTGCTTGCCCTTCAGCGAATTCAGCGAATGCTCGGCGCCGTCGGTGTCCGGCAGTTTGAAATCATCGATGGCCGTGCCAATCGCCGGTGGCGCGGGCAGGTCGCTGCCATTGCGCCCGCTGCCGGCTACGGCGGCCAAAGCGATGATCACGAAAGCCGCGAGGACGAGAGAAACCGCATACTGCTTCTTCATGTGTCTGAAACTCCTTTCAAGAATGGGTGGCGTTTTGAATGCCAAGATTAGCAGCGAAAAGTTAGACGTGGCAAGTCGCCCGATGGTTCGCAAAACATTAGTCCAAAATCACACCCTGGTTTTCCAACTTCTCCCCGCTAATACGATTGCCGCCAGGGTTATGGTCACCGCGGCCGAAAGCAAACAATACTGACAGAAGTGGTGAATGATGAACGCCTGTAGATAAAGCAGCCAGAGCGTCATCAGAAACATCACCGCCACCAGCGCCGCCAAAAGCGGCCGTGCGAATCGATAACCAAAGGCTGCCAGGATCGATAGGTCGAACACCGTGAAATAGGCAATGGCGCCCAGCGCCGCCAAAGGCACGCGGCCAAAGTGAGAGTAAGGACTGCTGAGCACTTCGGAACAACCTGAAATGATCGTGCAACGAAGACTCTGGCCGGTGAGGTGTTCGATCGTCAGATAGATCGAGTCTGCGAGGCCTACGAGCGACAGCAGCGCCGCGATCGGGTAAAGGCAAACAATCCCGCGCGGTTTGGTTTCAGCCATCTCGTTCATGGTGCGGAATTCCCGCGCAGCGCCGCATTGATCATTTCGCGCAGTCCTTCGGGCTTCCACGATTCGTCCCGGGCTTCTTTGCCGTTGACGAAGAATGCGGGCGTGCCGGTGACGCCGCGATCATGGGCCCGTCGGCCATCCTGAAAAATGCGCGCGGCCACGATCTCGCCATTGAGTTCGCGCCCGAAGCGATCGGTGTCGAGTCCGATCTGCCGGGCATAATCGATGAACATCGGCATCACGTCGGTCGCCTCGCTCCACGCTTTCTGATTCTCGTAGAGCTTGTCGTGCATCTCCCAGAAGCGGCCCTGCAGACCGGCGGCCTCAGCAGCCTGCGCGGCAATCAATGCGTGTTTGTGCGGCGTGGGATACAGCGGATATTCGCGAAAGATTACGCGGAGTCGATCGCCGAATTCAGCTTCGATTTTCTTCAGCTCAACGGAATACGTTTCACACGACGGACACTCGAAATCGCCAAACTCCTCCAGCGTCACCGTCGCCTTTGGGTTGCCGCGAATGTGCGGCGGCTCGGCGCCCGGCGCTTCCGAGGCAGAAGAATTTGTGGATGAGTGGTTCGTGCGCGACGATCGTAGGAGGAGCCACGTCGCGACCACCGCCGCGATCAAGACGGCGACAATGATCACCAACGGCAGGAATCGTTTCATCGGAATTTCACGCAAGCGTGGGAACGAAAACGAATCGGTCCCCGTTTAGCGGGCGGACTTATCCGCCCATTACCGCTCGGCCAGCGGGACAAGCCCCGCCTCTAAACCAGGACAGCACTGCTATTCGACCGTGTACTTGATCGTCTTGTCGAGCGCGCCGTTGATGAAAACATCGACTCCGTACGTGCCTGTAGGCCAGTCAGCAGGCTTTGTGAGATGGGCATGCACTTTGTTCTCGAAGGACTTGGTCGTGTAGTCGATCGTTGTAATCTCTCCGCTTTTCGATCCAGACACATCAATTGCCTTCCACACAAACTTAACAGCGGTTCCGGACTTGGCCTTGTTAAGGTCGGCGATGCAGTGAATCGTGCGATCGCCCGGCTCGAAGCTGGTTGTCGTGTCTCCCGGCTCGCCGTCTTTGTCCTTGGCCATGCTGATTGTCTCGACGTACACGTCGGCGTTGGCCGGTCTGGTGCCGGACGAAGAGTTCGAAGATTTGTTGCTGTTCTTGTTGTTTGAGTTTGAGTTGTTGCCGTTCTTACTGGTGTTGCAGGCGAGCACGACGGCAAGCAGCAGCCCGGCGGCGAGCCATCCTGAATGAAGTTTCATTTTAATTTGTCCTTTCATCGGGGTAATCGAAATAGTCCAAGTTGAAGCTCTACTCGACGGTATAGGTTATAGTCTTGTCGAGCGCGCCGTTGATGTAAACCTCCACCCTGTACATGCCTCTGGGCCAGTCGCGCGGCCACGTCAGATGACCATCGACCCTCTCTCCGTATAACTTTGTCGAGTATTCGAGCGAATCAAGCTCTTCGTTCTTTGCTCCCTCGGTATCCACGGCCACCCAGACAACCTTGACCTTCGTGTTCCCTTTTGCCTTGTTAAGAGTGACGACGCAATGAACTGTACGGTCAGAGGGCGCGAACGTAGTCGTCGATTCGCCCGCATCGCCATTATCATCTTTCGCCACATTAGCCGTTTCGACGTAGACGTCGGCGTTCGCACGCCTGGCGTTGGTTGAAATGTTCGACGACTTGTTGCCATTCGAGTTTGAATTCGAATTGTTGGCGTTCTTTCCGAGATTGCACGCCAGCACTGCGAACAGCAGCAGCCCAGTAGCAAGCCGGACCGGATGACGTTTCATTTTCGAGTTGTCCTTTCCTTTCTGGCTTGAATGAAATTTAATTCTTACGCCGCTGCCGCCAGCGTCCCCGCCAGCGAGCGAAAGATTTCACGACCATCGCTTGAGCCGAGCAAATCTTCGCAGGCGCGTTCGGGATGCGGCATCAGGCCCATCACGTTCCGGCCATGACTGCAGATGCCGGCAATATTATCACGCGAGCCGTTTGGATTCGCATGCTCAGTGATTTGTCCGCCCCGGTCACAATAGCGAAAGACGATTCGTTCGTCTCGCTGCAGCTCGGCGAGCGTCGGGTCGTCACAGACAAAGTTTCCTTCGGCGTGCGCGATCGGCATGCGCAGGACGCTGCCCGGTTTCAGGTCGTGCGTAAACGGCGTGTTGGCGCTTTCCACGCGCACGTTTACATGATCACAAACGAAATGCAACTCCTGGTTGCGAATCAACGCGCCCGGCAGCAATCCTGCCTCGCACAGAATTTGAAAGCCGTTGCAGATTCCCAGGACCAGCTTGTCTTGCGCCGCGAATTCTTTCACCGATGTCATCACCGGCGAAAACCGCGCCAGCGCGCCGGCGCGTAAATAGTCGCCATAGGAAAAACCGCCCGGGATGATGACTGCATCGTAACTGCTTAAGTCGGTCTCACGATGCCAGATGAAATCCACCGGCTGGCCCACATGCTTCGAGATCACGTGATATGCGTCGTGATCGCAGTTTGAGCCGGGAAAGACTACGACGCCGAATTTCAAGTCTCAATCTCCACGCGAAAGTCTTCAATGATCGGATTCGAGAGCACCTCGCGCGCCATGCGCTCGGCCTCTGCGCGCGCCTGGGCTTCGCCGAGCGAACCATCGACGGCAATCTCGAAATATTTTCCCTGGCGAATATCGCTGATGCCGCCGTAGCCGAGCAGCTCGACCGAATGCTTGATCGCTTTGCCCTGCGGATCCAGGACGCTCGGTTTTAACGTGACGTAAACCTTGGCTTTCATCGTAGGCGGCTTAGCATCTGGCGGGTCGCAGGCGTTACGTCCATAGCTGACCCGTTCGGATGAACGCAAGATATTACGCTAAAACGTTGCGCGAAGCGTAGTCGATATCATAGTATTTGCGCGTTGCGATAACCCATTCGGAATTCCTTTAGAGGAGAATCACGAAATGTCAGCTCCATATCAGGCAGGCGGACCGCCATCGGGCGCGCCGGGCGGCAAGACAAGTTTGGGTCTCGATTCAAACGTCGGAGCGATGCTGTGCTACATCGCTAACTTAGTCTGTTGTCTCGGGGTCATTCTTAGCATCGTATTTCTGGTGACCGAAAAAGAGAATCGCTTTGTTAAGTTCCACGCGGTTCAGTCACTGTTTCTCATTGGGGCGCAGATCGCTATCGGCATCGTCGTGAGCATTCTGGGGTTAGTTCTGAAACTCGCTCTTGGGATGGCTGATCTCGACCTTCTGGCCTTCTTCGTTATTCTTGGGCTGCGGCTGATCCTCCTCGTAATTTTTTTGGCTATCTGGATCGTTGCCGGGATCAAGGCTTACGGCGGCCAATGGTACAAACTGCCCGCCATCGGCGATTTCGCCTGGAACATTGTTAACAAGTAGCGCCAACCGATCGAATTGGCTGGTCTCTTCGTCAGGTACGCGTATGCGCGCACCTTTCGAATTCAAACTGGAGAAACTACCATGGAGAACACTGGAAAATCGGCCCTGGGACTGGAAGGCAATATTGCCGCGCTAATCGGCTACATCTTCTGGCCGATCGCGCTCGTTTGCGTGATCATGGAGAAGGAAAACAAGTTCGTTCGCTTTCACGCAATTCAGTCGCTGCTGTATCACGCCGCTATCATCGTGGCGGCCATCCTGCTCGTGATCGTCGTCATCTTCCTGGGAATCATCGGCATAGCCAGCGCCGCTGCCGGTAGCAGCGGAGGGGGCGCCATCGGAGGAATACTCGGATCGCTCGTCTCGCTGGTCTGGATGATCTTTATTCTTGCCTACGTCGCTGGCCTGATTTACGCCGCAGTGCAGGCCTATGGCAACAAGTGGTTCAAGTTGCCGATTGTTGGCAACATGGCGGAAAAGTTCGCCAATAAGTAATACAGACCGCAGACGAAGCTCTACGGCTTGGCTTTTGCACTCTCGCCAAACACGCGCGCAAAAACCGCGTCAACGTTGCGCAGGTAAGTATCGAGCGAGAACACGCGCGCTATCTGTTCTTCGGAGAGATGCGCGCGTATTTCTTTGTCCGCCGAAACCAGCGAATGAAAATCAACGCCTTCGTCCCACGTCTTCATCGCGTTGCGCTGCACCCATTCGTAAGCCGTTTCGCGAGCGACGGCCGCTTGCGTCAGCGCCAACAGTAACTGTCCGCTGAAAATCAGCCCGCGCGTTGCGTTCAGGTTTTCCAGCATGCGTTCGGGATAGACCACGAGGCCGTCGATGAGCGACGTCATCTTTTGCACCATGTAATCCACCGCGATGCTCGAGTCAGGCAGCACGACGCGTTCGGCGGACGAATGCGAGATGTCGCGTTCGTGCCAGAGGGCGACGTTCTCTAAACCCACAATGCTGTTTGCGCGCACGACTCGCGCCATGCCACAGATGCGCTCTGAAAGAATCGGATTGCGCTTATGCGGCATCGCGCTCGATCCCTTCTGCCCCTGCTTGAATTTCTCCTGCGCCTCGCGCACTTCGGTGCGCTGCCAGTGACGGACTTGCAAAGCAAATTTCTCCAGAGAGGACGCGACGACGGCCAGAGTGCAGAGGTATTCAGCGTAAGCGTCGCGCTGCACGATCTGAGTCGAGACCGGTGCTGCTTTCAGTCCGAGTCGCGCGCAAACTTTTTCTTCGACTTGCGGGTCGAGATGCGCGAACGCGCCGACAGCGCCGCTGATCTTGCCGACGGCAACTGCTGAGCGCGCTTTCGCCAGGCGCTCGTGGTTGCGGCGCATCTCGTCAAACCAGAGCGCGAAGGTCAAACCAAACGAAGTTGGCTCGGCGTGAATTCCGTGCGTGCGGCCGACTTGCGGCGTGTTCTTGAATTCAAACGCGCGACGCTTGAGCACGTCAATAAACGCATCGACCTTCTTTATTAAAATGTCGCACGCATCGCGCAGCAGCAGCGCGTTCGCCGTATCGACTACGTCGGACGAAGTCAATCCGTAATGAACAAAGCGCGCCGCTTCACCAATCGATTCCGCCAAATTCGTCGTGAACGCGATAACATCGTGGTCGGTAGTCTTTTCAATCTCGTCGATGCGCGCGACGGAAAATTTCGCGCGGCTCTTGATTTGTTCGAGCGCTTCGCGCGGAATCGTGCCCATCTCGGCGTGGACTTCGCAGACGGCGATTTCCACGTCCAGCCATTTCTGGAACCTGGTCTCTTCAGACCAGAGCGCGCCCATTTCGGGCAAGGTGTATCGGTCAATCATGGGTTTCAGGTTTCAAGTTTCAAGTTTTGGTCGGCGAACTTGAAACTTGAAACCTTAAACTTGGAACTTACTTCAGTTGGTCTGAACTCACAAAATATCTCGCCAAATACCAACGGCCGCCGTGCTCGAGCAGCGTGAGCGTTTCCATTCCGTCGCCATGCTCAAACGAAGTCCTATAAACAACCACGAGCGAATGCCCGGAAATCGGGCCGGTTGACGTTTGTTCTTCGCGCGCGGTTTGCAGTTCGCGTGTGCGCACGTTGCCAAGCTTGTCATGCAGCGTCTTGAATGTCGCCTTTGACTCATCGAGCGTAGACGCTTTACGCCATTCATCGGCAGCTTCCTGGTAAAGCTTGTCATAACGTCCGGCATCGATATCTTCGATTGAAGAGTCGAGCACCGTTTGTGCTCCCGCGGGCATGCCGTTGCGGCGCGCGCCTTCACTGCATGCGGAGAATAGTAATGTGAAAAGAACAATCGCCGGGAACGCAGGCCTACGCAAGGAAAATCTGTTGTTCCCCGCGTCGCCGCGTCCCCGTGTCTCCCCGTCGGTCATGCTATTTACCCGCTCGCTACCCCGACTAGTCGGGGTTTCGGTATCAGACTTCGATCCACGCGGTCGGCTCTTTGGGAAACGAAAGCGTGATTTCCGTTTCACAACTGAACAAGGGCGCTCGCTCGCGCAGGGCGCTCTCGGCCGTGATCTTCGCCAGATATGGATTGTTCGCACGCTGGGAAAGATGCGCCAGGACGATGTGACGCGCCTGACCATCGAATCCGTCGAGCAGCCACTCGGCCACGTCTTCGTTTGAGAGATGGCCCAGCCGCGAGAGAATGCGCTGTTTCAATTCCCACGGATAGACATCGACCGTCTTGAGCATGTCGCGGCTGTGATTCGATTCGATGACAACGGCCGCGCAGCCGCGCAGCTGCTCCGTAATCAACGTCGTAATGTGACCGAAATCCATCACCGTCGCGACCTTCACGCCGTTGTGCGTCGCAGTGAAACCAAAATTGTCCACCGCATCGTGCGGCACCGTGAAGGGATGAAAGTCAATGTCGCCGATGCAAAAGTCATGGCCTGAATCGATCTCGACCATGCGGTCGCGCAGCGCATCGGCACGGCGGCGCGGCTCTTCACTGACAACATTCTGTCGCTCACCGATGTAAGCGTCGCGCGTCTTTGCCGACATGAAGACCGGGCAATCCAGATCTTTCATCAGCACGCGCAGCCCGCCCGCATGATCGCCGTGTTCGTGCGTGATCAGAATGCCGTCGAGTGCGTTCGGGTCTTCGCCCATCAGCGCCATCCGGCGCGCGATTTCGCGCGTGCTCAGGCCGGCGTCAACCAAAACGCGCGTGCCGTTGGCGACCAGCAGCACCGCATTGCCCGTAGAGCCGCTGCCGAGAACTGTTAACTTCATAAGTGAGTGCGGTTCAGATTTCCAAACGCGAACGATCGACCACAAATCCGTTAAGGTTACCCAGCGCGCCCAGCGACAGCGTCGCCGTGGTAAAGCATTCCTGTGCGATGCGCTGCACGTCTTCTCGAGTGACTGCTTCAACGCGTCTGATGATTTCTTCGGGCGAAAAGCGCCGCCCGTGAATTATTTCCTGGCGCGCCAGCGCGCCGACGCGAGCGCCCGACGATTCCAAACTCAGCAGCACAGACGAAATCGCCTGCTCTTTCGCCAGGCGCAGCTCATCTTCAGACGCGGGCTCGCGCACAATCCTGCGCAACTCCTGCAAAGAAAGATCCAGAACCTGATCGATGTTCGTCGGCGACGCGCCCGCGTAAATTGTAAACATGCCGACGTCGGTGAACGTGTTTCCGCCGGCGCCAATCGAATAGGCCAGGCCGCGTTCCTCGCGAATCGATTGCCACAAGCGGCTGGACGTGCCGCCGCCGATAATCGTGCCCAGCATGCTCGCCGCATAGCGATCGTCGCTGAGAGCCGACGGCCACGGCGCGGCGATGATCAAATGCGCTTGTTCGAGATCGTGCTTGCGCTCGATCAGAATTGGCGCCGCGGTCACCGGCGCAGATGAAACTGAAGCAGTCTCTTCCGTCTGCCCGCCGCTATCGTCAAAGGCTTTCACGGCCATCGCTGTTAATTCGTCGTGCCCGATGTTTCCAGCCGCGGCACACACCAAGTTGCGCGGCGCGTAGTGCTGTGAATGAAAGCGCGCGGTCGTTTCGCGATCGAACGAAGAGACAGTTTCCTCGGTGCCTTCGATCGGCCGGCCTAGAGAATGATCGGGAAAGTAAGCCGCGTTGAAGAGTTCGGTCAAAAGCTCATCCGGCGTGTCCTCGATCATCTTCATTTCTTCGATGATCACTTTTTGCTCGCGCGCCAAATCGTCCGCGGCAAAGCGCGGATTGGCGACCAGATCGGTCAGCAGATCGAAAGCCTGCGGCAGCGCGGTGTCGACGACTTTCATCGCAAACCCGGTGACTTCATGGGCCGTGTAGGCGTCCAGATGCCCGCCCAGCCGATCTGATTCAGTCGCAATTTGTTTGGCCGTGCGCCGCTGTGAACCTTTGAAGACGGCGTGCTCGATGAAATGGCAAATGCCGTTGAGCGCCGGCGATTCATGACGCGAGCCTCGCCGTACCCAAATTCCGAGGCTTACGGATCGCAGCCCTGGCATGTGTTCGCTCAGAATTGTGAGACCATTCGCGAGGCGGGTGCTTTGAACTTGATCGATCATCGACATTCAGCAGAAAACTTGCGGGCTGCTCGTGGACCATCCATCGTAACACGTGCGAAACACGCGGCAAAATAGCTGTGCGGGGCTCCTTTCAGAAAGAATCGCCGAGCGGCGTCCAGAGGCAAACCAGCTTGACACAAGTCCCGCGCGTGGCTGAGAATTAAGGCATTCAAGCGGGTGCAGGTCCCCCTCGCCCAGTGCGGAGAATGGGTTGCAAATTAAATGCATCCCAATGAGCGCTAAGGCATCTGAAAGCATTAGACTGAGAATCGAAAGAACGTGACATCGATCAGCCGTTTTCGTTCTTGTGCGCTGCTCGCGAATTCGCGCGAGGTCTTGCCCGGAGGTCTGGCCGCGATGAAAAAAATCTTCAGACTGAGTACTCCCCTGATCGCGCTGGCGATTTTGCTTACCAGCGTGACGCCGTCCTTTGGCAAAGGCACGCGGGCCTTCGGGACGATTACCGGCACGGTGCGTGATAACAAAGGCCTGCCGCTGGCCGGCGCCGTCATTCAAATGATTCGCGAGGGCGCGAACCAGATCGTCAAACAGACGTACACTGCCGCCGACGGGAGTTTCTCGGCAAAGATTCCCGCCGGTCGCTACTCGCTCAAAGCCATCGCCACCGGCTTCAGCGAAGTTCTGTTCTCGTCAGTTCAGGTGAGTCCCTCAGCAGAGATCGCTTATCGCTTCAATCTTGAACCGGTTGGTTCGGGCAGGACGCTGGTCGAGCAACGCTCCGATCGCGACAACGTGAAGTGGACGCTGCGGGCGACGCAAAGCCGCCGTTCGATCTTTCAGGCTAACGAAGGCAACGACGCGACAATCGCCGCAGCCGAGGCGGCCGAACAGGCAGCGAGCGAAAACGCCGAAACAAATGATGCGCCGCGCACCGATCGAAACGGTCGGATGCTCGCGCAGGGCGTGGTCGAAACTTACTTTGCCGACCCCGGGAACAATTTCGCGCCGGGTTACGAAGGCGTGAACTTCGCCGTCGCTTTGCCTGCGTCTGAGCGCATCGATCTTATTTTCGCCGGACAAACCGGTATCGGCGCCGCCGCGCCGCAGCGATTCGAGACAACAGCCAGATGGCAAGCAAACGATCGTCATCGGCTCGACCTGAGCGCCGGGGCCGCGCGCTTTCAAGCGTTCGCAGCCAATGGCACGAATGCGGACGCAAGACGGACGCTTGGGCAAATGTCTGTGCGCGCGATCGACGAATGGATTGTCCGAGACGGCGTCGTGGTCGTTATGGGGTTGGATTATTCCCGCTTTTTGGGCGCCGGAAATGGCGCTTCGTTTAGTCCGCGTCTGGGAATTCAGTTTGACGCTAACGCGCGCACGCGCGTAAAAGCCGCGTATGCCCCGGGCGGCAATGAGACCGAGCAGCAAAGCTCAGCGAGTTTCGAAGAAGGCGATGTGATTTTCAAACAACTGCGGGCGCAGCCGGTTGCGTTCGTGGGCGGTCGCGCGGTGATGGGCCGCAGTCGCCGTCTCGAATTCGGAATTGAGCGCGTCCTGGATAATCGTTCCAATCTGGAAGCGACTGCTTTTCTTGATATGACCAGCGGTCGCGGCGTCGGTCTGTTGGCTGCGCCGCTTTCCGCTTTTTCCGGCGGCAACTCCGCGGCTTTGTCGAGTGTCGCCAATCAGCAAGGATCCGCTCGCGGTCTGCGCATGGTTTATTCTCATCGCCTCAACCATGTTTGGAGCGCGTCTGCCGGTTATTCGTTCGGCCGCGGGCAGAAACTCTCGCCGCACGGCATCACGAATCCAGCAGAGGTTTTCGACAGCGGCTTCTTCCAAACCGTAGCCCTGCAGCTTGCCGGCGACTGGTCGAGAGGCACGCACGTGCAGACGGTATTTCGATTCTCGCCGGAAGCGACCGTGTTTGCGATCGATCCCTTTGCCGGCCGACTCGCGGTTTACGATCCGTCGCTCAGCATTCAAGTCACGCAGGATCTGCCGACGTTCGGTCTGCCGGTTCGCGCGCAGGCGATCATCGATGCGCGGAACCTTTTGGACATTCAGACCAGGACCAATAACGGCGCAACATTGCTGCAGATTGGTCAAAACGGTCGCACGCTTCGCGGCGGAATCTCCGTCAGGTTCTGAAAGTCCGAGGCGGCGCGATCTTATCAGCCCTCGTTCCCGCCATTTTTCAGTCTCAGAAGGAATCTCCTGTGCTTCTCCAAAATCTCGGAACTGGTACAAAAACATGGATACGCGATCGTGACCTGCTAACGTCCCTTCCTCGCGACCTTCCGGAGTTAGCGCGAAAAGCTGAGGTTGCTGGCGTGACTGCTAGAGGAAACGAGGCGAATGATCGGTCGATCAGGCTTCTGGTTAGTTGGAACATCGGTTGCTTTGAATAATTAGTGTTGTGGTGTGCGCTCCGACCGGATAGCGCCCGCAAGAGAGAAATGAAAGGTTCACTGCTGACAAGCCGAACGTGGTTGCTGCTGATAACGGCGGCGCTGCTGATTGCTGCCGGCGTGCTGAACTTTTCACAGCGTCTGCGGTTCCAGCCACCACCCACGGACGGCGTGACCTGGGTCGATACTGCGCAGGGCGTTGTCGCCAAAACAGTCCAGCCGGGTTCGGCCGCAGCCAGAGCAAGAATTATTTCCGGCGATCGGCTGCTGGCCGTTAGTATGACCGGGCGAAAATGCAATGACGTTACGCGCGGCCCCCGGTGCGAACAAGTCGCCACCGCCACAGGCGTGCAAATGTACCTGGATCAAGCCCGCGTCGGAGGCGAGATTCATTACCTGATCGAGCGGCCGTCTTATCCAGAAGAAACACGAATTTATTACGCGGATCTTGATAACCTCGGCGCGATTCAGAATTGGACCGCGCGCGACGCTTACATCAACTTGATAGGTTTGGTCTATCTCTGCGTCGGGCTTTTCGTGGTCTTCAAACAGGGTGGTCGCGCTCCCTTTGTGCTCCACTTCGCCACGTTGTCTCTGGCTGCGTTCGTCTTTCAGTTCTACACACCAATTGGAACTTACAGGGACCTCGACTTGGCGATTGCGTTTTTGCGCAGCGCGGGCTTCATCATGTTCGCGCCGCTGTTTCTGCATTTCAGCGCCATCTATCCGGTTCGTTATCACCTTTTCGAAGAGCGGCGGTGGCGCAGCGTGCTCTTGTACGTACCTGCGTTGTTACTGTTGGGCGTCGCCACGATCGTCTTCTTACGCGATCAGTTGATTCGGGTGCTGCCATTCGCGAGTTCCCTGCTGAAATATTCACCCGAGTTCGCGGTCAGGTTCTACAAGGCGGCGTTCCTCCAATTTGCGATCGCGTTGCTCATCAGCCTTGCCTTGCTGATCAGGCGCTTTCTGATCAGCAAGAGCACCGTCGCTCACCAGCAGTTGAAATGGGTCGTGTGGGGAGTCGTGCTGGCAACCGTGCCATTCATTTTGTTTTATGCCACGGGCTACATCCTCGGCGCCGACACCGCGGGTTCATTGACGGACGTTGCCGTGTTGCCGCTGATTCTGATTCCGCTGGCGTTGGGTTATTCCGTAGTGCGTTATCGCTTGATGGACGTCGAGCTGGTCGTGCGCCGCGCCGCCGTCTATGCACTGACTACGCTGGCGATTGCCGTAGCGCTCGGCGCAATTGTTTACTTCGTCGGCTATGCGTTTAGCGGTAACGTCGTGTCTTCCGGCGAGATTATTACTTTGCCGCTGATTCTTTCAGTGGCCGCCATGGCCTGCATCGTAATGATCGCCGCGCCGGTTAAGAATTTCCTGCAAGAGCGCGTGGACCGCATCTTTTACGGCCAGCGCTACGACCTGCGGCGCAGTCTTTCCGATTTCGGCCGCACGGTTTCGGCAACCACCGCGCTGGATCCTTTGCTCGATTCACTGATTACCCGTCTGCGCGAAGTGATGAACGTCGAACGCCTGGCGATCTTCATCGAGGACGAGCGCGCGCCTGCCGGCTACCGCGTCGCGCGCACTGCGGGACTCTCATCGCCCATGAATGTGCCCGCGGATTTTCGCGAAATGATTCGCGTGCGTTCAGCCGAGACCGGCGTAGTTCGCGCCGATGATCTGGAATCGGGTCCCGAAGGGAATGGCTTCGTGCGCCGGGTGCTGCATTATTACGTGCCGTGCGTGGTGCGCGGGCGCATGGTGGCGGTCATCGGACTCGGCCGCTCGGCCGACGGCGCGCTGCTCTCCTCCGAAGACGTCGAGATTCTCCGCACCGTATCGGGCTATGTCGCTGTAGCCATCGAAAACAGTTTGCTTTATCAGAAGCAGCAACAGCACGCCGCTGAACTCGAGCTGCTTAAGGAATTCAATGAATCGATCGTCGAGTCGATCAATGTCGGCTTGCTCGCGGTCGATCTGGACGGACGCATCACGCGCCTGAACTCTGCGCTCGAAGAGATCTTCTCGCTCGGTCGCGACGAAGCCATCGGCGAAAAAGTCGAAGACTTGTTCGTGGAAGACTTTGCCGACACGCTGCAACAGGTTTTGGGTCCGGATGGTTGGCAGTTGTCGCAGACACGGCAGATTTACAAACTGCACACGGCCACGCGCGCAGGTCGTTCGCTGGTGCTCAACATTGCGCTGGCGCCGCTCTGCGCTGACACGCGCGAACAGACCGGCGCGCTGGTGGTTTTTGAGGATGTTACTGAGCGACTGCAACTGGAAGAGCAGCTGCAACAGCGTGAGAAACTGTCTTCGATCGGCTTGCTGGCGGCCGGCGTAGCCCACGAGGTCAACACGCCTCTGACTGGTATTTCGTCCTACACGCAGATGCTGCTGGGCATGTTGCCGAAAAACGACCCCAAGCACGCGCTGCTCGAAAAAGTTAGCCGCCAGGCTGACCGCGCCAGCGAGATTGTCAACAACCTTTTGAATTTCTCGCGCACCGGGAGCGCTGCCGAGTTTGCGGGACTCGATATTCATCGCGTGCTTGACGACACGCTGCAATTGCTCGAGCCGCAACTGCGTCGCAGCCAGATCGAAATTGTCCGAGACTATGGCGACAATTTGCCGCGCGTTCATGGCAACTCAGTCAAGCTGCAACAGGTCTTTACTAATCTGATTCTGAATGCGCGCGATTCGATTGCCAACGGCAACGGCCGCATCACGCTGGCCACGCGCAACGGAGAAGACGACGGCTTGCTGGTGGTTGAAGTTGCCGACACTGGTGTCGGCATTGCGCCGGAAGACGTGGCGAATATCTACGATCCATTCTTCACCACCAAAGGCGTCGGGCGCGGCACCGGCCTGGGCCTGGCCGTCACTTACGGCATCGTTCAGGAGCACGACGGTCACATCAGCGTCTCGAGCACGCCGGGGCGCGGCACGACCTTTCGCATTACCTTGCCTACCAACGATCCGCGCCCCCGCCTGCAGGCCGCCGCGCGGTAATTATTGATCGAGAGCCACTGCGAAAGGGTGACGCTGCGATTAGCTTTTTGCTATTCGTTTCGGTAATAATCTCGCCGTTCACCAACCCGCTCGCGATCGCGAGCAGGTAAACGCCGGCCGCAGATGTCGGCGAATGGCAGGCAAGGATGCCTGCGCTCCATCATGCCTAAAAAAGGTTCAGTGCTCGTCGTTGACGACGAGGAGATCATGCGCGACGTCCTCGAGTCTCTGCTTTCGCCCGAGGGTTATCGCGTCGATTTGGCGAAGACCGGCGAAGAAGGTCTGGACGCTTACACCAAGCGGCCGTATGACGTGGTGCTGCTCGACGTATCGATGCCAGGAATCGGCGGATTGCGCGCGCTGGAGGAATTTCTCAAACTCGACACGGACGCGGTCGTGGTGATGATCACGGCTTACGCCACGTTCGATACCGCGATCGCCGCCTGGGAAAAAGGCGCCTTTGGCTGCATTCGCAAGCCATTCCAAAACGAACTGATCAGTACGACCGTCGCCGCCGGCATCAAACGACGGCGCAAAGAAGAAGAACGCCGATCGTTGCGGCGGGCCATGAGCCGCGAAGTCGATCGCGGCGCGATCGTCGGTCGTTCGGACATCATGCAGGAAGTTTTCCGGCTCGTGGACCAGGTCGCGCCCGCGCGTTCCACGATTCTGATCACCGGCGAGAGCGGCACGGGCAAAGAGTTGATCGCCAAAGCAATTCACGAGGCCAGCCCGCGTGCGACCCGTGCGTTCGTCACGGTCAACAGCTCGAACATTCCCAGTGAGCTGTTAGAGTCCGAACTCTTTGGCCATACGCGCGGTGCTTTTACCGGAGCGGTCGCGGCGAAAAAAGGACTCTTTGAAGTTGCCGATGGCGGTTCGATCTTTCTCGACGAGATTGGCGACATTCCGCCGGAAACCCAGGTGCGTTTGCTGCGCGTGATTCAGGAGCGCGAGTTCACGCCGCTGGGCGACACGACTCCGCGGCGCGTGGACGTGCGTATCATCGCCGCAACCAACATCGATTTGAAAGACGCAGTGCGCCAGGGAACTTTTCGCGAGGATCTGTATTATCGGCTGTCAGTGGTACCGATTGAACTCCCGCCGTTGCGCGATCGGCGCGAAGACGTCCTGCCGCTGGCGCAGCACTTCATTCGCAAATACAACGAAGAGAACGGCCGCCACGTTGCGGATCAGATCGGGCCGGAGGTGCTGTCGTTGCTTGAGAGTTATTCGTGGCCGGGCAACGTACGCGAGCTTGAGAATGCGATCGAGCGCGCCGTCGTCATCGCGCCCAGCGACGAGGTTAGTCGCGAATGCCTGCGGCCTGAAATTGCCGACCCGCATTCAGCGCGGGCGGTCGCCCGCGGCGACTCCGGTGCGGCGGCGATTGATATCAGCCGCGGCATAAACTTCTATGACGAAGTACGACGTTTCGAAATCGATTTGATTCGCCGTGCGCTCGACCAGACGGGCGGGCACCAATCGCGCGCCGCGCGCCTGCTGGGCATGAACCCCACCACCCTCAATTCCAAGATCAAGACCTACAACATCAACCTGCGGCCGTAATAATGGCAAAGGAGCGGACGGGCAAACGGCAAAGTGATCAGGCGAGCCCTTTGCTCTTTGCGCCTTGCCCTCGGCTGGTCCAAATTTCTTGCCAGACAGGATAGTTAGAGAGTAATCTCTGCCAATTCCAGAGCGCCGCAGGGGTTTGCGGATGGTTTCTTTCGACTCTCACCTCTTTTCCGAGAGTGATGCGAATTCTTTCTGGCAACCTACGGTGAATCTTAGGTGTCTGGAAAGCAAGACAAAGCCGAAACTAAAGCTCCCAACCCAAAAGGAGAAAAAAGATGCCCCCAAAGAAAATTAAGAAGGCACGCAAGGTGGCCGTTAGCAGAAAGCACGCTGTGACAGACCTGCACTCTGCGGCAGCCAAGGCAAACTTTCACGATGTCTTTCGCTTCCATGGAGAACGACCGCGCGGCGCGGATTTTACTCCAAGCTCGACGCTCTTCGAAGGACGCTTTGGCCGGATGTTCCGAACGCTTCCGGCGGCGGAGTTTGTTGAGGAGGATCTCAAGGAACTCGCCAGGCTCATGGTCGCGAAGCGCGAACCCCGAGAGACACCCGAGACTCGGGATGACCCTGAAGAGAACCAGGGCATACCCGCGGGATACACGTACCTGGGTCAGTTCATCGATCATGACCTGACATTCGATCCGGCCAGCAGCCTGCAAAAGCAGAACGACCCGGAAGCGCTGGAGGATTTCAGGACTCCGCGTTTTGATCTGGATTGTGTCTATGGCCGTGGTCCCAGCGATCAGCCGTATCTTTACGATGATCAAGGCCTGCGCATGCTGCTCGGCCGACGACGACTCACGGGAAGTGGCGACTCACGGGCTCGCGATCTGCAACGCAACCATCCGGAGGGCGGTCGCCAACGCGCCCTGATTGGCGATCCGCGCAATGACGAAAATGTGATCGTGTCACAGCTTCAATCAACCATGCTGCGATTTCACAACAGAGTAGTCGACTTCATGGCGAAGGGTAGTAGCTTTGAAGAGGTCCAGAATGCGGTGCGGTGGCACTATCAATGGGTTGTGCTTCACGACTTTTTGCCCACGATTGTCGGACAAGACGTCGTTCATGATGTTCTCCCACATCTCAAAAACGGCACAAGCATTCGTGACGACGAGCCCAAACTTCGCTTCTTTCACTGGAAGGAAATCCCTTTCATGCCCATCGAGTTCTCGGCCGCTGTATATCGTTTCGGCCATTCAATGGTGCGACCGATCTATCGTTTGAATACGACGCTCAAGCAAAGGAACAAGATTTTCTTGCTGGACAAAAAGAATAGACCACCTGAAGAGAATAAGAGCCTGTTGGGTTTTCGCAAGTTCCCGAGCAACTTTGCAATTGATTGGAGTCTGTTCTTCAAGATGGAAGACGCTCCGCACCTGGGAGCAAAACGCTTGCAGAAGTCATATAAGATCGACACTTCGCTGGTTAATCCGTTAGGGAACCTGCCGAAGGTGATCGGTGATAAGGTTCCCTCACTTGCCGAACGTAATTTGATTCGCGGGTGGAGAATGGGACTTCCCTCGGGACAAAGTGTTGCCCGATTCATGGGTCTCGAACCAATTTCAGATAAGAAGCTCAAGGTCGGCAAGGCAACCGAAGAAGACACCGAGACAAATCCGCTGCTCACGAAAGTCTTGCCAAAATTCAGAGACAACGCGCCGCTTTGGTATTACATTTTGGCTGAAGCACAGCAGGCTTTTGAAGACGACTCTACTCCGATTAAGCTCGGGCCTGTTGGCGGGCGGATTGTGACGGAAGTGTTCGTCGGTCTTTTGCTGGGCGACCAGTACTCTTTTCTTTCGCAAGATCCATCGTGGAAGCCTTTTGAGAAATTCACCACCGCCGAAGGCAAATTCGGAATGGCTGAGCTGATCAAACAAGCGAAGCTTGCCCAACCGAATGACTAGCGAGTACTCTCGATCAATCCCAGAGCGCCGCGGTGTTTGCGCGGAATGTTTCTTTCAAATCTCCACCTTGTTCAGAAAGGAAACCTTGCCATGACAAAAATGAAGGGCCTCACGGCTAGAGTTGAAACGCACCACCGGTACAAAACTCCGCACCGGATTTACGATGTCAAAACTCAGACGAGCAGGAAAAGCCCGCGGAAGATCGCCGAGGCTACCCTGAAGAAAATTGCCGGCGACCTGAAGATCAGACCCGATCTCTCGCAGTTGAAATTCGACAAGGTCCGAGAGAGCATCCTCGGCAGCCACGTTCTTTATCAGCAGTATCACTTGGGCAAGCAAATTTCCGGCGCCTGGGTCCGCGTGGATGTAGATAAGGACGGCCGCGTCTTCAACATCCATAACGACCTGGTGCCTGAGCCGGCGATGGTCAAGACCAGAAAGGCCGACGCCAAACGCGCCGCCGCAACTCAAACCAAACAATTGTCAGCCAGCGAGGCGAAAGCCCGCGCGATTGAGGCCGCGGCTCCCGCGAAGGGAGATGCCACCAGAGTCGTGCATAACGAGTCGTGCTACTACACGTACCATGGCGTGCCGACGCTGTCGTGGAAGGTGATCGTAAAAACGACTCCGACAAAATCTCGCGGAAAGGCCCGACGACCGGCTGAATGGAAGATGTATATCGACGCCGGAACGGGAGAGATTCTCGATAAACGCAACTTGCTCAGGTTCATCGACGGAAAAGGCAGAGTCTTCGATCCCAATCCGGTGGTGACCTTGAATGACACTTCACTCGAGGACAATTCCAAGATTCCGGACAAAGCCTATGCAGACGTTGTGCTGCGAGATCTCAAGAAGAGCGGCTTTATCGAAGGCCCCTTCGTGACGACGAAGACAACCAAGGACCGCATCAAAAGAAAGAATCGCGATTTCCGGTTCAAGCGCACGGATCGCGCTTTCAAGGAAGTCATGGTTTACTTTCACATCGACAGGCTGCAGCGACACTTGCAGGACATGGGCTTCAAGAACGTGCTGAATCACCCAATTCCCGTGAACATAGATGGACAGAGTGACGATAATTCTCACTATAGTCCGTCGGACAAGGATCTAACTTTTGGCACTGGCGGAGTTGACGACGCTGAGGATGCCGAGATCATTCTTCATGAGTATGGTCACGCAATTCAGGATAATCAGGTGCCGGGCTTTGGAGCCAGCAGCGAAGGCGGAGCGATGGGGGAAGGCTTTGGCGATTTTTTGGCGGCCAGCTTTTTCTCTGACGTTAAGCCGAAAAATATGAAGCCGACCGTCGGCAACTGGGACGCGACCGCATACAGCGGAGCCGAGCCGCCTTACCTGCGCCGACTGGACAGCAACAAACAGTATCCGAAGGATCTCGACGGCGAGGTTCACGATGACGGCGAGATTTGGTCGGCGTGCTTGTGGGAGTTGCGCGCCGCGCTCGGTCGCGGCACGACGGAACAGCTCGTAATCGCCCATCATTTTTTACTGGCGCGGGATTCCGGATTCGAAGATGGAGCAAATGCCCTGATTACCGCCGATAAGAATCTCAACAAGGGAGAGAATGAAAGCGTCATTCGCGACGTTTTCGTTCGGCGCGGAATTTTGCCGAATCCGAAGCGCAAAGGCAAAAGAGCCGGCACGCCTTTCGACGAGATCAGACAAGGCGTCAGAAAGAAGAGCAACGGCCACGGAAAGTAGGCCAGGAAAAGAGGCCAGGCTTTGCGACGGCGAAAAATTGACGGATGTCCGATAACCGGCGCGCTCCAGTTAGTGGGCGACAGGTGGACCATGCTGATGGTGCGCGATCTTGTTGCCGGCCCCAAGCGCACGACCGAACTGCTCGAAGACCTGCATCCGATCAGCAGCCGCACGCTGATGGGCCGGCTGCGCGAGATGGAGCAAGACGATCTAATCGTGCGAAACAATTACGGCGGCTTGCCACGGCGCGTTGAGTATGAACTGACGGAACGCGGCCGTCGCTTGATCCCTCTGCTCGACGCTTTGATGAAGACCGGCCAGGTGATGGAATGCAATGAATGCGAAGATCGAAAAGAAAGCGCTGGTTACTATTGCGACTTCTGCCCGCTGCCGCGTGGCGAGCCGGCTTTCATCGAACAGCTCCCGGCTAGCGGCGAACCTACGCAACCAACACCAGCTCGCCGTCCAAAGGATGATTCGATTGTGTTGTTGTGAAGCTACTCGGTTTCTGCGCACGCTTCTTCCGGCTCGTTGGGCACAACCTCAACGCTCGGCATGATGATGGCTCGATGATCGGGCGTGCTCGCCTTCGATAGTCACTTCTTCGCCGGTGGGCATCGCAATCGGCAAATGATCGAGAAAGCGTTCGGCATCCATTGCCGACATACAGCCGGTGCCAGCGGCCGTAACCGCCTGGCGATAGACTGAATCCTGCACATCGCCGCAAGCAAAAACGCCGGGAATATTCGTCGCCGTCGAATGGCCGGAAGTCTTGATGTAACCGACCGCGTCCATTTCCAACTGGCCCTTGAAAAGATCGGTGTTTGGTTTGTGGCCGATCGCGATAAAAACTCCTTCGCAATCCAGCGAGCGCTGCTCATTCGACTCAACGTTTCGCAAACGCACGCCGGTCACTCCTTGCTCTGGCGTTCCCAGAATCTCTTCGACCCCGGTGTTCCAGATGAACTCGATCTTGTCGTTGTGAAAAGCTTTCTCCTGCATGATCTTTGAAGCGCGCAGTTTGTCGCGACGATGAACTACGTACACTCGCGAGGCATAGCGCGTCAAAAACGTCGCTTCTTCCATTGCCGTATCGCCGCCGCCAACCACGACCAGGCGTTTGTTGCG
>DASZZL010000152.1:0-15813 GCA_035545035.1 Pyrinomonadaceae bacterium
ACGCCGGTGTGAACTTCCATTTCTGAACTACAGCCGTTTGCTAATTTTGACAGCCGTCTGTCGGAAGACTTCAGGGCTTGCCTCGGGAAACCGAAGCAAGCCCTGATTGTTCACGGGTATTGCTATTTCGACCGGCTGCCAAGTTGTTTCAGCAATTCCTTCACGGCCGCTTCGAGCTGACTATCGCGCCCGAGATAACTTTCACCTACGGGCTTATCAACCAACAAGTCAACGGTCGCGGATGCATTTCCATCACAGTGCCATCGTTCGCGGTGATCCGGTCGTAGGGCAGACGCAAGTTAGAACCGTCGATTAACTGCACGCCTGACGTGTAGATGATCCATCCCGCTGTTGGCTCGCCGACGACTTTGCCGAGATGCGACGAGCGATAACCTTCCGTGAAGTCTTCGCCGTCAGAGAGCGTGTGGCGATTAGTCACCAGGATCGTCGGCGATTCCAGCGCGCGTTGACCCAGAACGGTGCGCGACGGCGACGTCGAGAACCCACGCGGCGTCATGGTGAAATAACTGCGTCGGGCGAGCACGTCGATGGCGTAGACGTTTACAAAGCCGCCGTTATTGTTGCGCACGTCGACGACGACGATGGGGATCACTGAGGAGTCGAGCTGCATGCCGTCATGGATTGGCGCGGGCCTGCGCGATAACGAACGGCCGAAAAGAAAAGAGATGTAGAGCTAGCGAGCAGGCGTCAAAGCCTCGCCAGCCACTGCGCGTAGAGGTCTCTGGTCTTGTTAAGCCATTCGCGATATTCATTTGGGTTGAGTGGCTGAGTTCCTTCGCCCTGTAGCTTTTGAATATCGTTGACCAGTTTGGTCTTCGTTCCAATAGCCGAGACTTCAACTGCAATCTTGATTCTTTGGCTTGCCTCCTTGCCGAGCTCAGGGAACTCTAAGGCCAGGCTTTGGAGCAGAACAGGTTCAACGTCGCTGCTGAGAGAAGACACTTCCACCTCGAGATTTCTCAACGCTTCGCTGACATTGGCGGACGGCGAAGTCAATGCCTTATCCAGCACGGCAATCAAGCCGGGTAGCTCCATCTTCTCACCCGCGCGAAATCCTCTGATCTCGGCGGCGCTTTCCGGGTCACCTTCAAACGTACCGTCCTCGAACACGGTCGCCTTAATCAAGATTTCCGGATTAGAGAGTGTGCCGGGTACATATCCGGTTGGCGTTTCCTGCGCTCTGACTGGTGCTCGTACTTGCAGTTCATAGGTCTTCCCGGCCGCGATTAGAGTCTTTCCATATTGTTCGCGAGGTTTCGCCGTGGTCTCTATCTTCTTGCCGGTCACCTCGTCAACCGCCAACCCAACGATGTTTTTGCCTGATTGATTGAACAGGGTGATCCGGTAAGAGGGAAGCGTCGTATCAACAGAAACAGCATTAATGACGACGAGGGATGCAACTCCTTTTAGAATCACAGGTGGAACAGGTGTAAGGTTGGGGGCAACTCGGATCAATTTGATTCCGAACGGCTCTATTCCAAACTGTCTCAACTCCTCAATATTGATTTTTTCGTTTTCCCGGATCAGGTAGCTTGCGACCCGCTGCTCATTATTGAGCGCCTTTTCGCCCCACATGGTCGACACGATCACGCGCACGGCATCTCCTTCGATCCGAGGAACCACACGCACGGCTCTGATTAACGGCGCTCCCGCTAGTGGGCGCCAGGAGGCTATGTGACCGAACAAGGCATACCATGTCCCTTGTGTTTGCGAATCGGCGACCTGCACGGTCTGGTAAGCCGGCTGTCTGCCGGGATAGAACGTGACTTCCAGCGCGAGCCTGGTTGGCGTCGGCGCGCTTTCTTGCGCGACCAGCACCTTTGGCGAAACTAAGAAGCAAACTAGAATGGGGAGAACGGGGAAGCTCAGTGATCGGAGTATTCGCATAAAGGGCCTCGACTTAAGTGAGTAATCGCCGAAGAGAGATCCATCATCTTCGCGAAAAGGCTATCACCTTCCGGTGGTAGAGGATAGCCCGAGGCGGCGTTTGGAAGCCCATAAGCAAAACAGCTACTCACAATGGGTAGCTGTCAGCTTTTCCTGATTGTCTGGGGTAGATTTGGCTCCGCAGGTAAGACTCGAACTTACAACCCTCCGGTTAACAGCCGGATGCTCTGCCATTGAGCTACTGCGGAATACCGGCGCGCAACGATGAACTACATGACTTGCGCGAATAAGTTTTATAGCAAATGCGGTCTTTGCCGGTCAAGATGAGCATTTGGGCGCGCGCGCATCCCGCGTGCGGACCGCCGGCATCCTTGCCGGTCTTTACTTTTTCCTTTTTCCTTTCTACTTTTGCTCTTGATGCCGACTCGTCAATGGAAACTTGCGCGACGTTCGTTGCCGTACGGCGAGCGCACACTGGTGATGGGCGTGCTCAACGTCACGCCCGACAGCTTCAGCGATGGCGGAGAATTCTTTTCACTGGATCGAGCGGTCGCACATGCCAAGCAAATGATCGCCGAAGGCGCGGACATCATTGACATCGGCGGTGAATCGGCGCGGCCCGGATCTGCGTTCGTATCCGAAGAAGAAGAATTGCAGCGCGTCATTCCTGTGATTGAGCGCCTGGCCGCAAAATCGCCTGTGCCGATCTCGATTGACACCACGAAGTCTTCAGTTGCGCGCGCGGCGTTGGAAGCGGGTGCGGAGATCGTCAACGACATTTCTGGTCTGCGATTCGATCCTTTGATTGCCGATGAAGCAGCGAAGGCGAAAGCTGGACTCGTTTTGATGCATTCGCGCGGCACTCCAAAAACGATGCAGCAGTTGCCGCCTGTGGATGACATCATGAGCGAAGTGATTGGCGGGCTGCGAAGGAGTCTCGCTATCGCGGAAGAACGCGGCGTCGCGCGCGACAGCATAGCGATCGATCCTGGAATCGGTTTTGGCAAAACGCTCGAGCAGAACGTCGAGCTAATCGCCAGGCTCGATCAACTCGCCAGCAAATTCGCTGAGTTTCCGATCATTATCGGAACCTCTCGAAAATCGTTTATCGGAAAGTTGCTGGACAACGCGCCCGCTGACCAACGCCTGCACGGAACGATCGCCAGCGTTGTCGCCTCCGTACTCAAGGGCGCGCACATCGTGCGGGTTCATGATGTGAAGGCTGCAGTCGAAGCTATCAAAGTTGCTGACGCGGTTAAGATGACGCGTCTGGGCTAAAGATGGCTGAACGTTCACTCGTACCAAATCTCAATCTCGTATCCATCGGGATCGGCCACGTAAACGAATGGTAAGCCGGGCGCGAATTCGCCTCGACGCAGAATCTTTCCGCCGGCGCGCTCGACTTCTTTAACGGCCTTATCGATATCTTTGGGAGTCGTGAGTCGAAAGCCAAAATGATCAATCCCGCCGGCCTTTCCCGCTGCGGAGCGCTTCCGTTCGAACGCCATCACATCGTGCGGCCCCGGTCCTTGAACCTGAATGCTGTTGTCGTCGCGATAATATTCCTTGACGCCAAAGACCTGTTCGTAAAACTTTAGCGAGCGGTCCGGGTCTCTAACCGCGAGACTAATGTGGGTAAGGCCGTGCGTTTTGATCATTAATTCTCCCGTCCTTAGGTTCAGGTGATGCGTTCGCCAGGACCCGGTCGCTACCGCTCGCGGTTCTGACCAAAGCTAGAATCCGCCTTCATCCGCCGACGGGCCATAAATCGAGGGCACTGGCACGTCGAGCAGGCGTAAGTACACTCCAAGCTGCGCGCGATGATGGATCAAGTGATTCATCACAAAGCCGCGCATCACCGCAGTCCGTGGCAGAGTGAAGATCTTGTTGCCGCCGTTCAGCAGCGACCATTTTCCCTGCCAGTTTTCATCGCTCGCTTTCTCTAGTGCCGCGCGCGCGGACGCGACATTCTTGTCAAAAGCTTCGAGCAGTTCGTCGTGCGATTTCACTTCGGTAAGACGAAATGGCGGCTCGCCCGGCGGAGCAATATCCAAGTCATCCCTATCGAAAGTGTGCGCGGTCCAACTCGGAATGTTAGCGAGATGCGTCGCCAAACCTCCGAGCGAGAAAGATTTCTCGTGCGGCTTCCAGTCGAGCTTGTCATCTGGAACTCGCTCGAGCGTCTTGCGCGTGTTTGCCATTTCGTGATCGAACTCCGGCAATATCATTTGACTAATCGGCATGACTTCCCTCCATTGACCATAGAACTTAGATGACCACGACGAATTGTCAGGGCGAGTGATTATAAGTATGCTAGCCAATCTTCATCAAGCAGCTAGCTCTTGTCAGTACCACCCCCGACCTGTCGGGGTTAGCGGGTGGGTTAACGCATGACCCAGAAATACGACGTCATCGTCATTGGTGGTGGGCATAACGGCCTGGTTAACGCAGCGTATCTTGCGCGTGCGGGAAAACGTGTCCTGGTGCTCGAGCGCCGGCACGTGCTCGGCGGCGCGGCAGTGACCGAAGAAGTGTTTCCCGGCTTCAAGTACTCGGTTTGCTCGTACGTCGTGTCTCTGCTTCGTCCGGAGATCATTCGCGAACTCGATCTGCCGCGGCATGGCTTAGAGATCCTGCCGCTTGATGGCACGTTCACGCCGATGCCCAGCGGCGACTATCTCTGGCGCGTCAACGATCATGCGAAGACGCGCCGCGAGATCGCGCGGCACTCGAGACTCGACGCCGAGGCGTACGACGAATACGGCAAAGCGATGATTGAGATGGCGCACTTCGTCAAACCGATCATGAATATGACGCCGCCCGATCCGGCGTCGCTTAATCCGAAAGGGCTCCTCGATCTGCTCGGGATGGGCCGTCGCTTTCAAAAACTTTCGGCGGACGACAAATACAACCAGGTGCAGTTGATGACCATGAGCGCGGTCGATTTTCTCGATCAATGGTTCGAGACCGACGTGCTCAAAGCGACGATGTCGGCATCGGGAATCATCGGCACGTTTCTCGGCGTGCGCTCGCCGGGCACGGCTTACGTGCTGCTGCATCACTACATGGGAGAGATTGACGGCGCGTTCAGGTCGTGGGGATTATCGCGCGGTGGCACGGGCGCGATTTCAAACGCGATTGCCGACGCGGCCCGCGAAGCAGGCGCCGAGATTCGCACCGAAGCACCAATCGCGAAGATCATTTTGAAGAACGGCCAGGCGAAAGGCGTCGCGCTCGCTAACGGAGATGAGATTTACGCCGACGTTGTTTCCTCCAGCGTCGATCCGCGTCTGACGTTTATGAAGATGGTTGGCACCGAGCATTTGCCCGCGGATTTTGTCGAAGACATTCAGCGTTACAAGTTTCGCGGTTCGTCTGGCAAGGTAAACCTCGCGCTCGATGCGCTGCCGGACTTCACCTGCATGCCCGGCGCGGGGCCGCACTTGCGTGGCGCGGTTTCGATCTCGCCGAGCGTCGAATACATGGAGCGGGCTTATGACGATGCGAAGTATGGTCGTTACTCACGGCGACCATACATCGACATGGTGATTCCGACTCTGACCGACCCTTCGGTCGCGCCGCCGGGCAAACACGTGATGTCATGCTTTGTGCAGTATGCGCCGTACAACTTGAAGGAAGGATCGTGGGACGATAAGCGCGAAGAGTTCGGTGACACGGTGATCGATACGATCGCCGAGCACGCGCCGAACATCAAGGACATCATTCTCCATCGACAGGTCCTGACGCCGCTCGATCTCGAACGGGAGTTCGGTTTGTCCGAGGGAAATATTTTTCAGGGCGAACTTACTCTGGAACAACTTTTCTTTTTGCGGCCGGCGCCAGGCTGGGCGCAATATCGCACGCCGATTCGCAACCTTTACATGTGCGGATCGGCGACGCATCCGGGCGGCGGAATCATGGGCGCAAGTGGACGCAATGCAGCGATGGAGATTTTGAAAGACATAAAGTGAAACAGTTTCAAGTTTCAGGTTTCAAGTTTCAAGTTCCGTTTGGGCAGCTTGAAGGCCGAAACCGGAAACCCGACACGCGGGGGCTGGGATTTGAAACTTGAAACCTGAAACTTGAAACTTGAAACTAATGGATCGAGTCATCATCATCGGCGCCGGCCACAACGGTCTGGTAACCGCATGCTATCTCGCCAAAGCCGGATTCAAGCCTTTGGTGCTGGAGCGCCGCGAGATTGTCGGCGGCGCGTGCGTAACTGAAGAATTTCATCCCGGCTTTCGCTGTTCGACTCTTGCCAACAGCGCGGGCCCGCTATTGCCTCAAATCGTCAAGGACTTGCGATTAGAGCGTCACGGTGTTGAGTTCATTAAGCCAACAGTTCGTGTTCTTGCGCTGAATCCGAATGGGCCTTCGATTTGCGTTTATGAAGATGCGAAACGCACTGCCGATGAATTGAACAAGGTGTCGGTGAAAGACGCGAAGAGCTATCCAGACTTCGTCACGACATTTGCGCGCATTGGCCGCGCGCTCGCGCCGCTGCTCACGATGACGCCGCCGAACATCGACAAGCCAACGAAGGGCGAGCTTTGGAATCTCGGAAAACTCGGTTGGGGAATTCGCGGGCTCGGCAAGAAAGACGAATATCGCCTGCTGCGCTACGGGCCGATGGCGGTGGCTGATCTTGCGGCTGAGTGGTTTGAGACCGAGTTGTTGCGCGCGACGATCGCAGCGCGCGGAATCTTTGGCGCCTTCGCCGGGCCGTGGTCCGCGGGCACGAGCGCGGCTTTGTTGCTCCAAGCCGCAACCGATGGTCACGCGATCGCGCCGGCAGCGTTTGTGAAAGGCGGCATGGGCGCGCTGACACAAGCGCTGGCGAAAGCAGCAACCGAAGCCGGCGCTGAGATTCGCACGAATGCTGAAGTGGCAAGCATTCAAGTTAAAGATGGCAAAGCCGAAGGTGTGGTACTCGCGAACGGCGAAGAGATTCCGGCTTGGACCACAATTTCGAATGCTGATCCAGGCATCACGCTTTTAGAGCTGCTGGACTTTGGTGAGCTTGAACCGAGCTTTCTTAACAAGATTCGGAATTATCGCGCGCATGGAACTGTCGCGAAAGTACATCTTGCGCTGTCGGCGTTGCCAGAGTTCGCCGGGTTGAGCGACGGAGATACAGTTGAGAAACTCTCGGGCCGCATTCACATCGGACCTGACATTGATTATCTGGAACGCGCATTCGACGCTGCGAAGTATGGATGCTTCTCGCCGCGGCCCTACTTGGACATCACGATTCCTTCGTTGACCGATCCATCGCTCGCGCCCGATGGCGCCCACGTGATGTCGATTCATGTGCAGTTTGCGCCGTATAAATTGAAAGACGGCGATTGGGATTCGAGGAGAGAAGAACTCGGCAACACAGTGGTGAATGCATTGTCAGACTATGCGCCGAACTTGAAAGAGTCGCTTGTCGCCCGTCAAGTGATCACGCCGCTCGATCTTGAACAGACTTACGGGCTCAGCGGCGGGCACATTCATCACGGCGAGATGTCGCTCGATCAGCTCTTCGCGTTTAGGCCTTTGATTGGTTGGGCGCAGTATCGCACGCCGATTAAAGGCTTGTATCTGTGCGGGGCGGGCACGCATCCGGGCGGCGGCGTGACGGGAGCGCCGGGATTGAATGCGAGTCGAGAAATCATCAAGGATCTAAAGTAACAACTTGGGATCGGAGTCCCGTAGGGACGAAATATTTATAGTTGAGATGCCTCGCTAAAACCTAAGCCTCGCAAGGAGCGACAAGTCGCTCCTTGCGAGGCTGATCACTTTGCGACGTTGCTGGCTATAAATATTTGGCTCCTACGGAGCCATGACTGCGCAGACTTATCCCGCGCTCTTGCGTCGCGTGAACCCAACGATCGAACCGATCGCGGCCAACGCGAAGCCAATTCCGAGGCAACCGAACGCAATGATCGTGCGCTCGCCTTCAGCAAAGCCGCTCGCCGCTTTCTGAAATGATTCCGCAAGCGTCGCGTCATGCGGAATCGTCAGCAGTCCGATCGCGATCAGAAACGATCCCAACCCCATCAGCGCCAACCACCAGGGCGTCTTTTCCGGACGCCCAATCTTGCGACCGATCTCACTGCGCGAGTAGCTGTAAGAAAGATAGACCGCAAGCCCAATCATCAGCCACGCGACGAATCGCCACCAGGACGTCGGCGGCAGATAGTACATCAGGAAGATGCACGACACCGCGCCGACTGTCGGCAGCAACCACGCGCCGAATGGAACCCTGAATGGCCGGTGTCGATCTGGATCTTTGTAGCGCAAAATGATGATGCCCACGCAGACGAGCACAAACGCAAACAGCGTCCCGATGTTCGTCAGGTCAACCATCTCATCAATGCTCATCACCGCCGCAAAGCCGCCGACGAGTACGCCGGTCAGAATCGTAGTGACGTGTGGCGTCTTGAACTTCGGATGGACTTTGGCGAACACGGGCGGCAGCAAACCATCGCGCGCCATTGAGAAGAAGATGCGCGGCTGGCCCAATTGAAAGACCAATAGCACGGCGGTGTGCGCCACGACTGATCCAAACGCGACGACCGCACTCACCCAGCGCGCGTTCGGCGCCACATGGTTCAGGGCCATGGTCAAGGGCTCGGCTTGCTCAGTCGACAATCGATGCTGCAGTTCCGGGTACGGAATCAATCCGGTGAACACCGCCGCGACGACGACGTAGAAAACCGTGCAGATAACCAGGCTTGCGATGATGCCGATAGGCAGATCTCTGGCCGGGTTCTTTGTTTCTTCTGCGACCGTCGAGACTGCGTCAAATCCGATATAGGCAAAGAAGACTACCGCAGCTCCGGCTAACGTTCCGCCCCATCCCATCGGTTGAAAAGGATGCCAGTTGCTTTCCATCTTCGTCGGCGACACGAAATAAAAAGCGGCGCCGATGAAGAAGAGCAGCACGAGAATCTTGATACCTACCATTACGGCATTGAAGCCCGCCGACTCTCGAATGCCCCACACCAGCACGATCGTAATCAGCATCACGATCCCAAACGCGAGCAAGTTGAAAACTATCGGCTTGCCAAAAAGGTGGGGCGCATTCTCCAGCAGTCCCGGGATTTTCCTGGCCGTGCGAAAGTCGGTCGCCAACCAGTCGGGAATATTGACCCCGAAGGCATCTTGCATGAACGAGCGAAAATAGTTGGCCCAGCTAATCGCGACCGCGACGTTGCCGATCGCGTATTCCAGTATCAAGTCCCAACCGATGATCCACGCGACCAACTCTCCGAGCGTTGCATAAGAATATGTGTAAGCCGAGCCGGAGATCGGCACCATCGCGGCCATCTCGGCGTAACAGAGCGCGGTGAAAGCGCACACGATGGCCGTGATTCCAAACGAAACCATCAGCGACGGCCCAGCGCCCGGGCGCGAGGCGTCACCGGCGGCGGCTGTGCCTATCGTCGCGAAAATTCCCGCGCCGATAATTGCGCCGATGCCGAGCAGCGTTACGTTGATCGGGCCCAGCGTGCGCTTCAGCGTATGACCCTTCTCTTGCGCCGACGCCAGGATGTCGTCGAGGTTCTTGGTGCGAAAGATTCCGCGCAGCATTCGCGGAGTTTCGCACGGAAGCCCTGAAACGTAAAGAGCAAAGAGCGAAGGGTAAAGAGCCAAGGGCAAAGGGCAAAGAGGTAAGGGAAAAGGCAAAGAACGCTCTTTAGTGCTTTCGTCTTCGCTTGCTCTTAGCGCTTCGCTCTCTGCGCTTCGCTCTTTGCCCTTTGCTCTTTGCCTTTGCTAGACTCCGCTTCGATCACTAACATGAGTTCAGAATCAAAATCGCGCGTACTTTACGAGAATTTGGACACGAGTTTCGTCAACTTGTGGGCGCTGCTGCGTCATTTGTCTCAGCGCGCGTTCGTCGGGCGCGTGCATGTCGAGATGGATGACTACAGCGCGGATGTTTTTCTGACCGGATCGAACACGCCGCTGGTGCACGAAGTGGATCGAGCGGCCGGCACTGAGGTGCTGGAAGAGGCGGCAATGCATCGATTGGTGCTGCGCGCGCGTGAATCGCCCGGCTCGATCAGCGTCTTTGAAGGCGCCGAGGAGGCGGTCGCGGTGCGGGGCGTGGAACCGGCCGCGAAAACGGAACCCGTCGAGTCGACGGCCGCAGCGGACGAATTATCCGTGACTCCTCCGAGTGCCGCTCCTCTGATTGACGAATCACAAAGCTCCGGCGGCGTTGCGTCGTCCGAAGCTCCGGTCGCGACCGAACCCGAAGAGATGGTTGAGTGGCATGATGTCGTGAAAGTCAGCGGTGAATTGATCGGCGGCGTCGAGCGCGCTTTGAATTTCGCCAACTCTGACTTCACTTCACTGTTTCGCGCCGCGCGTCTGGAGTTGGCCGACGATTACACTTTTCTCGACCCGACTTCAGGAAGTCTCGAATACTCAAACTCAGTCGCGGCGATGCGTGAAGAGCTGCCTGTCAGCTCTTACGTTGCCGGACTGAGCGAAGCTCTGCGCCGGGTCGTCGACAAGGTTGCTACGGGCGATCGAGCTCGACGCGTCCGCGAGAGAGTCGCGCTGGATCTGGCGCTGGTCGCGCGCAAACGTCGCGAAGTTCTGAAGCGCTCCGGCTTTCAAGAGCAACTCGACCGCATTGCGGGAACGAAAGTGATCTGAGCGCAGAGGTCAGAGATCAGAGGTCAGAGATCGGCACGACAACTGACCGACTTCTGATTTCTGACCTCTGACTTCTGACCTCTGACTCTTATGTCTTTCCGAAACATTCTTTTCCCAACCGACTTCACGCCGCACGCGCGTTCGGCGTTGAAGTACGCGGCCGCGTTCGCGCGCGAAGGACGCGGGCGAGTCGTCTTGTTCAGCGTGCAAACTGGCAGCGTGCCTGCGAACCTGATGACTCTTCCTGAGCACGTGCTGGAAGATCAGGACACGAAGTGGCTGCAGCAACTGCGAACCCAGGTCAAAGACTTGCTTACCGATCCGCTTTTTGACGGACTGGAAGTCGAGCCCGTGATCGTCGAGGGCGAGCCCGCAGACGAAATTGCGAACGCGGTGCGCGATTACGACATTGATCTGGTGACGGTGGTGACACACGGTCGGCGCGGACTGGCGCGAGCGATGTGGGGATCGACGGCGGAAGAGATCATCGCGGAAGCGCCTTGCCCGGTGCTCACGATCAGGCCGCCACAGCACGACTTTGTCGAGCATCGCGGCCACGACACTGAAATTAACTTGAACCGGATTCTATTGGCGACGAACTTTCGTCCGTCATCGATCGCGGCGACGAATCTGGCGCGCGAGTTGGCCGCAGGCACGAAGGCCGAACTGCACGCGGTTTACGTGATCGGCGATTATTTCGAACAAATTTCAGTGATGTTTCCCGAAGGGGCGCGCGCGGCGCTTTCACGCATGCGCGCGGAAGTGAATGACCGGATGCAATCGTTTGCCGGCGAAGGCGACGGTCGCGTCACAACCCATATCGCCGAAGGCCGGCCTTACGCCGAGATTGTCAGACTCGCTGCCGAAACCGACGCCGACTTAATCATCATCGGCACCAGCGTTCACGCTTCGTTGTTTGGCGGCGCGCCGGCGCTTGGTTCAGAAATTGAGAGAGTCGTGCGCAACGCGCCGTGTCCCGTGTTGTGCGTGCCATCGGGCCGAGTCGTTACGCCGCTGCCGGTTTTGGCGAGAGCACAGCCCGTGCCGCAGACGTGAGAACAGAAGGCAGAGCCGTTGCAATTGAGGTCAGTACCACCCGCGTCAGCGGGTGGGCTAAGATGGCCCGGTATGTGGAACGATACCGATCTCCCGCTCGGCTACTTGAACAATGGGCAGAGAGAACGATCTGCTGAAGCTTGAGTGATGGACCCACCCGCTCACGCAGGTGGTACTGACCTGCCTTTTTCCTTTTGCCTTATTTTTTCTCGCCTTCCACCGGATAGCCGGCGCTCTTCCAAGCCGCGAGACCGCCCAGCAACGCTGCCGCATTATCGAATCCTTTTGATTTGAGCGTGAGCACCGCACCGGCGCTCGTGTGTTCGTTCGGTCAAGTACAGTAGGCCACGATCATTTTAGTTCGCGGCAGTTCATCGACTTTCGCCGCGACCACGTTGGCGGGTACGGAGATGGCGCCCGGGATGTGGCTGGCTTTGTAGTCAGGTTCGCCGCGGGTGTCAATGATGAGCACGTCCTTCTTGTCCCAGAGCTTGTGCAACTCTTCGGCGGTGATGCGTCGCGCTTCTTCGGCCGGGCTTTGTTTCGGCTGCGGGCTCTGAACCGGAGCGTTCGGAGTTTGCGGGATGAAGGCTTCGTTTGAATTACAAGCCGTCAGCGCGCCAATCGCGATGATGAAAGCGAACGACAATAGGATGGCGACACGCATGAAAGGTTTCTCCTGTTGGCTCTCTAACGAACTCGAAACTAATTTACAACTTTGGCGAGCAGATGCAAAGCGCCAAGTCATTAATAGCTTCCACAAGCTGAGTACGTAGCGTCGCGGCTTCGCCGCTGCACAGTGCGGTAAGCCTCTGGCTTACCGGTCAAGCCTTTTTCCTTTCTCTCCATCCTGAGGCTCAGCCTCAGGATGGAGATATCAAAAGCATTCCTCAGCCCGGAAAGGCACAGCCTTTCCGCGCTGTCGGGCGGCAAAGCCGCGAAGTCAAAGAATAACCCGCCGATTCCCTTCCCGCCTCGTTACACGCTGACGATCGAGATACTCAAGCAGCGGAATCGCATACTTGCGCGAGATACCGGCGAGTTCTTTGAAAGCCGGCACGTCGATCGACGGATCAGAATTCCGCGCCGCATATTCGCGCAGCTTCTTTGTCAAGTCGTCAAGCGCGCCACGATGAAAGAACATCTCGCCTTGCACGCGCACCAGAATTCCCGAATCAATTAACAACTGCAGAATCTTTCGGCCGTGTGGCTGCGCCGCGGCGCCGATGCCCGCGCGCGCAAAAGCTTCGCTCATGCTCGGCGCGGCCAGCGCCGCATCTTGATAAGCTTTCTCAAGCCGCGCGCGCATCTGCGCATCGGCGTCCGAAAGCTCCCGCGTGTGCGCACGCGCCCGCACGATGTCTTTTTCGGAAACCAGCGCGCCGGCCTGTTCCAACTGATTGAGCACGGCGCGAAAGATTTCCGGAGGCGCATGCGCAAAGTGGCGCTCGCGCAAGATCTCTTTTCCGAATCCACGCGACAGCGGCTCGCGCTGATGATGCGCGGCGACTTCTTCGACGACCAGGCGTTTTAGTTCCTCGAGAATTCTTTGACTAACAAAGATTCCTTCGGCATCGACGATCGCGCCGGTGGCTAATGCCTGCGTTGCTGCCTCTCCGATCACCTCGTCGCGCCAGCCCGTACGCGCGGCGATGGCGGCGCGACACAAACCGTCCAGCGTAGCGTTCTCGACGAATACTGAAACCTGTCTTGCACGATCGCCGCCCAATAGAGTTTCAAGCCGCGCACGAACCGCCGTCACATCTCTCGATCGATGCTTGATCGCGAACGCATCGAGAATCATTCCGCCGCCAATCGTGCGCGACGGCGAGTATGAACGAATGATGAAACGGTCGCCGAGCACGCCGACCACGGGGAGTTCGAAACGCAACTGGGCCAAACCGTTCGCGCCGGGTTTTATCTCGCCACCATCTTCGAGCACCCGCACACGCCCAAACACTTCGGCGGCGCCCAGGTGCACGCGCACTCTCTGTCGCGAACGCAAGGCGCGCGGCGCATCCGCGAGCATCTGAATCTGCGCGTCGATGATTTGCGCAGGGCGCAAACGGGCAGGGAGGGTCAGCGTCATGCCGCGTTCGATCTCCGCCGCCTCAACGCCGCCGAGGTTAATCGCCGTTCGTTGACCGGCGAATGCGCGAGCTACCGGTGCGCCGTGCACCTGCACGCCGCGTACTCGCACGCGCGAGCCAGCCGGCAACAATTCCAACTCTTCACCTTCCGAGATTTCTCCGGCGATCAGCGTGCCCGTGACGACCGCGCCGAAACCTCGCATCGTGAAACTTCGATCGATGGGCAGGCGAGTGACGAAGTCTGACGAACGCGAAGGGGCTTGCTGTCCCGTCACCCGGAGCGCAGTTTTCAGCTCGTCAATTCCGTCACCCGTGCGCGAGCTGACCGTGATAATCGGCGCACCTTCCAGAAAAGATCCGGCGACGAACTCTTGCGCTTCGGCGCGCACAAGTTGAAGCAAGTCTTCATCAACCAAATCCTTCTTGGTAATGACGACGAGACCCTGCCGTACGCCGAGCAGACGGCAGATGTCGAAATGCTCGCGCGTCTGCGGCATCACGCTCTCGTCCGCGGCGATGACCAGCGCCACCACGTCGATGCCGTGCGCGCCGGCGAGCATGTTCTTAACGAAGCGCTCGTGTCCGGGCACGTCAACAAAGCCTATGCGCACGTCGCCGAGATCCAGGTCGGCAAAGCCTATGTCGATCGTGATCCCGCGCCGCTTCTCTTCCGGCAGGCGGTCGGCGTCGACGCCCGTCAGCGCCCGCACGAGCGCCGTCTTCCCGTGATCGATGTGGCCGGCCGTGCCGACGATGATTGATTTACCCCGTGAGATAGCTTTTGTTTTTTATCTCACGGGGTGAACCCGCGAGATATTCCCTCCCTTACCCCGTGAGATATTTTTTGCTATCTCACGGGGTTAATCCAACGGACTCTTCACCCCGCGACCTCCCTTATTCAAAACGTGCGTATAGACCATCGTGGTCGAAACGTCTTTGTGACCCAACAGCTCCTGGACTGTCCGGATGTCGTGCCCCTTCTGGAGTAGATGGGTTGCAAACGAGTGACGAAACGTGTGACAGGTGGCCGGCTTGTTTATTCTAGCCAGTGTGACGGCCCTCTTGACAGCTCTCTGCAAAGATTTCTCGTCAACATGATGCCTCCGAATCTTCCCTGAGCGCGGATCGCGCGAAAGCTGCGCTGCTGGAAACATGTATTGCCATCCCCACTGCTTACCGGCGTTCTTGTACTTGCGCTCCAGCGCAAACGGCAGGTAAACGTCTCCATGGCCCGAGGCCAGATCCTGTTCGTGCAGGGCTCTCACTTTCTCCAAATGATGTTTCAGCACTTCGACTGCCGACTCCGGCAACATGGTCACGCGATCCTTGGCGCCCTTGCCGTCGCGCACCGTGATTTGACGATACTCGAAATCCACGTCCTTCACTCGCAGCCGCACGCACTCCATCAAACGCAGACCCGCGCCATACAGCAAAGCAGCCATCAGCCAGTTGCGACCGTCGAGATGAGCCAGAGTATGACGCACCTCGCCCTCAGTCATGACCACGGGCAAGCGATCGGGCTTCTTCGCTCGTTCGAGATTCTCCATCCATTCAAAATCTTTCTTGAGCACTTCCCGGTAGAGAAACACGAGGGCACTGAGCGCCTGATTTTGCGTCGAGGCTGCGACTTTCCTCTCGACTGCCAGGTGGTTAAGGAACTGCTCCATCTCCTTCGCGCCCATCTCTGACGGATGGCGCTTCTGGTGAAAAAAGATGTAGCGCTTGATCCAATCGACGTAGGCATCCTCCGTGCGAATGCTGTAATGCTTGCGCCGGATTGTCGTGCGTACCTCGTCGAGAAGTTTGGGTTTAGGTGTCAAAGCTGCTTTTGGCATGTTCAAGATCGGCAAACTGGAACCTTTGAACCATCGGGTTTCCGTTTTGCTGAGACAACGAGCGGAATTATAGATTTAGACGCCACAAATGTGCTAGTCTTTCCGGCCGATCGTGGTGTCTAATACATGTTAAGCGGCGCGCAGCGCGTCGGCGGCCAAAGGGCAGCCGCCGCGCATCAAGTTGAAGGATTGAAACTGAGTTTCGCTGCGCCCCGCTTAACGGTCGCGAGTTGTTCCCACTCGTTGCAAGTACAGGCGTCGCTGCGCGC
>DASZZL010000153.1:0-3752 GCA_035545035.1 Pyrinomonadaceae bacterium
TTCAATTCCAAAACAAAGTGATGTGCTGTGTCGGATCTACCGCGATTTGCAGAGTGAGGAATGGTTTGTTGAAGGAATGTATGACTGAGTACGTCGAGCACCATGCGCGGTCCGCGTTCAGTTTTCTCGAAGGCGCTTCCACACCTGAGGAACTGATCGCGACTGGTGTTGAATTAAAAATGCCGGCGATGGCGTTGCTGGATCGCGATGGCCTGTACGGCGCGCCGCGATTTCATATGGCAGCGAAGAAAAGCGGAATCAAAGCGCACATTGGGGCGGAAGTAGCAGTCTCAAGTCTCAAGTCTCAAGTCTCAAGTTCGAAAATTCAGGAGGTTGTTTATGTGCCTCTACTGGTTCGTAATCGCACCGGCTATCAGAATCTCAGCCGGCTGATCACTTTGATGAAATTGCGCGTGCCGAAGCACGCGAAGTTGGGCGAGTGTGCGGTGACGCCGGATGAGTTGGCGGCGCACGCGGAAGGATTGATTTGTTTGACTGGAGGAAGCGACGGGCCACTCAGATTTAATCACCACGGAGACACGGAGAACACGGAGAAAACACAAAGAACCGCCGAATGGTTGATTGATGTTTTCGGTAAGGGAAATGTCTACGCCGAGCTGCAGCGTCATTTCAATCGCGCGGAAGAAGCGCGCAATCATGCGGTGATCAAAGTCGCGCGTGGATTGAAACTGCCATTGCTGGCAACCAACGGCGTCGGTTATGCCACACGCGCACAGCGGCAAGTGGCGGACGTGTTCACTTGCATACGCAATCACGTCCGTTTGGAAACTGCCGGAAAGCTGCTGGCACTCAATTCAGAGCGACACGTGAAATCTCCTAAAGAGATGACGGAATTGTTTGCCGACTTGCCCGAAGCGATTGCGAACACAGTCGAGCTTTCATCGCGACTGGAATTCACTATGCAGGATCTCGGTTACGAGTTTCCAAAGTATCCCGTACCGCCCGGCGAGACGATGACTTCATTTTTGCGGCGGCGAACTTACGAAGGCGCGCGTTTGCGTTACGCAGGCCAGAATGGTTCACCGAGTTTCGCACGCGCGCAAAAGCAGATCGAGCACGAGTTAGCGCTCATCGAAAAACTTAAACTCGAAGGCTATTTCCTGATCGTTTGGGACATTATTCAGTTTTGTCGACGCAACAATATTCTGGTCCAGGGGCGCGGTTCGGCGGCGAACAGCGCGGTGTGTTATTCGCTTGGGATTACGGCAGTCGATCCCGTCGGCATGGAACTTTTGTTTGAGCGTTTTCTTTCTGAAGAACGCGGGGAGTGGCCGGACATCGATCTCGATCTGCCGAGCGGCGATCAGCGTGAGCGCGCGATTCAATATGTTTACGAACGCTACGGGAAACTTGGCGCGGCGATGACCGCGAATGTGATCACTTATCGCGGGCGTTCGGCGGCGCGCGAAGTTGGCAAAGTGCTTGGGTTTGACGAAGAAACCGTCGGTCGTCTGTCAGGTCTGGTGCACACGTGGGAGTGGAAGGATCCGAAAGACACGACCGAGCGACAGTTCAAAGATGCCGGGCTCGACCTGCACGATCGGCGCATCAGAAAGTTTTTTCAACTTTATCTAGCCGTTCAGGATCTTCCGCGACATCTGGGCCAGCATTCCGGAGGCATGGTGATTTGCCAGGGGCAGCTCGATTCGGTTGTGCCGCTTGAGCCGGCGGCGATGCCCGGCCGGGTCGTGGTGCAGTGGGACAAAGAAGATTGCGCCGACCTCGGCATTATCAAAGTCGATTTGCTGGGGCTGGGCATGATGGCTGTGCTCGAAGAGTCGATTCAAATCATTCGCGATGATTACGGCGAAGAAGTTGATCTGGCGCATTTACCGCCGGACGATCCATCGGTGTACGAAGCACTGCAAAACGCCGATACGATCGGCATGTTCCAGGTCGAAAGCCGCGCGCAGATGTCTTGTCTACCGCGACTGCGCCCGCAAAAGTTTTACGACATCGTGGTGCAGGTGGCGATTATCCGGCCCGGGCCAATCGTCGGCAACATGGTGAATCCTTACTTGAATCGGCGACTGGGACGCGCGCCGGTTAAGTATGCACATCCTGCGCTCGAGCCGGTGCTGAAGCGCACGCTCGGCGTCCCGCTGTTTCAGGAACAGTTGTTAAAGATGGCGATGATCTGCGCAGGTTTTAGTGGCGGCGAAGCGGAAGAATTGCGCCGCGCAATGGGTTTCAAGCGCTCGGAAGCACGCATGCGCGAGATTGAAATGAAGTTGCGGCGTGGAATGGAGCGCAACGGGCTTAACGGCAAAACGCAGGACGAGATTGTGCAATCGATCGCTTCATTTGCGCTTTATGGTTTTCCCGAATCGCACGCAGCCAGCTTTGCGTTGATTGCTTATGCCAGCGCCTATCTCAAATGCCACTACCTTGCCGCGTTCACCGCCGCGACGCTCAACAATCAGCCGATGGGTTTCTATCAACCGTTCACGATTATCAAAGATGCGCAGCGTCATGGATTGAAAGTGAAGCCGGTGGATGTGACGCGTTCTGACTGGTTGTGCACGATGGAAAAGAGTGGGCAGTGGGCAGTGAGCAGTGAGCAGTGTAACGATGAGGAGATGGGGAGACGGGGAGACGGGGGGACGGGGAGATGCGGGAACACGGAGATGCGGAGACACGGAGACGCGGAGACCGAGCTTGATCAAGCAGAACTGAATTCTCCCCGTCTCCGTATCTCCCTGTCTCCCCGTCATTGCTCTGACCCCGCTCTTCGTCTCGGCCTGATGTGCGTCAAAGGTTTGCGCGAAGACGCAGGCCGCGCGATTGTGCGCGAGCGCGTTGAGCGCTCGTTTACCAGCATCGATGATTTGCACAGACGAGTGCCGGAATTGAGAAAAGACGAGTTGCGAAAATTAGCAGCGGCGGGTGCGTTGAATTTTATAAATCAGGGTGTTGGGTGTCGGGTATTGGGCGTAGTGAACAAATCCGATTCTGCATTCAATGCGCGTCGTTACGATCTGAACCTAAACCCTAAACCCGACACCCTAAACCCAGGTCTCCTACACCCTAAACCCCACACCCAACACCCTGGCAGCACGAATCGTCGCGATGCGCTGTGGGTGGTCGAACGCGCGTCGCGTGCCGCGGGGCCATTGTATGAAAGGCTTGAAGAAGGCGATGGCTCACCGCTGACACCGATGACACTCAGCGAACGTTTGAATGCAGACTTGCGCGGCACGGGCTTGACGATTGGCCGCCATCCAATGGCCCATCAACGCGCGTGGCTCGACACGATGAACGTCGCGCGCGCAATTGATTTGAAGAATCTGCGCAATGGAATGCCGGTGCGCGTAGCCGGTTGGGTGATCGTGCGCCAGCGTCCCGGCACGGCGAAAGGATTCGTGTTTCTAAGTTTGGAAGACGAGACTGGAATCGCGAACGTGATCGTCACGCCGCAACTTTTCGAAAAGAATCGACTCGTGCTGGTCGATTATCCGTTCCTGGTCATCGAGGGAGCATTGCAGCACCAGGACAACGTCGTTTCAGTAAAGGCAAGGCGCGTCGAGCCTCTTCATATCACAATGACGAGCGCCGGGTCGCACGATTTTCATTAACGCCCGCCGCCCAACAAAAAGGGCACGGCGCGCCGTGCCCTCATCCAAACCGAACCATAGTTCTCAATTACGGCCGCTTGCGGCGGGTCGCGGGTGTCATCTTTTCAGGCACGACATTCTCTGTGTTCTTCAGGTTAGCAAGAATATCCTTAGCGT
>DASZZL010000154.1:0-3885 GCA_035545035.1 Pyrinomonadaceae bacterium
TATCTTTTCGAAAAAGCGAATGGCAATGAAGCCGGACGCAGGGCTCAGGATTAATGAAGCCACTGCTGCCAGCCAGCCAGCAAATCTCCACGAAATCAGCGCCACGACAATCCAGGTCAGCGGAAAGAAAAGCATTGCGGAGACAATCTTGAAGGTTGAAAGCACGTCCTGTTCATGTCTGGCCAGTCGTCGCGACAAATAACCCCCCAGGCGATAGGCCGGATAGTGAATTACCGTGCCGAATAAAGCGAAAGGAGCCAGGAGGGCGCAAGTTACGACCTGGCCGACAAGGCGGAAGATGGTGCGCACGGCCGTAGGAGGCAGTGACAGATCGGAAGGATCGATTCCCGCTTGCTTGAGTTCGTATTCAAAGCGCGCGATGCGAGCTTCAATCGCCTCGATTCGTTTAGGAGCGCGACTACGATAAAACGTATAGCCTTCGAGAAAGCGTTGACGCAATTCAAGGGACCGCGTTAAGCGTTGCTCTTCATCAGGCTCGCCGACTTCTTCGGCAGAGAAAATTCGCTCGGCTCTCTCGATCAACGACAAAGCTTCTTCCTGTTCAGCGTGGAGAATCACTTCGCGCAAGGCTTTCTCGACTCTGTCTGAAAGTTCGCGCACGGCTTCGCGTGGCGGAGTGCCGTTGGAATCAAGCGCAACCGGCGCGACCGGCAGAGGTTCGCCGAAATATAGCAGCGCCGAGCTGCGAAACGTCGTCTTCTCAGTGTAGTAAAGTCCCACGGGAACGATCTGCAAATCGATCACTTCGCCGGAAGAGACCGCGCCCAGCGCGATGCGAGCAGCGCCGGTCTTCAAAGGTTTCAAGCGCGGCTCGTCATGCGACACGCCTTCCGGACAAATTCCAATCGTGCCGCCACGCGCCAACAGCCGGCGTGCCGCTGCGAACGTTTCGAGATTGCGTGCGACATCCTGGCCCTCGTCCTGACGGCGATAGGCCGGCAGTGAATCGAGCGCGCGCACGAAGTAACCCAGGATCGGCATGCGAAACAGCGTCGCTTTCGCAACGAACGAAACACGGCGCGGCGCGAGACACAGCAGGAACACAGGATCTACCAGCGCATTTGGGTGATTGAGAACAAAGATTACCGGCGTGTCGCGAGGAACGTTGTCGAGGCCGACCACTTCAATGCGGCGAAAATAAACGCGCAGCGAAAGTTTGAGAATTGCGCAAGTGATTCGCCTGAGCATGTTGTTTCAGAAGCCCTTGTGTCAGAAGCCCGCGCGTAAGCAAGGGCTCGATTGATGGCCCTCCCTGACGGTCGGGCTAATGCCCGGTCATCATCGCGGCAGCCACTCCATCTGAAAATGCGTTCCGGTCTCGCTGGTGCGCACGAATCCCAGACGCTCAAACAAACTGACCGCACGACTGAATCTGATGACTCGCAAGCGCAGCGGCTTATCGGCGAGCTTTGCTTCGTCTTGCAGGCTGCGAATCAGAAAGGCGCCGATTCCGGCATTCTGGTGCGCCGGCAGCAGCGCCACATCGACGCAGCGAATCTCATGATCGCGCCGCTCCACAATCAAGCGACCCGCAGAGTTGCCTTCCCACAAAACTATGCGATCGTCCGCCTGCTGGTACTCGCTCTGGTAGAGACGTTGTTGCGCCTCGTACTGCATGTCGAGAAACTCGCGGATGCGTTCTTCGGCCCAGCCGAGTTCGCGCAGATCGTCCCCACGGCTGCTCTTGAACACTTCGAGCAGAAATTCCTCGTCTTCTGTTGTAGCCGGTCGCAGGCTAATCGTGTTCCAGTCGCGGGTTTGAGTCATAGAGCGTGATTCTAATCGAACAGCTTCGTGTTTGGATATGAGAAATGTTAACGGCGGAAGAGTCTTTTTCCCTCTCCTTTTGGGAGAGGGCCAGGGAGAGGGCGTGAGTGTGACGCTGGGCGCCGAGGCATATCACCACGCGAGTTGCTGCGCTAACTCCCTCACCCCAGCCCTCTCCCAAAGGGAGAGGGAGTTTGTCGCTATTCCCACGCAAAAGTGCCATAATGCGCGCGCTTTCCCGAACAAATTTGCCGAAACCCGGAGAGGTTATTTATGAAGCGTTTCTTTGCCGTCTCGATCACTTTGCTGGCGCTCGCGTCGTTCGCTGCGGCGCAGGAGCGTCGATTTACCATCGATGATCTTCTGAAAGTTCGCCGCGTCAGCGATCCCCAGGTGTCGCCAAAGGGCGATTCGGTCGCGTTCACGATCACTGGCATGGACAAAGCCGCGAACAAGGGCACGACGCAGATTTATCTGCTGCCGCTCGGCGGTGGCGAGGTGCGCCAACTAACGAACGACGAGCATTCGTCCGCGTCGCCGCGCTGGTCGCCGGACGGCGAGAAGCTCGCCTTTATCTCGGCGCGCGACGGCGAGGATCAGATTTGGACGATCGACGTTTCCAGCGGCGCGCTGAAAAAGATTACCAGCCTCTCAACGGGCGCGGGTGGTCCGGTCTGGTCGCCCGACGGCAAATTGCTGGCATTCACCTCTGACGTTTATCCCGAATGCGAGAACGACGCGTGCAACAAGCGCCGGGCCGAAGAGAAGGCACAAAGCAAAGTGAAAGCGCACGTCGCGGATCGTTTGCTGTATCGCCACTGGAAATATTGGCTAGACGGAATTCGCAGCCACGTCTTTGTCGTCTCGTCCGCCGGCGGTGAAGCGCGCGATCTGACGCCGGGCGATTTCGACTCGCCGCCTTTCAGTCTCGGCGGGCCGACGGATTATGCCTTCTCGCCGGACTCGAAGGAACTGGCGGTCGCCAGCAATCACGATAAGGTGGAAGCGACGTCAACGAACAGCGACATCTGGGTTGTTTCGGTGCGGGGCGGCGGCGCGCGAAATATCACGACCGCGAATCATGGCTTTGATGGGTCGCCTCGGTTTTCGCCCGACGGTCGATTCATCGCGTACCGCTCGCAAGCTACGGCCGGTTACGAGAGCGATCGTTTTCGCTTGATGCTCTACGATCGCAAGACTGGCCGAGCGCAATCCCTGAGCGAGAGTCTTGATTCCTGGGTGGACGAGTTCACGTTCAGCCCCGATAGCAAATGGATTTATCTCGCTGCGGAAGAAAGAGGCAAAGAACCAATCTATTCAGTTTCAGTCAACGGCGGGCCCGTGAAGAAAGTTGTCGCCGAAGGATTCAATGGCGATATCAACGTTACTGCTGACGGCAAGACGCTGGTGTTCGCGCGGAGCAGCATGACGCGACCGGGCGAGATTTATCGCGCGAATGCGGATGGCAGCGGCGTGACCGCTTTGACGTCGACGAACGAAGCGACATTGGCGCCGTTCAATCTCAAGTCCGCGGAGGAGGTGACGTGGACCGGCGCTGCAGGAGCGAAAGTAGCGGGCTGGATCGTCAAGCCGGCGAATTTCAACGCGCGCCGAAAATATCCGCTCGTGGTTTTGATCCACGGCGGACCGCAGGGCGCTTGGAATGACAACTGGGGCTATCGGTGGAACCCGCAAATTTTCGCGAACGCTGGCTACGTCGTCTTCATGCCGAATCCGCGCGGCTCAACCGGCTATGGCCAGCAGTTCGTCGCCGACATTTCCGGCGACTGGGGCGGCAAAGTTTTCATCGACATCAAAAACGGCGTGGCGCAGACGGCGGCGCTTCCTTACGTCGACCGGGAACGCATCGGCGCGGCGGGCGCGAGTTACGGTGGCTATATGATCGATTGGATTGAAGGCCACAACAACGATCCGCGCTTTCGGTTCAAGGTGCTCGTTTCGCACGACGGCGTTTATAACCTGACGAGCATGACCGGCGTGACTGAAGAACTCTGGTTCACCGATTGGGAATTCAAGGGAACGCCGTGGAGCAATCCCGAGATGTACGATCGCTGGTCGCCGCACAAGTTCGTGCAG
>DASZZL010000155.1:0-58553 GCA_035545035.1 Pyrinomonadaceae bacterium
CAGCCATTGCCGCATGTCCGGCGGCAACAACAACTGTTGATTCATATCGTACGCACGAAAGGTTTTGCCCATGGCAACCAGTTTACTTATTCTTTGATCGCTGTCTATCACTTTTTCCCGACAGACTCTAGCGGGGTGAAAACCGAGTCTCTTTTGCGTAAGTGATGAACGTGTCGCCTCCAGTCTGTTTTCTCCGACAGACTCCGAAGCAGGCGGCAGAGTGTAGCTCCTGGCGAGGCGCAGCCGAGCCTGGAGAACCAATTCGAAAACGAAGCTGAGCCTGCGAAGCTGGCGACAGAGACGATGGATTTCTGTCGCCCGCGCGGGTGACAGGTACAGAACCGGGAGCGGTAGCGACCGGGTCCTAACACTCAACCTGGGACGATCTGCAAACACAGAGTCAATGACCCGCGAGTTGAACGCTGGCATCCGCTCGCTACCGCTCGCGGTTCTGTAGCAAAAGCTATTTTCGCGCGTCCGCTTCGCGGACTGCCTACGACGCCTTCGCCGCATCCCTAATTACCAGATCAAACGTTCCCGGCGCGACCTTGCGAAAGCGGCTGTTGCGGTTGAGCGAAACGGCGATGCTGATCGTGGGATTGTGGCCGGTGAAGCTGAAGCCGCCTTCGATGAGCAGGTTGTAAATCTCGTTAACGTGAAGCGGTCCGCCGGCCTCGCGCAGAATCATCGTCGTGGCCTGGGGAATCGTGCGATCGAAAAACCGATCGCTGGTGGCTTCGAGGTTGCTTCGGATTGATGGAATGTTGTGTCGCTGGGACGGCACGTGCGACTGTAGCTCGATCTGTGCCAGGCGCCGCTGTAATTCAGCTTCCAGCTCTCCGACCGAAGTCGTGCCGACGGGCGTCGAAGGCCCGCTCAAAACATTCGACAAGAGCCGAAAGATCGCAGCCTCCGTTTGGCCCGCGAGCGTATCCATCTCACCCAACTCGGCGCGAATGATTTCCGATTCGGATTCCAGCTCGGCGAGCCGCGCAGCCAGACGCGTGCGCGCCCCGCGCGAATGACGCAGGCTTTGTTCGAGCCGGGCGATGAGGGTTTCGTTAGCCATAAGCCATTGCCGATTTTAGATTGCCAATTGCCAATTTACAACACCCTTGAATTGCGCGAGGGCTCCAACGGAACAAAGGATTTGCGAGAACGGTGTTTAGAGTACCAACTTCAGTTGGGCTTTTTCTTCAGCTGCGGCAATGAAAACGCCCGACTAAAGTCGGTAACTCTGAACGCCTCTATCGTTACCGATCGCGTTCGACAATGTATGCGGGTATTGCGGACAAGGCGTTGGCATAGGGTGAATCGCCAAGACCATCAAGCGCGCCGCGCGCGGCCTCGGCATATTCGATCGCTCGCTCCTGCGCGAGCCCCAGCGCGCCGGTGCTTTCCAACGCGCGCAGCAGTGACTCACGCGAAACATTTTCGTAGCTTCCTTCCGCAATCACTCTCTGCGCCTCCGCTCGCCATCTCGGTTCGCGCTCCAGCAAAAAGATCATGGGTAGTGAGAATTTGCCTTCCAGCAGATCCGCGCCCGCGGGTTTGCCCAGGGTTTCTTCGCTGCCGGTGACGTCCAGCAAGTCGTCCACCAACTGAAACGCAATCCCCAGATTCATGCCGTAATCGCGCAGCATGTTCTGGGTTTTAGAATTGGCGCCGCCAAGCAACGATCCAATTTCGCAACACGCGCTGAACAAGTAAGCAGTCTTGCGCGCGATCACGTCGAAGTATTGCTCTTCGGAGATGTCCGTGCGACCCAGCAGAGTCAGTTGCAGCAACTCACCTTCCGTCATCTTCCGCGTAACCGCAGTCAGGATGTCCAGAATCGGCAGCGAGCGTTCAGCCAGGCTCGTTTCAAACGCGCTCATGTAAAGCCAGTCGCCCATCAACACCGCGGTCTGATTTCCAAATTCCGAATTGATTGAAGGACGATTGCGGCGCGTCTCGGCCTTGTCGATCACATCGTCGTGCACCAGCGTCGCCGTGTGCAGAAACTCCATCACCGTGGCCATGCGAACAGAGCTGTCATTCGATCCATCGCCACCAACTGCGTAATTCGAAAGGATGGTCAGCGCCGGACGCACGCGCTTGCCGCCCGACCGCCTGAGATGCTCGCCGATGTAAGCGATGACCTGAATGTTCGAGCGCGCTTGCCGCTCGAACTCTTCCTCGACCAGCGTCAACTCCGGCGAGATCAGATCGAAGATCCGCTTCGCGGTGAGTTGGACGTCTTCGAGAATTGTGCTTTGTTCGGCTGCTGGCATGAACTAGTTTCTACTTACACTTTTCAAGTTTCGATTCCAGGGTGACTGCTCACTTCTCACCGCTTACTGCTCACTGATTTAGTTAGATCTGTAATTCGTGAACTGCATGTTAATGCCAAAGTCCCTGGCCTTCAGGCTGGTGATCACCTGCTGCAGAGTATCGCGGTCGCGGCCAGAGACCCGCACCATGTCGCCCTGGATCGAAGCCTGAACCTTGGCCTTGGAATCTTTGATCGCTTTCACGATGTCTTTCGCTTTTTCCTGCGGAATTCCCTGCTGAATCTGCGCGCGCTGCCGCACGGTGCCACCAGCGGCAGGTTCGGCTTTGCCGTAATCAAAAGCCTTCAGCGGCACGCCGCGACGCACGAGCTTCTGCTGCAAAATCTCGTTCATATTTCGCAGCTTGGTCTCGTCTTCCGCCGTCAGCACCAATTCCTTTTCTTCCAGCGCCACCCTGGCGCTGCTGCCTTTGAAGTCAAAGCGCTGCCCGACTTCTTTCATCGTCTGGTTAAGCGCGTTCATAATCTCGGCGCGATCGACTTGCGAGACTATGTCGAATGAGTTCTGCTGGGCCATCTTAGTGAGGATAACACCAAAACCAAAGCATGTGAAAGTGTTCTCTAGGAAAGCGATATCGAGTGCGCCGGCAAAGCGAAGCGGCGACGGCGCTTTGATTCGAATATGACAACGAAATCCAAAGCGGTGTCGCGCTACGCTTGCCACCGCACTCCAAACAGCTTCCCAAAGTTCTCACTCGTGATGTGCCCTATCTCCTCGAGCTCTTTGCCATGTAGCTCGGCAAGACACCGCGCCGTCTCAACCACCCGCGCCGGTTCGTTGCGTTTACCCCGAAAAGGAACCGGCGAGAGATACGGACAATCAGTTTCGATCAGGATGCGATCGAGCGGGAGTTGTCGCGCGATTTCGCGCAAGTCTTCAGCCTTCTTGAAAGTCAGATTACCCGCGAACGATATGAAGAAGCCCAGCTCAATTGCGCTCCTGGCCATCTCCACGCTGCCGCCGAAGCAATGCATGACGCCGCCACGTTCGTAGTCCGTTAACTCTTCGCGCAGAATCGCGATCGTGTCGTCATCGGCTTCGCGTGAATGAATGATGACTGGTAATTTCAACGAACGCGCCCGACGCAACTGCCGCTCGAACACTTCGCGCTGCACGTCGCGCGGCGAATGATCGTAATGATAATCAAGACCAATCTCTCCCCACGCAATCACCCGCTCGCTTTGCTTCACCAGATCGAGAAGTCGCTGCTCTGCTCGATCGTCAAACAGCTTCGCGTCGTGCGGATGCACGCCGACGGCTGCGTAAATCTCGGGGTGCTTCTCAGCTAACTCGACCGCACGTTCGAAGCCGCCGCTGTGCGGATCGCCAGTGCCGACATTGAGCATCGTCGTCACGTCCGCGTCGCGCGCCCGGGCGATAACTTCCTCGCGATCGGTGTCGTACTCAGGGCCGTCAATATGAGCGTGAGAATCAATGAACACATACTATTCCTATCATACGCCGCACAAGGAGTCGATTGCTTGCTGCCCTCTCGATTGACTCAAACGAAGCGACGTGTTATGAGCGTACGCTAACTTTGAAGCTCGTTTCTAAGATAGGCAGCGAGCGTTATGACTATTAGCTTTAAAGGAGGCAACCGATGGCTACCGAGCAACAAGTGTTTTCGGAACATAGCGTAGAATTCGGCAAATACGATAAGACCTTTTGGAACTGGAGCGGCGATAATTCGCTAGTTCCCGCCGGCAAGACTTTGGTTATTACCACGCTCACCCTAAATTATTTTCCGGCCCTGGGTGGAAAGGTGGGACGTGCTGACGTTGCAGGCCGTATTGGAGGCTCCGGCGCCGTTGGCACCGGCAATGCTGTGTGGCGATTGCAAATCATATATGTCGAGCCGAACAAAACAGTTCACCTAACCTTTCCAGGAGGATTGAGTCTCCACGCAGGTGGACACGTGGAAATTGGTTTCGTCACTGACGGCCCCGGCACGATATTCGTAAGCGCTAACGGAAAGCTCATAAGCCCATAGAACGTCTCGGGCGAGCATTTCTTTGAGGCTCTCCTGGCGTTGCTGCACCATTCTCCGGGGGACCTATTTCGACCGGGCGCTATGCGGGAGTTTTTCTGCTACTACTCGCGCAATCGCCGGTGCGTAGGAATGAAATCTAGCGATGGGTTTTCGTGTTCGCTTATCTACAAAGTGGAAGCGCCCCCGGCCGCTGCACTGTAAAACGTATCGGAGCAGAGACCAGAGGATCAAACCATAGCAGCCCCTTCCGCTCCCATTGCTGGCGCAGCTTTTCTGCCAGGCTTCGAGTTTTGTACCACGTGGAAACGATCAGTTGCAGGGTATGATCACCCGCTCTGATTGTAGAGTCTCCCCGCTCAACGCCTTCACTCACCACTGCTATCCCAACCATCAACTTTCTCTCATACACAGCGCCGGGTGACAGACTGACAAAGACCTTTCCCGGTAATGCCTGGTCGATTGACTCAAACTCTTCGTCAAAATATCGGGAATTCAGGAACAGAACTTCGTAAGCCTGAGTACCGCTGGAGGCGCTGCGAATTCTGGTTTGGTAGAAGAGGTCGTGACCCTTGTAAAGAATCAGCTTTTGATTTCCGACATTTGTGTAACGGAGTCTGAGGTTCATTTCCAGTGTTACGGCGTCCGAATTTGTCGCGCAATAGTTCTGACTGGTTATTTCAGCAGTTAGCTCCAGCGGAGGTTTTGGCGGTTTGACTTGCGCAGCGAGTGTGGCGGGACTCAACCAAACTAATGCAGCAACTATCTGAAGGAGTGAGCGAATCATTGCAGACGGCCACGCAGTATGCGATTTGCGGAAAGCCTCAGAGGAACCGTTCGACTAGTATTCGGTGAATTCGCGACGCCTCAGTCCCTCAAGTCCCAAAGAATCCTCCTTCGGATTCACTGTAATTCTCCCAGGCCTCCATCGTAATGGCGCCTATGATCGCGTCGAGATCGTGGCCGTTCGCTTTCCCGAGCGAATCTACCGGCACAACCGATGTGTCAAAGTCGAGACCTTCGATCTTTCCGTTTATCAAGGCGCGCTCTTTTATTTCGATCGTTTCAACACCAAGGGCGACTGCATATGGTTTGGCTACCGGACGCATAGGGACGCTTTCAAGATAACGGCGAAGGACATACGAGTGGAAAGCGCCGGTATCGAAACGCGCCTTCACCGGTTGGCCTTCGATTTCAATTGTCTTAATTACGCGGCTCATCACCTTGCTCCGTTCGTAATCTTAACACTGGTCGGCTCAAACATTGAGCATCGCCGTCACACCCGCATCCCGAGAGCTGGATTACTTCATCGCGGTCAGCGCCGAATTTGGGGCCATCAATGTGACAATGGGAATCGACGAAACTCATTCGAGCTCTCGTAATTGCGCATCCAGATGCTCAAGCGTCCGCTCGAGCTGTGCTCGGTAGCGTTCGCTTCGCGTCGTTTCCAGAAGGCTGACGATGCGTGAGCGCGATAATCGAAGCGACTGCTTGCGCGTCTGGCGCTCGCGATCCTTCGCCGACAGCTTCGGCGTCGCGTGCACATCCCGCTCAGCTTCGGCATCGCCGATCTGATCTTCGACTGACTTGCTCTCCCAACCGCGCGCCATTGGAGTCCTTCACTATTTTAACCGTGCGCCATTCGGCACGTCTTCCGCAAAGGTCGCAATCACCGGCTTTCCTTCTTCGCCGACGGAAGCCGCCAATAACATTCCCTGCGATTCGTAGCCGCGCAGCTTGCGCGGCTTCAGGTTCGCGACCACTACGATCTTTCGCCCGATCAGATTCTCGGGTTCGTAGTACTGGGCAATGCCCGCGAGAATCTGGCGCGGCTTCTCCTCGGCGATGTCCACGGTGATCAGCAAAAGCTTATCGGCTTTGGTAATGCGTTCCGCGGTGAGCACCTGGCCGACGCGCAGCTCGATCTTTGCAAAGTCGGTGATGTCGATGAGGTTGACTACGCCGGGCACGGCGTCGGCTTCCGTTGCGTGTTGACCAGAACCTTGAGCCGGTCGGGGTTCCGGTTTTGACGCCGACTCCTGACTCCTGACTCCTGACTCCTGACCCCTGATTTCATCCATAGTCTTAGCCTTATCGATTCGTGGAAATAGCGGCTTCACTTCGCCAATCTGAGTACCTTCCGGCAATTCGCCCCAGTTCAATCGAGCCGGATCCAGCCGCGAAAGATCGTCAGTCAAACCAAGTTGTTGACAGATCCCGCTGGTCGAGTTCGGCATCACCGGATAGAGCAGAACGCACAACCAGCGAAGCGCTTCAGCCGCTCGATAAAGAACGGCGTTCAGAGTTTCTTTCTGACTCTCGTCTTTCGCCAGGTTCCAGGGCTTTGCGTCTGAAATCATCTTGTCGACATGCGCGACAATCGCCCAAGCTTCTTCCAGCACGCGGCTGAAACTGAAGTTATCAAAGTGACGGATGAATTCATCGCGTGCGTGCTCAACAAAGCTGGCGATCGTGGACGCGTCCGTGTCCACGCCGGCGCGCTTTGCGGAAAGCCGTGCTTCTTCCGAAATGCTTGCTGACGGAACTCGCCCTTCGCAGTAACGCTGAATCATCGTCAGCGTGCGGCTGGAGAGATTGCCGAGACCACTGGCGAGATCGCTGTTGGCGCGATCGATGAGCGCTTCATAACCGAACCTTCCGTCCTGACCAAAGACCATTTCGCGCAGACAGAAATAACGAATCGCATCAATCGAAAAATATTTATTCAACACGTCCAGCTCAATCGTGTTGCCGAGCGTCTTTGACATCTTGCGTCCGTCAGGATCGACCCACATCCCATGCGCGACGATGGCGCGCGGCTGCTCGACGCCGGCGGCCATTAGGAATGCCGGCCAATACACGGCGTGGAAACGAAGAATATCTTTGCCGACCAGATGCAGCGCCGGCCAGAACTTTTCAAAGCCCACTGCGCTTTGTTGTTGCTTATTTCCAAAGCCGATGGCCGTGATGTAGTTCGTCAGCGCTTCGAACCAGACGTACATCGTGTGTTGCGGATCGTCGGGAACGGGAATGCCCCAACTAACAGACGTGTTCGCGCGGCTGACAGAAAGATCCTGCAAACCACCGCGAACGAGACTCCTCACTTCATTGCGCCGCGCTTCAGGCTGAACAAAGTCTGGGCGTGATTCATACAAACCCAACAATGCTTCGTCGTAATCCGACAGTCTGAAGAAGTAGCTCTCTTCGGAAATACGATCCAGCTTGGTTTCATGCACCAGGCAAGTCGGCGGTTCGTCCGGAGTCGCAACCTTCGCATACTCATCTTCGGTCTTGTAAGCGGCGCAGGCAGCGCAGAACCAGCCTTCGTAATGACCTTTGTACAACGCGTCGCGGCCTTTCGGAGTTCTCGCTTTCGCCACCCGCCGCCAGAACTCGCTCACGCCTTCATAATGAAATGGCTCGGTCGTGCGCATGAAGATGTCGTAACCGCCGTGTGCTGTGTCCAGACCGAACGCGTCGGTCATTTTCTTGTAGTAACCAACTACGTAGTCCGCCTGCTCCTTCGGTGTGCGGTTGTTGCGTTGCGCCGCGCGTTCGATAGCTATGCCGTGCTCGTCCGTACCGGTGAGGAAAAACGTTTCAATTCCCCGCTGTCTCTTGCGACGCGCGACCGTATCGGCCACGATCATCGTGTACAGGTGGCCCAGATGCGGCAGACTGTTGACGTAATAGATTGGTGTGGTGACGTAGAAGGTTTTCATCTCGTAAATCGTGAATCGTAAATCGTAAATAGTTAATGCTCTCTTTGCTGAAGGTGTTGAGAACTCCCAGTGAGCATTCCGCCGATTTGCGCGTTGTTTCTATTCACGATTCACGATTTACTTCTTTTTCGCAAACTCATCGTCCGGATTGAACTTTGGCATTGTATTCATATCGGCGACGCGACGGCCGATTGCCAGCGCGAAATCCGCTTCCTGAATCATGCCGCGAAAATCCCAATCATCGTGGTACTCGTCAGACGGCTGGTGATAGTGCGCTTCGTTGTATTCCTTGAACTTCTTTTCGCCCCAACCCTTCGGATGGCCTACGTAATCGTCGCCTTCCTTAAAACTGATCGAAGGCACGCCTACTTTCGCAAACGGAAAGTGATCTGAGCGATAAAACGAGCCTTGTTCAGGACGCGGGTCGGGAGAAATGCGCAAGCCGCGCTCGCGGGCGATCGCTTCGACAACCGCTTTCAAAGATGAACGCTCGGCGCCCAGCGCCACAAAGTCGTGGGTCGGCCCGAGGATATTCATTGAATCGAGATTTATGTCGGCGGCTGTTTTGTTGATGGGCACGAGCGGATGTCGCGAATACCATTCCGAGCCCAGCAACCCCTGCTCTTCCGCGGTGGTGATCAAAAACAATATCGAGCGGCGCGGCTTCTCGGCCGCGGGAAGACTGGAGAGAACGCGAGCGATCTCCAAAACAGAAGCCACGCCGGTGGCGTTGTCGAGCGCGCCGTTGTAAATCGTGTCGCCGGTCTTGTCGGGCGCGCCAATGCCGAAATGGTCCCAGTGCGCGGTAAACACGACGCACTCGTCGCGCAGTTTCGGATCGCGGCCCGGAAGAATCGCCGCGACGTTCGGCGCTTCGACGCGTTTCACTTCGCTGTTCAAATCAAGCGAAGCCTTCAGGTTCAACTTCACTGGTTTGAAATCGCGAGATGCTGACTGCTTCCGAAGATCGTCGAGGTTTTGTCCCGCGAGCTGCATCATGCGATGCGCCGCGTCGTCGGTCATCCACGATCTGACTTGAAGAAAAGGTGTCTTGTCGCCCGAGCCGCGCGCAATGTCGAATCGCCAGGAGCCATTCGAAGTGCGCACGACGCTCCATGGATAACCCGCCGACTCACTTGTGTGCAGCAAGATCGCGCCGACCGCGCCTCGCCGAGCGGCTTCCTCGTATTTGTAAGTCCATCGCCCTTTGTAAGTGAGCGTGCGGCCGCCGAAAAGGTTCGGTTCTTCTTTGGTCGCCGGTGGATCGTTGACCAGCATGACGAGAATCTTGCCGCGATAATCTTCCGCCGGGCCTTTGTAGTCGTTCCACTTCTGCTCCGGCGCGTCGATGCCGTAGCCGACAAAAACCAGCTCGGCATTCACCGAAACGTGTTCAGTCTGCGCACCGGTGAACGCCACGAAATCGTCCGCAAACTTGTACGCCTCTGCTTTGTCGGGTCCGTTGATGCGCAATTCAGTTTTCGGATCGGCCTTCACGCCGACGAGAGACACCGGTTGCCAGAAGCTCCCCCTCGCGCCCGCGCCTTTCAGGCCCATGGCTTCAAATTGTTCGGCAGCGTACAGCGCCGCCAGTTCCCCGCCGCGCGCGCCCGTGCCGCGACCTTCCAATCGATCGTCAGAAAGAAATTTAATGTGCGCGCGCAAAGCGCTTTCGCTGATTTGACTTGGTCCGGATGCGTTTCGACCACGTTGCGAAGTTGCGTTGATCGTAACCGCCAGAATCAGAAACGATAAGCCAAAAAGCTTTGTCAGTCTCATGTCTGCTCCCTACTTGCTGACCACACCTTCATCTAAGAACGAAACGAGAGTCAGTCCGCGCAGCGGACGAACGAAAATAGCCCAGCGATTCATCGCTGGGTAGAGGTCAAAAAAGAATCCCAAGTCCGCGAAGCGGACGACAGAAGCGTTGGTACAGAACCGCGAGCGGTAGCGAGCGGATACGAGCATTCAATTCGCACGTCATTGGGTCTGTTTACGCATTCTCTCAAGTCTAGTCGGGGCATCCGGTCGCTACCGCTCCCGGTTCCGTACCTCTGTCGCCCGTTTTACGGGCTCTCGATCCTATCTGTTACGCTGATCCCAGCACCAAGGTGCTGGGCGATTTTCGACCGTCCGCTGCGCGGACTCAATCAATAGGTCGCTCCTACAAATTACGCGCCTAGCTCTTACCCGTTATCAGGGACATCGCTTCCGCACGCGTACGCGGGTCCTTGCGAAAGCCGCCCAGCACCGCCGAAGTCACCGTCTTTGCGCCCGACTTCTTAACGCCACGCAGCGTCATGCAAGTATGCTCAGCCTCAACAACCACCATTACTCCGAGAGGCTGCAACAACTCAAAGAGAGTATTCGCGATTTCCGAAGTCAGACGCTCCTGCAACTGCAAGCGGCGCGCGAACGTTTCCGCCAGCCGTGCCAGCTTCGACACCCCTAGAATCCTCCCATCTTTCGGAATGTAAGCGATGTGACACTTGCCCACGAACGGCGCCAGGTGATGCTCGCACAGCGACGCAATAGAAATGTCTTTGACGATCACCATCTCGTCGTGCTTGTTGCCGGAGAGAGGCACGATGTGCTCGCTCGGATCTTCGCGCATTCCGCCAGTGAGTTCAGCGTACATCTCGGCGACACGACGCGGCGTCTCTTGCAGTCCTTCGCGCTCAGGGTCTTCGCCGATGCCCTCCAGGATCAGCCGCACGCCGGAAGCGATGCGTTCAAGATCGACGGGCTTCGACTCGGTCGCTCGTCCTTTGCGTTCTCCGTTTATTGAAGTCAACTTTGCACTCATTATGATCTTCTTTCCGCGTAACTTTACCATCAATGTGCCGAAATTGCGTGTGTTGTTTGATAACTACGGAAGGAGCGGCAGAATCTCTCCCGCGTTTCCTGTTAACACTTCGTCCGAAAAGTCAGAAAGCGGCGTGCGTTCCAGATTCACTTCGACTACGTACGCTCCTGCCGCGCGCGCGATCTCGGGAATCGCAGCCGCCGGATAAACCACCGCAGAAGTTCCGACAACGAAACAAAGGTCGCACAATTCAGCTTTGCCTGCGGCCTGTTCGAACGCGCCCAAGGGTAACATCTCGCCAAAGAGCACGACGTCGGGACGCATCGGACTCGCGCAAGCGAGACACGCCGGCCCGCCGTCATCAAACTTCAATTCGTGAACATTTTGTCTTTCACCGCAACGAACACAACGCGCGCGCCAGATACTCCCATGCAGCTCGATCACGTCACGCGAACCTGCCGCCTGGTGCAGGCCGTCGATGTTCTGCGTCACCAGTGTGAAGCGGCCAAATCGATCCTGCCAACGCGCAATTGCCTCGTGCGCCGGATTCGGTTTCAACGCTTCAAGCAGGCCGCGACGATAATTGAACCACTCCCAAACCGCGGGCAGATCGCGTTCGAGCATTCCCGCCGAAGAGATCACCTCGAACGGCATGCCTTTCCACACCGCCGTGTTGCCGCCGCCGCGAAACGTCGGCACGCCGGACTCGGCAGAAACGCCGGCGCCGGTCAGCACCAGGACGTTGCTCGCTTCCTGAAAACGTCGGCGGAGTTTTTCGGAAATCAATTGCTTTGCAATCGCTTGCATACTCCAGATGCGGATGGTAGCAAAGCCCGCGGCGAAGTCGCAATTTCACGATTCGCGTTCTATTCAATACAATAGCCGGTTGCATCGAGCGAATGGGTCGGTCATCTACAGACAGGGGAGCCTGTTCCCTCTCCCGTTGGGAGAGGGTTAGGGAGAGGGCGTTAGTGCGGCGCCGAACCGTAAGTCCCTCACCCCAACCCTCTCCCAAAGGGAGAGGGAGTTTTTCAGAAAACGATCAGTGAGCTTAATCGAACTTCAAAACAAACTTAGGGCCGGTATTCGTGCGGCGGCGCGCGAATTGTTCGATGTCGATCTCGAACAGATAGTCAGCGAAGTCCCGCCGCGCACCGAACTGGGCGACCTGGCGTTTCCCGTCGCCTTCGAACTTGCCAAGCAGATTAAGAAGAAGACTGGCGAAAAGCGTGCGCCGCGATCAATGGCGGAGGCCCTGAAATCAAATCTGGAAACTATTGAGGAAGTCGCGCGGGTCGAAGTCGCGGGCGCCGGCTATCTGAACATCTTTTTCGATCGTGCGAAGCTGCTGGCTGAGCTTTCAGCAGCGTCCGACAAGCTTCGGCTCGTCGAACCTCCCGATCGCAAGCTGATGGTTGAGCACACCAGCATCAATCCCAACAAGGCCGCGCACATCGGGCACGTGCGCAACGCCGTGCTGGGCGACACGTTCGTGCGAATTCTGCAAGCGGCCGGCAATCGCGTCGAGGTGCAGAACTACATCGACAACACGGGCGTGCAGGTGGCGGACGTCGTGGTTGGTTTCATGCACATCGAGAAGATGACGCTTGCCGATATAAAGACTCTCGATCGCTCTCTTCCCGCCGATCGGTCGTTTGATTATTACTGCTGGAACCTGTACACGCGCGTCGGTTTGTACTATCGCGACGGCAGCGCAGAGGTCGAGCAGAATCCTGAACGGCTGAAGCTGCGCACCGAGATCCTGCATGCGATCGAGGAAGGAAATAATCCAACCGCGGAGTTGGCTGACTACGTGGCCACGCGAAATGTCGAACAGATTCTCGACACAATGGAACGCCTGGGTATCCGTTATGATTTGCTGGCGCGCGAGTCGGAGATTCTCCATCTGCACTTTTGGGAGCGCGCATTCCAGTTGATGAAAGAACGTGGCGTAATTCATCTTTCGAACGAAGGCCGCGCCAAAGGTTGTTGGGTGATGCCTTTCGAATCGCACACCGGCACTGACGAACACGAGTCGGACAAAATCATCGTGCGCTCGAACGGAACCGTGACCTACACCGGCAAAGACATCGCGTATCAACTTTGGAAGCTGGGACAACTTGGGTTGGATTTCAACTACAAGCCCTTTCGCGCTTACCCCGACGGCCACACGACGTGGGTAACAACCACCGAAGCTCAGCCCAAAGCGCCGCGGCCGAATTTTGGTGGCGGCGTGATTGTTTACAACGTGATCGATTCGCGTCAGTTGTATCCGCAGGAGATTGTACGCAAGGGCGTAGCGGCCGTGGTTCCCGAAATGGGTGAAGAAGCAAGCGTCCACCTTTCTTACGAGATGGTGGCTCTGTCGCCCGCGGCTTGTGAAGAACTCGGCATTGAGCTTTCGGATGAAGATCGAAAACGACCCTACATCGAGATGAGCGGGCGCAAAGGTCTGGGCGTGAAAGCGGACGATCTAATCGATCGCCTTGAAGGAGGCGCGCTGGACGAAGTGAGAACGCGGCATCCCGATCTTTCAGATCAAGAGATGAGCGAGACTTCACACGCGATAGCGGTTGGAGCTTTGCGCTACTTCCTTTTGAAGTTTACGCGGAACACAGTCATCGCTTTCGATTTCAAAGAAGCGCTTTCGTTTGAAGGCGAGACGGGCCCATATTGCCAATACGCCGCGGTGCGAGCGAATTCGATTTTTCGAAAGCTGGATGAACAAGGGTACGGAACCCCGACTAGTCGGGGTAGCGACCGGGTCACGCCCGGCCCGCTTAACGAAGCCGAAGACTTGATTCGCCATGGTGAGCAGGACGTAGCGAACCTTCTCGAAGGCGAAGCCGGTGACGAGATTTGGTCCTTGCTAATGTTGGCGGCGCGTCTGGAGGAATCAAATACACAGGCAGCCGCCAGCGCGGAGCCAGCCTTTCTGGCGAAGTACACTTTCAATTTGGCGCGGGCCTTTAATCTTTTCTATCACCGTCATCGGATTATCGCCGAAGAGGACGCGACGAAGCAGACGGTGCTGATTGCGGTTGCGAATTACACGCGGCAGCAATTAACCGCGGCGCTGGCGACGTTGGGAATACGCGTGCCGGAGAGAATGTGAATCACGCGCCAATGCGACTCTTCGGCTCTGCCGCCTGATGTGCGGAAAGCCTCTGGCTTTCCGACAAAGGCTTAATAATTTACTTGAGGCTTCGCCTCAGAACTAGAGGCGGAGCCTCTAAGATCGATGAGGAGTGCTTCTCCGGAAAGGCATAGCCTTTCCGCACATCGGACGGCAGAGCCGTTCGCTTTCCTTTCCTGATTGAAGTAGGCGCTGCTTTCAAGCGAAAGGTCTCGCTGATAGAATGTCAGTCAAGATGATTGCTGAAGTGCAATACGTAACCAACGCCGACGGCGAAAGAACCGGCGTAATTCTTTCGCTAGATCAGTCAGTATGAGAAACTACTAGAAGACGTTCACGACCTGGCTGTCATTAGTGAGCGGCTAGGCGAAGAGCCAATCACTCTCGAAGAAATGAAAGAACGGTTGATAACTTAGCATGCTGATCGTCATGAAAGCCGACGCCACCGATGCGCAGATCGCGCACGTCTGTGACGTCATCACGGAACTGGGATTCAAACCGCACGCGATGCCGGGCGCGACCCGCACCGCAATCGGCATTACCGGCAATCAGGGGGCGGTCGACCCGACGCGTTTTGAAAACTTGCCGGGCGTGGCCGACGCCATTCGCGTCAGCAAGCCTTACAAGCTGATCACGCTTGACCTTCGCCCCGACAAGACCGTCGTGCGCATCGGCGATGCCACGATTGGCGGCGACGAATTGGCCATCATCGCCGGGCCCTGCGCGATCGAGAGCCACGCGCAAGCGTTCGCTGTGGCCGAAGCCGTGCGTCGCAGTGGCGCAAGGTTCTTTCGCGGCGGGGCTTTTAAGCCTCGGACCTCACCCTACGCTTTTCAGGGACTAGGCGAAGAGGGATTGAGAATTCTGGCGGAGGTTCGCGAAGCGTTCGGTTTGAAGATTGTCACAGAGGCGGTTGATGAAAACAGCGTGGATCTCGTGGAGCGTTATGGCGACATGATTCAGATCGGCGCGCGCAACATGCAAAACTTTTCACTGCTGCGGCGAGCCGGCAAATCACATCTACCCGTGCTGCTCAAACGCGGACTGTCGGCAACACTGGACGAATGGCTGCTCGCCGCTGAATACATTATGTCGGAGGGCAACTATCAGGTTGTGCTTTGCGAGCGCGGCGTGCGCACGTTCGCGCAGCACACGCGCAACACTCTCGACCTCGCTTCGATTCCGGCAGTACGACGCATCTCACATCTCCCCGTCATCGTCGATCCATCACACGGCACCGGGAAGAATTACATGGTCACTCCGCTCGCGTGCGCGGGCGTCGCCGTCGGCGCCGATGGACTGATTGTCGAGGTTCACGACCAACCCGAGAAAGCTTTATCCGACGGCGCACAGGCACTGACCATCGATCAGTACGAACAGCTAATCCAGGAAGTGCGACCGATTCATGAAGTCGTGGCGCCGCAGCCGGTCCGCGCTTAAATCTGACCGAGCGCCGGAGAACTCAGCAGGCGCTCTTTCCCGCCAGCAAATCCATTGACACCGCTCCAGCCGTAGGTATAGTGTGCGCGGCATCAAGCGGAGTTTCCGAGGCTGATGCGCCGAATATGCACCCGTCGCTGCATATTCTTTCGTTCTTCCTTTCAGTAATCGATCGCTTTCCTATGAACGCCTTTCAGGAGAGGGAGATCTACAGTATGAGAGTCAACCGCCGAAAACTAATGATCGCAATCTTCTATCTGACTGCGTTCGCCTTTTGCACCAGCCTGGCTTTTGTCGGCGGAGATGCGTCGGCGCGAAAGTCAGATAGGAATGCCGGCCAAGGCAATACGACCACGACAAGGACGAACAACCCTGACGGCGGTACGACGGTAACGACAACGACTACTTATAAGGACGGCTCGACAACCACAACCACTAACTACGACAAGGACGGGCACGACGCGGGTTCGACAACTGTCGATAAGCAAACGAAAGATGGAGAGACGACCACCACGACGACTACTCGTGACGGCAATGGTCATGAGACAGGAAAGACAATTGAAAGAGTGGACAATGACGGTAATAAGACGATCATCATCATCGATCCCGCCACTGGTGGTGTGAAAAGTTCGACCACTGTTCCGGCGGAGAAGCCTAAGCCGCTTGATCTCCCGCCCTATAAGCCCAAGTGGGATTGGAAAATCGAGCCTAAGTACAACTGGACCCCACTGACTCGCGCTGGCTACAAGTTCGAGACCAGGACCAGCCCCGGTGTGAACTCTGAAATTATTACTACCCCGCACGGCAAGCTCATTGTCCACGTGCCTGATGAACTGTATGCCGGCGATACTTTCACCGGCACTTTCGTGACGGAACCTGCGGGCAAGACCGAAGCTGAGCGCGCCCGGAATCAGGCTCAATTAAACGGAATGGTATTAGACATTGGACAACAAAAGACGAGCGTGGCTGAGAAGATCTTCACTCGCACCATTCCCGCCAACCTCACCCGGGAGGCACAGGCCTTGAGCGTGATAGTCAAAGGGCAGACCGTGGTAGATGCGCCAATGCCAATTTCCGGCGCAGCGCCACCACCTCCTCCTGCGAATGTTGAGCTTCCGACGTGTGGACAAATGGGAAGAAACGTGGTTGTCAGGGACCACTGCGATGGAATCATTGCCCCGACAGATTCCTGCTCGATAGGTGGCACTACGATTCAACCGCTAGCCGAATCGCCGCGGATGAGGGTGATGCAGAACACTTCCGAGGTCCCGGGCCAGACGGAGATCAAATACAGCGAACAAGGTAAACAGGTCACCGGGCCATTTCTGAATCTCGGGGTCAAGCTCACGTCTCCGAATACGAATTTGCTGAGAGGTCAGAAGACAACGCTTGAGGTGGTTGCGCTGGTAAAAGGAATTCAGCAGGACGTTTCGCTCGATTTGGCAAACGACACTCCGGGTATCGTCAGCATCAGCGGCGGCGATAATCAACACTTCACAATTCATCCGGCGGATGTGCAATCGGATGGAACCTACAAACAGAACTTCACGGTGACAGCTAATCAAGCCGGCGCTTGGGGAGCAACTGCTACGGTGTCTTGCGTCGGCGCCGGTGGTCCAAGCGGCCCAATTGCCGGTGGTCCACAAGCAGCCGCAAGTGCCGCCGGAGTTGGCGCTCCTGGTCCAGTGATTATTCCGCTCGTCCCGATTCCAACTCCGACTCCAGCTCCGGCCGGCGCACATCCTTCACCTAGTCCAAGTCCGTCACCCAGCCCAAGTCCGTGTGGTCCAACTCCAACTCCTACGACATACACCGTCAAGGATCTCAAAGAGCTGCCGACTCTGGATGGCTCCACGCCTCATTGCATGGCAACCGGCGTCAACGATGCCGGTAATGTAGTGGGCGCGTGCCAGGGTAAATACAAAGGTGGTCCACCGAGTGGAGCGTGGCGCGCATTTCGTACGGATGCCGGTGGCGCAGTCATCAAGAAGGAGGACGACTTGGGCTTTCCCGATGGCGCGGTTGGCGGCGTCAGCTTCGCGATGGGAGTAAATAAGGACGGCAATGTGGTTGGCTATTGGGCGGATGCTCCGACTGGAGGCATCGATCATAAAGCATTCTGGTACTCAGGCTCGAAGATGATGAATCTGCACCCTTCTGCATTCCCTCTAAAAGTCAGCGAGGCCTATGCGCTAAATAGCTCGAACGACGTAGTTGGCGTGGCTTGGACGCTCTTCTCAGACAAGCACGCCATGATCTGGCCGAGCGGTGATCACACGATGACCGATCTCAATGAATACATGAGTTCCGCTTCAAAGAAAGATTGGAAACTGATCGAGGCGTATGCCATCAACGATGCGGGAGAGATTGTAGGCCGAGCGAAACATCTCGATAAACTTCACGCTTTTCTCTTGAAGGGCAAAAGTGCTGAGCCGAAAGACCTCGGTGCGCTTAAGGAATTCAAGGACGACTCGAGCGCAGCCTATTCCATCAACGCCTGCGATGAAGTGGTTGGCTATACGAACATAACTGGCGGTGTGGAATTCCACGGGTTTGTTTGGAAGGAGGACAGCGGCATGAAGGACATGGGAACGCTGTCTCCTCCTTATACTTTTAGCTACGCTCAAGCCATTAACAAAAAGGGTGAAGTGGTCGGCGCGGTAAGTATAACCTTCCATACCAGCGAGACGTTTGAGGGCGTCAAATTCCTCGGTAAGGGCGGCAGTGGCAAGGACTCCTTCGCTTACAGCCACGCCGTTTGGTACAACGGAAGTGTAGTCAAGGATCTCGGTGTACTGAAGGACCTCAACGAACTAATCCCAGGCTCTCCTGGATGGGAACTCAATTTGGCAAACGGTATTAACGATATGGGTCAGATCGCCGGGTCTGGTTTCTACAAAGAATCTCCATATTCGAAAGCCGTCCTGCTTTCGCCACCTGGACTCACGACACCTGCGACCGCTTCGGCCGGCGCAACTGCATCATCTTGTCCAATTTCTATCGGGTCGGGAGGCTATATCTTTAACAATTGGAATATATGCACTGTCAAGAACAGCCCAACAAAAGACACAACGTTCACCCTTGACGGAGCTTACTTGATCACGTTCATCGCAACGTATCACTGGAATGATGGGAAAGGAGCGCTGCCGAAGAAAGGCATCAGCCTCAAGGACAGTTCGGGAAAGGTGTACGGTCCCTGGGATGTGATTACAAGTCCAGGTTCAGGCGGCGCCGCTCATGTGAACTGGGAATGTCATCCCCCCGGCATTATATTACCGGCAGGAACCTATACTGTCGTCGATCCAGATTCCGCCACATGGTCACAAAACGATGGGTCAGGGAACAGCGGGTTCGCCAGAATCGCAGGCTCACCGAAGGGCTAGTCTCAAACTACTTCTTTGCTCGCTCGAATGCTGCTCGCATGCGCGCGTGGAACTCGATACGCGCGTTAGCCCGGGCCGCCTGTTAAGATATCGGCCAAATGTTTGGTAAAAGCTGACCGCGGTACCACGCGATCAAAGCCAGCCTGCTCAGCCTGATCCTGAAGCTCTGTCTGCACATGAGAGAAAAACCCGAGCAGCGGAATCGAGCGCAGCCGGTCGTCTGCTTTCAAAAGCTTCGCCAATTCGATCGGATCGATCCGCTGGGAGTGAAGATCGCAAATGATTAGTGAGGGTTGATCACGCAGCGCAAATTCCATCAACGCGTCAGCGCGGCGCGGAAAGCTGACCGTAACGCCCAACTGCTCCGCCGTCCCGCGAATCTTTGACGCGAAGAAGAGATCGTCAACTACTGCGATGACTGTTCTTGTCATGTTCCCTGGCACCGACCGTGCCCTTGCTAACGCGCGGGCTTCTGGCACTGTGTCAGAAGCCCGACCGTGAGGGAGGGCGCCTCACGTGGCAACTAAGCCCTTGCTGACGCGCGGGCTTCTGACACGCTTGCTTTTGCAAATCACGTGTCTTTCGCGTAATCATTCCGGCGTGACGACCGTAGAACCTTTCACAGATTTCTCAGCGCAGTCTAACCAGGGCATCGAGATCGGAAATCGAACTGCGCCACACGAAGAAACCGAGAAAAGATCGACGCTCGTCCTTGCTACTTACAACATTCGCTACGCGGTCGGTCGTCGTCTAGTCTCGTCAGGGCTACTGCGAAAAGTCGGCTATAACTTTCCGAGGCGACGATCCGAAGCGGTCGCCCGAAATATTCAGACTGCTGCTCGCGCATTTTCTGGTAACGCGTTGCTACCGCCGCCCGACATTCTAGCATTGCAGGAGGCTGACAAAGAGACGGGCCGCGCCGGCGGTCAGCATGTCGCGGCCAGACTTGCCGAAATACTGCGCCTGCCCTACGTTCACGTCGGCGCCGGAATTCCGCGCGGAATTCAGCCAAAGCAGCGCGAGTGGTGGCTGAACTTCGAAGAGCAGATCGCGCTACGCGACGCCGGCGACACGGGCGTTGCGTTACTAAGTCGCATACCGCTTGAGGAGATTACCCGAATTGATTTGCCGTGGCATGATTGCGCCTGGCGGCCGCGTCTGGCGTTGGGTGCAACGATAAAGTTAGGCGAAGAGAAGCTTCGGCTTTTCAACGCGCACATTGATCCGCATGGTCCACTTGATAACCAACATCAACAGATCGAGGCGGTATTGGAACATGCAGACCGGCACGATGGCCCGAGCGTAATCCTCGGAGACTTCAACACGCTTTCAAAACAGAAGGCCGTGGAGATTAGAAGATTGATGGAATCTCGCGGCTATACGACGCCGTTTCAAACCGGCACGGCGACGTGGCGTGGCGCGGGATTGCGCTTTCATGCGGATTGGATTTTCGTGCGGGGCGTCCGAGTAACGGGTTGGGGCGTAGCGAAGCCCTTGAATGTTTCGGATCATTTGCCGATCTGGGCGGAAATAGAACCTAACCACTAGTTTCAAGTTTCAGGTTTCAAGTTTCAGGTTCGCTCGCCTGACTTGGCTTATGAGCATGACATAACGCTTGGATTAACCCTAAACTTGAAACCTTAAACTTGAAACTTGAAACCAATTCACATCACTAGTCGCGACAATTCCCTGCTCCGCCGCGCACGCGCCGTGCGCGACGGCCGTGTCGAAGAATCGATTTTCGTTGAAGGCCTGCGCCTCTGCGAAGAGGCGCTCACTTCCGGTCTTAAGATCGAAGCCGTCATTTATTCGGAAGCCATTGCGCGCAAGGAAAAAGCCGCACGCTTGATCGAGGAGCTGGGGAAAGTTTCCGGGAAAGTCGCGTCAGTAAACGAAAGGTTGCTCGCATCCATTTCCTTTACCAAGACTCCACAGGGCATCGTCCTTCTGGCAATGCGTCCAGCTAGCGACGAAGCGAGCTTCAAAGCCAGGCAGCCGGCGTCGCCACAGCTTGTCGTCATGCACGGCGTCAACAATCCCGTGAATGTCGGCGCCATCCTGCGAACGGCAGAGGCCGCCGGCGTGACCGGCGTTATCACGACCGCGAACACGTCCGATCCGTTTTCACCAAAGGCCCTGCGCGGCGCGATGGGTTCTGCGTTTCGTCTGCCGATCTGGACCGGGCCGGATTATTCAGAAGTTATCGCCTGGTGCGCGAGCGCCGGCATCCGCACCATCGGCACCAGCGCCCACGCACTCAGGCTTTTCACTGAGGTTGATTGGCGCGGCGCCGGCGCGCTGGTTGTCGGGCCCGAGTCGAGCGGGCTTTCACCTGATGAGATCGCCGCCGCCGGCGAAGCCGTACGCATTCCGATGCAGGGTTCAGTGGAAAGTCTGAACGTAGCGGTGGCGACTGGCATCGTGCTGTACGAAGCCGCAAGACAGAAGACCAAAAAGTAGTGTATTTTTAACCGGCAATAGCCAGGCACGAACCCTTTTCCACGAAACTCGTACTCTTGTTCAATGGCTGACGAACAGAATCCATCAAAGCGCAGACGCGACACGATCCTGCCGGAGCGTTTGATGCGCCGCGTCCTGGAAGGCGTGGGCGACGCGGTTGATCGCAAGCTGGGTCGCACGGTCGATCCTCGCAGCGGATTAACGACGGACCAGTTGATTCAACGGATGAATCGCGTGATTGACGAGCGTGTCCGCGACGAACCTGGCCGCGGCCGCGTCGCGCCGCATGATTTGAAACTCAAGATTGAATGGGGCACGCATTCGGAAACGCCTCCGGAAGTTACCAAGCGGCTCGAAGCCGAAGTCCTTGCCGCGGCGATAGACCACATCAACGACAGCCGCTATCGCACGCTGGCGCCGGTGAAAATCGAAACTGAGGTCGATATTTTCACGACCGGTATCTCCGTCGATCCAACTTTTGGTGAGTTCGAAGAAGAACTACTACGCCGCGATCTGAAACAGAAGCTGCGCAAGGCCGGAAAGGGCGCGCGCAAAGAAATCAAGCCCGAGGTGATGGTGAGTGCGCGCGTCACGCTTCCCGAAGGCGCGCGCGATATCCAGTTGGGCTTCACGCAGGGCGGCAAGCGCTTGAACGTCGGGCGTGGCACCGACAACGATCTCTATTTGAATCATACGAGCGTCTCGAAGATTCATGCGGCACTGAAGATGGACAGCCAGGGCACGCTGCTGGTCGCCGACACGGGCTCAACAAACGGGACGCACATCAACGGTCAGCGCATTCCCTACGGCGAAGCGCGCCCGATTGCCGAAGGCGACCTCGTCGCTTTCGGCGACGTCGAGGTTCGCTTCCGCAGAGTCAATTCCTGACATGGCGCTCGCACTTCTTCTCTTTCAAACTGCGTCTCCGACTCCGTCGCCCGCCAGCGCGCCGGAAAAGTTCCCTGCCTGGCTGACGTTGATTTACGTTTCAGGATTCGCGGTTATAGCTCTCCTGCTAATAGCCTCGCTCATTCGCAACCGTCCGTGGCGATCAGCGGCAACGGTCGCGACTGCGCCCGGAAATCTGCCAAAGGAAGTGCGCAAACGTCTGGGCGCGACAACGACGAATCGCGGTCTGCGCGCGTGGCGTTGGCTGTTCGCGCTGGCAGCGATATCCGTATTCGGATTTCACGTTTACTGGGCGCGCTACGCCGCGGATCGCAACGAGAAATTTCAGGAGCTGAGCTACAAAGACCTGCGCAATCGCCGGCTTTCGGAATCGACGCTGCGCGGTTGGATTTACGATCGCAAAGGCCGCCCGCTCGCCTTCTACAAGAGAGATTACGAGGGCAACATCGTGCGCGCGTACCCGATGGATTCGGCGCTGGCGCACATTTTCGGATCGGATCGCGGCGAGCCCGGACTGGAACGCGCGCTGTTCGGAACAGAAAGCGGCGCCGTGCCCGAGGTTTGGCAAATCATTCGTGGCCAGACCGTCGAACAGAAACTCAACAAAGATTACACCCTGACCATCGATCGGGATTTGCAGCAGGCCGTCGTCGATCAGCTCAAGGGCAACCACGGCGCCGTGGTGATGTTCAATCCACAGACCGGCGAGCTGCTGGCGATGTACAGCAATCCGTCTTACAGCCTGAAGGACGTCCAGGACGCGGCGGTATGGATCAGGTTAGAGGGCGACAAGAAAGAGAAGCCCCTCTTGAATCGCGCGCTGAACGAATACTACGTACCCGGCTCGACGTTCAAGACGGTAATGATGTACGCAGCCTTTCGCAATCGAATGGAAGACATTCGTTTTACAACGAGCGGCGGCTTTTCGCCGGTAGGCTGCGGCCGAACGATTACCGATGATAACGGCGGTTGCGAAGCTTGCGGCAACATTGGAATCGATGTCGCTTATCAAAAATCCAGCAACATTTATTTTTCCTACATGGGAACGCAATTGGGAGGCGAAAAGATTCACGACACCGCCAAACTTCTGGGCCTGGGTGCTTATGACAGTCTCAGCGGCGAAGGCCAGGGCAGGCGCGAGCCGGAAATCTGGAATGCGAGCACAAACGCCATCAAGAATGCGATCGCCCCCACCGAGTCCTGGCTCAAAGCCGGCAAGCACTCCACGCGCTGCGAGCTGATGTATGAAGGCTATGGCCAGGGATACGCTTCACAGATGACGCCTTTCCAAATGGCTTTGATAATTTCAGCGGCGGCCAACCTCGAAGGCAAGTTGATGAAGCCGAAGATTGAACTCGATCGTGCGCCGGAAGTTCTCGATCAGGTGCTGACTTCACAACAAGCTGTCACCGTGCGCGGAATCATGAACATGGTGACCGAAGGAGGGACGGGTAACTCGGCGATGGCGCCCGTAAAGGCGGCCGGCATCCGCAGCGGCGGTAAGACCGGAACAGCGCAGAAAGCTGTGCCCATTATCGATCCCAAAACCGGCCAACCAAAGACGCGCATCGTCGTTGAGCGCGACTCGAAAGGCAACATCATTCGGCAACACCAGGAAACCGTTTTCGCCGACAAGCCGCGGAGCGACGCGTGGTATCTAAGTTTTGCGCCGTTGGAAAGACCAACGATCGCGATGGCAGTGCTGCTCGAAGGGCCCGGGCCCGGCATAAGTTTTTACGGCGGCAAGAACGCAGCGCCAATCGCGGCTCAACTTATTCTGAAGGCCAATGCTCTTGGTTACTTCAGCGGTAGTCGTAGTCAGCCCGGCCAGCAAACTGGTAGTCAACAAAACCGGAGACGTACACGATGAACGGAACCGGCGAAACTCCCGCTGCGGCTTTGCCGCCCGATTTGCGGAAGGTCTCTGACCTTCCGCGAAGCGAGGTTAATGTTTTCCGGGGCTATGCCCCGAACTTTCGTCAGCATCGTTTGCTCTTGCGATTAGCTGGGGCATAGCCCCGACAAGTCTCTCGTAGGCGTGACGGAAGGTCGCAGACCTTCCGCACATCGGCCGGCAGAGCCGCAAAGACTAAATGAGAAACCGCTTATCGTCACATTTGCTTCTGCTGTTCGCGCTGGTCGCGCTTGAAGCCGTCGGCTACTTTGCGATTCACCGCGCGGCGTTGATTCGCGGTTACGAGACTTCCCTGATTGGCGCGGCGCGAGACCTGCTGATGTACTTTCCCATCATCATGGTCGCGTTTTGGATCTCGGCGGTGAAGAAGTTCAAAGGAAACTGGGTCCTCTTCACGACGGCGATTCTCCTGTTTTCAATCGGTCTGCTGATTCAGTACCGGCTCTACAGCGATCCCGAATACAACGCGAAGAGCAAAGCCGCGGCGCGTCAGGAAAAAACCGACACACTGCGCATGCGCTTTATCAACGAAAACTACGATGCGGCAAAGCGCCAGATGATGGGACTGCCGCCGGCGCCGCCTCCGGGCACGGAACCGGAAGCGCCGATGAAGGAATCCAATTACACGATTGTGAATGCGCTGACGGCGAGTTACACCTGGATTCCGATTTTCTCGCTGATTGCGTTTGCGCTCGCCTATTCGTTCTGCATCAACGATCGATTCCTCTCCTGGATACAGCGCAACAGCTTCATCATCGTGCTGCTCACGCTGATTCCCCTCGCTGGCGCAATCATCTATTCAAGTGCGGGAAAGGCGGCCGGCAACACGACGCCCTGGGAGCCGTCAAAGGTTCCGTTCCTGCTCGGCTTCGCCGGAATTCTGACGGCGCGCTACAAGGACCTGGCGCGCACGTACTGGGGCATCCCGCGCGCGCGCGACATCGTGCCGCTCGTCGTGATGGCGATGATCCCCTTCATTCCGTTTTTTGCGCTGAAAGACTTTGGCCAGATGCTGATCTTCAGCGGCGCTTACGCCACGCTTTATCTGGTGGCGGTGCGTCGCTGGCCACAGTTACTGCTGTTTGTCGGTTCGGTGATGCTGGTCATCACAATTCTGGTCATTGGCGCGCTGCCGCGCGACATCCAGGAAAAAGTTCCGCTGCTGCCGACAATCGCGCGACCGATTCAGCACGCGCTGCCGGCGCGGATTCAGCAAAGGTTTCATCTTTGGCTGGACGGGTTCGATCCTCCTTCTTCCGACGAAACGTGGTGGAAGAAAGACTATGACGACGCTTTGGCGAAGGACCCGCGCCTGAAGGAACTCGCCGAGCAAAACGAAGCTATGAAGAAGAGCGTCAACACCGACATCTGGTTCGACAAGCTCGCCTTTCAACCGGCTCAGGCCGTCTTTGGCATCGCGTCGGGAAAGACGACGGGTCGCGGACTGGGGCTCGGTTTTCCGGAAGTAATTCCGATTGCTGACTCGGATTATGTCTATGCTGCGCTGGCTGAAGAACTGGGACTTGCCGGCGGCGCGATCGTCGTGCTGGCGCTCATTATTTTTATCGTGGCCGGTATTCGCACTTCGATTGAAGCGCGTGATATGTTTACGAAGTTATGCGCGGCAGGTTTGACGGCGTTCATGGGCGTGCAGGCTCTGGTCAACATCGGCGGCATCACACGCGCGCTGCCCATGACGGGAATCACTTTGCCGTTTGTCAGTCACGGAGGATTTAGCTTGATTACCAGCTTCGCCATGTTGGGAATGTTGATGGCCTTTTCGCATCGCAACGCACAGGACGCTCGCGGCGTCGCGCGCGCGCGCCCAAAGACCCGCGAACTCTTCGGCCCGGAGGCCGTTCAATGAGCACACCAACTCCTGCCGGCAAGATTTCAGTCGCTTCCGTCAGCGATCGCGGATTGAATAAGAAGCGTCCGCTGAACGAAGATTCTTTTCTGGCTGACGCTGCGCGCGGTATTTTTGTCGTGGCCGACGGAGTTGGCGGAGCAGAGGCCGGCGAAGTCGCTTCGGCAACGGCAGTTGACGTTCTAAACCAGGCTTTTCACCAAAAGCTGGCTGCCGGCGACGATGCCGAAGACCTGATGGAGTTGGCCATCCAGCGTGCCAACAACTCGATCCATCAGATGGCCGCGGAACATCCGCGTCTCTCGTCGATGGCGACGACGGTGGTCGCACTGCATCTCGACGGCCGCACGGCCACGTTCGGCCACGTCGGCGATTCGCGTCTGTATCGTCTCACTCCCGACGGCAAACTCGCTCGCGAAACCGCCGATCATTCCGTCGTCGAAGAAGAAGTGCGCGCGGGCCGCATGACGCCTGAACAAGCCATTAATCATCCCAGCAAGAACGTGATCAGCCGCGCGCTCGGCGCCGAGGCTTCGGTCGAAGTTGACATGAAGACGACCGAAGTCGAAGACGGCAGTACTTTCCTGCTCTGCACTGACGGCATCACGCGACACATTCCGGACAACCAACTGCGCGAGTTGTTGATGAGCGGTCAAAGCGCCGAGGCTATCTGCGCAGAGATGAAGCAGCGCTGCTTTCAGCGCGGCGCGGAAGACAATCTGACCGCGGTCATCGTGCAAGTCGGAACGCCACAGTTTGACGCGGTAGCGATTGACGTTGAGCGCACTGTCGATGCTCGTCTGGAATCGGTCCCGACTGCGCCCGCCACGTCTGAGACGCGTCTGGCGCCGCCTTCGCGCATCGCCGTCCCCGCTCCAAACGCAACGCAACAGCCGCTGGCGGTGAGCGCCACGGCGAAATCATCTCGCCGCGGACGACCCGTGCTTCGCTTCTTTGTCTTTCTGCTATTTCTCGGCGTGGCCGGCGGCGCGTTTTATGGCGGCATGCGTTATCAGAAGTCTCTCCCGGTTGATAACGCGGCCCCGGCTCAGCCAAGTCCCGACGATCGCGCGGCCGCGTACGACAAAAAACGGGCGGCCGTCGATGCTAACGGTCAAAAGTGGTTGGCTGACAATTTGCCGATTCAACTCGCCAAAGAGGGAATTGCAAAAGCGGCCGATTCGAAGGATCCCGAGTTCTTGTACCTATATGGGCGGGCGTTAATGCTCGCCGGCAATCATCGCGAAGCCATGCAAGCTTTTGATCTGGCGCTCACGAATCTTCGCACTGAATCGAAAACGAAATTGCCGCTGGACGCGGAACTGAAACTGGCGGCGGCGGCTGCCGCTCTAAAGGCAAAGCCGAAGGCCCCGTCGCAAGAGGCGGCGATGGCTGAACAGAAAGCGGTGCGGACGCTTGATGAACTGCTGGGGCTGAAGACCGCGGCCGCGCCAAAGTAATTGTGGCAGTCATGACCGAGCTGAAACTTTTGCAATGCAGGCTCGATGGTCGCTATGACATTGAAGACTGCCTCGGTCGCGGCAGCTACGCCGAGATTTACGTCGCGCGTGACCGCGCCGCGACTGATGAGCGTTTTCGCACCGTAGTAGTCAAAGCTCTCAACGTGCTGCTGCAGGGTTACCAGGACCCCGAACTCGAACGCACTCTGATTCAGAATTTCCAGAACGAAGCGACTGCGCTTGACCGCGTTCGTCATCCCAACATCATCAGCCGGCTGGGACACGGCACGGCGATCGATCTCAGCAGCACCGCCTTTCATTACATCGTGCTCGAATACCTGAGCGGCGGCGATCTATCGGCCCTGTGCCGGCGCGAACCGCTCGGGCTGGACCGCGCGCTTTTTTACCTTCAGCAAATCTGCGCCGGGCTCGCTCACGCGCATGAATGCGGGGTGATTCATCGCGACATCAAGCCGCAGAACCTGCTGCTCACTGCGGATCATCAGACCGTGAAGATTGCGGATTTCGGCGTCGCTAAACTCGAAGCCGCTGACGGCGCGATCACGCGCGTCGGCACAAACATCTACTCGGCGCCCGAGCATAATCCGCTGGTGCAGACCTCGCCGCTTGATACTGGTTCACTGCATGGCGGTGAAGCTCAGTTGACGCCGGCGGCCGACATTTACTCGCTGGCCAAAACCGCCTACACCTTAATTTGTGGCGCGCCTCCTCGGCGTTTCGCGCAGCATGCGATCACCGAATTGCCGGATCCGATCGCCCGCGAGTCCTGGGCAGCTTCGCTTTTGCGCGTGCTCGAACGCGCGACACAGACGCGCGCCAGCGAGCGTTATCAGAGCGTTCGGGATTTTTGGGACGAGTTCAGCGACGCAGCGCTGCCGCCAACGCAGCCGTTGGGTTTCGCTCAGCCGCGAATGCGTCCGATTTCTGATCTCAGTCTCGAGACGGAAATTCTCACTGAAGCCGCGCCACCAAGACCGCGCTTCGAAACTTCGCGCGAACTTCAGCACCAACAGGTCGCGGGCAACGGCGCGGCGCGGCCCAGGCTCGTAGTGCCCATCGCTGGAGCCGCCTCAGCTATTCAAACGCAGGACTTTGCGAAGTTTCAGCAACCCGGCCGCGTTACGGTTTCAGTTCCGCACAGCGCGCCGGTTAGCGCCGCTCCGGCGCAGCCACAAGCGACAAGTCGCACCCGCGCGTTCATCATAAGCGTCATCCTGGTGCTAGCTTTTGCCGGGTTATTGGCCGCAACCGGGGCTTATGTGCGTTCGCGTATCAGTGGACAAGGCACCCAGACGACTACGCCAACGACCATTGTCGGACGTGAAGCTTTGACGATAACTGATCTACACTTGCGCCGTGATCCGAGCACGGACAACGATCCGGTGGGACTGGCTGAATCCGGCTCGCGCGTCCGTGTGCTGAGCATCAACGCGAACTGGTGCGAAGTTCAGGTCGTACAACACAGCCGAGCGAAAGACGATCCGAACTCGGCCAACCACGGCTGGGTGAATAAGAAGTTTTTGAAATTTGACTAGCACCGGACCTGATACTCAAGAAGGATGAAGTGCTTCTACCATAATTCAGTTGACGCGGTCGCAATTTGTAAGAACTGTAACAAGGGAGTGTGTCAGCAGTGTGCCGCCGAAGTAGGAAACGGCATAGCCTGCAAGAGCAAGTGTGAAGCCGAAGTCGCGGCAATAAATGAAATAATAAACAGAAGCAAGACCGCGCATCAGAGAACAGCTTCGGCTTTTTCGCGCAACGCTGTTATCTATCTTATGCTCGGACTGCTGTTTGTAGGTTGGGGAAGCTCGGACGTTCAGACCAGGCCAGCCTTGGGATTGTTCTTGTTGCTAGCTGGAGTTGTCTTTCTAGCGGGTGCTTTAATGAGTTATTCGACAAGTAAGAAATATACGCGGCCCGAACCGGAAAAAGAGGACACTTGATTGGGCTTACTCGACTCTATTAGACGCTGGATTGACGGCGAGACCACCGACGATTTGCTGGAAGAAGCCGACGAGCACGCGCGGCCGCGGCGCGTGTGGGAAGAGTTTCTCGTCAAGATCGCGCGCGAAGTCGAAGCCTGCATGCAGCGCGAAATGTTCACGCCGCCCGGCGGCCCAACCTACATTCCGCGTGAATACATCGTCTATCTCAGCAACGACGACGACAAGGAATGGCAGGGCGACAAGCGTCGCGGTCTGGAGCAGGGACTCTTCCACGTTTTGTCCGAGCGCGCGCGCGAGCTCGCCGGCACGATGCAGCTTCAGGCAAAGTCTTTTTCCATCGAGCTGCGCGTTGACGGCACGCTGAACAAAGGCGAGTTTCGCGTGCAGCCCGTCTGGGACGAGACTGAATCCGGCCACACGATGGTGACCGTTCGTCCCGCCACTGCGGCGACCGGCGCTGCACCTGCCGCAGCCGAGACGGACGGTGAAGCCGACACCGCCACGCCGGTCGAAAGCGGAGGCGGCGAGATCACCGTCGTGCGTCCACGCGTGGTCGAGCTTTATTCGGTAGAACTTTGGCGCGAGGGAGTGCGACAGTCAGTCGTCAAGATTACCAAGCCTGAAATCACGATTGGCCGCGGCTCAAGATCGGTCGCGGTGGATTTGCCTTTGAAGGGCGATGCGGAGATTAGCCGTGTGCACGTAACTCTGATGCTTGACGATCAGGGCCGCTATTGGCTGACGCCGAAAGGAAGAAATCCCACTCTGGTTTCCGGCCGCGAACTCCCGCGCGAAGAGCGCACCATCATCCAACCCGACGAGAAGATCGGCATCTGTAGTTATACGCTGCGCATCCAGCCGAAATAGCTCACCGTTCACGAGCCGGCAAACACGCGTCAGTGACCCGCTACGCTTGCCGCACGCGCACCACCGTTGCTGTCGAGGTCGGAGATCAGTTGCGTAAGTAAAGGACTGACGCTCTCCACGTTGTCGTAATTCTTTCCCAACAACCTGATCAGTCGCTTCTCTTTTGAGGTGCCCTCGATCTCTTTCAGGAAGGCGCGGCAGAAAGCGCAGACGACTTCCGGCTCGAATTGCGTTCCAGTGTTGGCGCGGAAGTCTTCGATCACGTCTTCGAGCGGGCGCCGTTTGCGGTAAGGCCGGTCGGTCGTCATCGCATCGAATGAATCTGCCAGCGTGACGATCTTTGCGCCCGCGGGAATCTGGTCGCCTTTCAACCCGTCGGGGTAACCGTTGCCGTCAAGGCGTTCGTGATGGTGGCGGGCCATCAAAGGGATGTCTGCGTAAGGATGACTAATCGGCGCCAGGATTTCGTAGCCGGCGGCCGGGTGCCGGCTCATCTCTTCCGATTCTTTTGCGTTAAAGCGCAAAGGCGAGTTGATAACGGTGAGATCGACAATCAGTTTGCCGATATCGTGAAGATAACCGGCGATCGCGATGCCTTCGACCGCGTCGTCGCTCCAACCCATTTCGCGCGCGATGATCTCGCTGTACTTGCCAACGCGCACCGAATGCCCTTGCGTGTATCGGTCCTTGATGTCGATGGCCGCGGCGAACGCGCGGACAGTTTCTTTGTAAATTGTGCGCAAGCCATCATACAAGAGCCGATTTTCGTCCGCCTTGTGCTCTATTTCTTCCAACAGACGATGACTATGGATTCCGACCCCGATGTGACGTGATAAAGCGCACACAACTTCCAAATCTTCTTCGGTGAACTTTTCGCCGCTGGCCTTCTCGCCAAGCAGCACAACGCCAACTAAGCGTTCGCGGACGACCAGCGGCACCACCAGATCGATTTCGACTGAAGCGAGCGAAGCCTGGTAGTCCGCAAGAAACCTCTGCGCTTCTTTCGTCGCATCGTCGAGTGACAGCGCCGATCCCAAAGACGCCAACTCTCGCGCGTGATCATGACCCAGCGGCAACTCGATGTTTTGACCGAGCCCTCTCGAGGCTACGAACCGCAGTTGCTCGCGTTCGCGATCGTATTCGGCTACGGCACCGCGCCTGATGGCCAGCGACCCGAGCAAGAGATGGAACGAAGCGCGCAGCATCTCTTCAAAGTCGGCCGTGTTCGCAATCTCCTGGCCAAGATCAGCCAGGGTCGCAAATGTGTGAATCAGTCTTTGGGTGTTTGTTTCCATCGAAATCTGTTTGAGAAAGTCAGGGAGGGCCCGATGCGATACTTGCCCTTGCTGACGCGCGGGCTTCTGACACGTTTAGCCCGCCGTCGACCCGGCAGCGTTCGTTTGCGGAGCAATCAAAGCCAGGGCCTCATCCTCGTCTCTTACCAGACTGACATGGCGAGTCAGTCCCAGCATCTCGAATAAATGCGCGTTGTGGCTGTTGACGTCGGAAAAAACAAGCCGAGCGTTGCTCTGCTCGGCGGCGTCGATGACGCCCATAAGAATCGAGACACCGATGCTGTTAACCAGCTCGGTGTCTCGGAAATTGATCACCAGCGCACGACGGCCCGACTCGAGTTGTCGCTTGCACTCGCGCTCGATGCGTTCGCCGCTCAGCTTGTTGAGATAATCGCTGGCGTAGATGATCGCCGTCTCTCCAACGCAGCGCGCCTGCACCGGAGTTGTTCCCGTTGTCTCCGCCATATTCGCTAAGGCCCCCCTCCTTAGTGAAACAAGACTAGCAAACTTGATGGGCCCCCTTACGGTCGGGCTACTGCCACCTAACGAATGTACTTCGTCATGCGCAATTGCGTGCCGTCGTCAACTCGCTCGAACTCGACTTCGTCCATCAGAGTCTTGATCAGCTTCAGTCCCCAACCTCTCCGGCTCTTGCCTTCCGGTTGGCTGACTCCTTCACCGTTCTGGCCCCTCACATTCGCGGGCACCACGCCTCGGCTCGCAACTGTAACCACCAATTTATCATTTTCTACGCGAAAGCGCTGATAAATTTTTCGATCCGGGCTGAGACTGTGCTCAGCGGCGTTGATGCAAGCCTCGACCAAAGCGGTCTTGATTTGGTTAATCGCTTCGGGACGAAAGTTCACGCGTCGCGCAATTTGTTCCACCGTGTGCGCCGCAATCAACTCTGTATCGGTGCCCATCGGAATAACCATCTCGTATTCGTCGGGCCGACTCTCCTCGAGCGCCCTCGCTTCCGACTTGATGCGCTCGGTTAATAGCTCAACCTGTCGGCGACTGGAACCGTAAGCGTCGCGTTCGTTGAGCAATTCGCAGGCCTCGGGCGAAAACCCTTCCTGCGCTACCAGCCACAAACGCACCCGGCCAAAGCCGCATTCACGGGCCAGAGCCGATAGGCGATTGCACCATTCTTCAGTCAATTCCCTGCTCGCTTCAAGTTTCGATTCAATCTGCGCCGCGACCCAGACAATCTCGGTTTCGTCGCGGTAGTCAGCCGCATCGAAACCGTGCCCGACCGCGCAACGCTCTTCCTCGAATTGCATCGACGCGGCAAGCGCAGAGCCGGCGGCGACATGAACGACCTGCGGCAGCTTGATTAGATCCGCTTCGGCATCGAGCGCGGCATTCACAGCCTCTGTCTCGACGCCGGTGTGGGCGGCCGCGAAACGATCGTAATGGAAGAGGCTGGCGGGCACGCGTTGACAGTTGAAATGCCCAAGCAGCTGGCGCAAACCGAGCGCCGCTTCGCGCCGATACTTGCGGGCCATCGCCTGTGGCGCGCGCTTCAGCGTTTCGATTAACGTATCCGCTACAACCAGCGCGCGTGATTCGCCGGCCACTTCAATCCGGTAATGCGCCCGCAAATAATCCATCCAGACGTAAGACTCGGCGTTCGCTTCGACGAAAGCGGCGCTGGAGTTTGCCAGCTCGTAAACGTGGAGAGCATCGATGATGCGTTCGAACTCGGTGGCGTCGACGCCCAGACGCTTTTTCCAGGCCCACAGCGAAGACTTGCGCGTTTCGCTCGACGCAGATTCATGCAGCACGCGCAAAAGCGTTCTGCGCGTCTGCGTCTGCGGTGCGACCTGATCGAGAATGCTCGCGAAGTGCCGATGAATCCGCCCGCCCATCAACTCGTCAACGTAAAGGCGCTGACAATTCAGGAAACTGGTCAGCGGCGTTTCGCGTTCGCGCGCCGCCTGCAACACCGCGTTGATGAAGAACGGGCTCGCACCGAGTTGTTGCACGATTAGATCTCGCGTCTCTTCGTTGCTCTCGACTTGCTGACGGCGAGCAATACTCGCGACCAGTCGGCGCGCGTCATCGTCGCTCAACTCTTCCACGTGAATTACTTCGCCCGAGTCGTAATCGTCGCCGGCTCCGTGCACCACGTCCAGTATCTGGCGACGCAAGCCGGCCAGCGCGACCGGCCCGTCCGAACGCTTGAACGCCCGCGCAATCTCGCGCCCCAACGCAACCTGATCGGGGTCGGTTCCGGCGAGCCGCACACAGTCGATCAAAGGAAACACGCTGCGCCTGGCCGCCGCGGCGACTCTTTGCGGCGCGGACAGACAAAAGCTAACCAGCGCGCTCGGGTCCGTGCTCGCGCGCTCCCGTTCAAAACCTTCGATCAATTCAGAGATTAATTCGTAGTCGGTAGGCAGCGCGAGTTCCACCAGATCGTGAAACGTTAGCGACGCTTCGCAGAGCGCAGGGTCGACGCGGCGGTAGGCGATGTATTGCTGGATGAAACTCTGGAAGAAACTGCGGGCTGCGCCGAGCGAAGCACGGCCGAACGCAAAATAAATCGGAATTGCCTCGCCGCGACGACTAAACAATTCGTCGTAGGCCTGGCGCAGAAGCTCTGACGCGCCGACGTTCGGCGCCCCCAACAAGAGCAGCCCGCCAGAGTCACCAGGTCGCGACGATTGACTGACAAGTTGCCGCAATTCGGCATCGCGGCCTATGAATTCGTCCCGGGTGACATTTGCTAGTATGCGCTGATGGGTCATCGATCACTGGGTTTGATTCGCGGCGCTGCGGCTCGTTCTGGCCGGCGCGCTCTGATAAGCATAAGCGCGATTCTTGCCGTGACTCTTCGCATGATAAAGCGCCCGATCGGCAGCGCGAACTACTGCCTCGGCCGAGTCAAGCGCGGCTGAGTAAGACGAGACGCCAATGCTGACAGTAACCGACCCGAGCGGTTGTGATTTGCCGTGTGGAAATTTCGTGCCCGAGATTTTTCGCCTGATGCGGTCAGCGATCACGCCGGCTTCCTGCAGCGACGTTTGCGGCAACAGAATCGAAAACTCTTCGCCGCCATAACGCGAAGCCACATCAACTTTTCTGAGCGCGGCTCTCAGACATTGCGCGGTGATCTCCAGAGCGCGATCCCCGGCCTGATGGCCGTTACGATCGTTGTATAGTTTGAAATCATCAATGTCGATCATCATGAAGCTCATCGGATAATTGTATCGCTTCGAGCGGCTCAATTCTTCCGCCAGACGCGCTTCCAAGTATCGACGATTGTGCAAACCGGTCAGCGGGTCCGTGATCGACATCAACTGAAACTGGTTCGCGCGCTGCTGCCACGCGGCACGTTCCAGGGCCAGGGCAATTTGCGGCCCCACCAATTCGATCACACTCAAATCAGCCGCGTCGTACGCGCCACCGCCTATTTTATCGGCGAGATTCAGCACGCCGATCTTGCGCTGGCCAATCGCAATCGGATAGCTGATGAAAGATTTCGTTTTGTAGCGCCGCTCGGGCAGTGTTCGCCGGCCTAACTGGTCGATGTCGGCCACCAGCGCACGGCCTTCGCTGAGAACTGATCCGGCAATCCCCTCGCCCATGCGAATGTTGGCAATCTCGCTCAAGGTCGCGGGCATGCCACGGGCTGCTTTCATCGTGAGTTCATTGGCGGCCTCGTCGAAAAGCATCAACGAACCGCGCTCGGCGCTGACGAGTTCCAAAGCCTGCGTCAGGATTGATTCGTAAGTCTGCGCCGGCTCGATCGCGTCGATCTGTTCGGCGAATCGGCGAATCGAGTCAGCAAACGGCGCGCGGCGATCGAGTCCGGGTCGCGGGTCAATTCCAGTCCGCCGGTCTTCTGCGCTCGGCGGCGCGCTTTCGCCGGCGGCCGCGGCTTTACGCGTTGGGGGCGCTGGGATGTCGATAGCTTCGGACTGCGGCTCTTCACTGAATTCTCGCGCCGCTTTAGCAACGCGCAACGCCGCGTGATCCAGGTCAGCTTCGTCGGCAAAGATCACATTGCGAAAAAGCTCGTCGGAAAACAGCTCCTGAAGATCGCCGGAGCGAAAGCGCTCAGCGAGTTCACGATAGTCGGCGCTGCTCACAAGCGCTCGGCCGCCGATCACCGCGAGCTTACGCTTGCTGTCGATCTCAACCGGCATCGCAAAGCACTGCAGACCAGCGTGGCAACGATAATGCGAGACCGTGTCGGCGCCTATCGCGCGAGCGTGTGCCGCGCCACAGAACGGATCGCAAAGCTTGACGTGTTTCGGGGACGATTGCAGCGCGGCGCAGATCGAGTTGTTGTTAGCGATGGCCAGCGCCGGGGGCTGTTGACCTTCAACCAGGAGCAGAGAGATTCCTGTTGAGCCGGCAATAGACTCCTGGACCCTGGCCCAGCCAGCCGGCGCTCGCTCCGGAATTTCCTGCGCGGCTGCTTTCCGCCGTGCGGCGCTCTTTTTGGTAATCGATTTTTTCACCCTTTGAAACTCGCGTTTGTTCGGTCAGTATAGGTTGCGCGCTACCTCGCCACAAGCTTGTTGCGCGCGCAGTTTTCCGCTACAACGAGGCCTCGCAAACGCCCCTGACTTTCAGCTCACGTCTACCGTAAACGACTAATAACCCTCGGTTTTCACGCTGTTCGACCGTAATCCAGGCGCGTCGCCCGGTGCTACGCGCTCGATGTCCGGCTGCTCGGGACTGATGCGGATGCAGGCAGCGAAGTGATTTGGCTTGATTTGAACCAGTTGAGGCTCGACGTCGCGGCAAGCGTCGATTGCGTAAGGGCAGCGGGTGTGAAAGCGGCAGCCGCGCGGAGGATTGATTGGCGAAGGAACGTCGCCTTCCAGAACCACACGGCGGCGCGTGAGTTCTATCTTCGGATCGGGAACCGGCACTGCGGAAATCAGCGCCTTCGTGTAAGGCATGAGCGGCTGCGCGTAAATGTTCTTAGCTGGGGCCAGCTCGACGATCTTGCCGAGGTACATTACGGCCACGCGGTCCGAGACGTGCCGAATCGCTCGCAGATCATGCGAGATGAAAAGGTAAGTCAAGTCTTTCTCGCGTCTGAGACGATCCAACAGATTCATGATCTGCGCCTGGATCGAAACATCAAGAGCGGAGATTGGCTCGTCGGCGACAATGAAGTTCGGCTCGACTGCGAGTGCTCGGGCAATGCCGATCCGCTGGCGCTGTCCGCCGGAAAACTCGTGCGGATAGCGCTTGAGAAAGCGCGCGCTCAAACCAACGGTCTCCAACAAGTCCTGCACGCGTTGTCTTTTTTCCGGCCCGCGAGCCAGCCGGAACGTTTCGATCGGCTCGCCGATTATTTGTCCGACGGTCATGCGCGGATTCAGCGATGCGTAAGGATCTTGAAAAATGATTTGCAAGTGACGACGCTGGGCGCGCATGGCAGAGTTGGAAAGATGGGCTAGATCCTTGCCGCGGAACAAAACCTGGCCCGAGGTTGGCTCTGTCAGACGCAAGATCGCGCGGCCGAGGGTTGACTTGCCACAACCTGATTCGCCAACCAGCCCGAGCGTCTCGCCCGGATAGATGTCGAGCGTGACGCCATCGACCGCTTTCACAATTTGTCGCGCGCGACCGAAAAGCGATCCGCCTGTCGAAGGAAAATGGACCTCGAGGTCGCGAATCGAAATCAATGGCTTGAGTTCACTTTGCATCAGGCCTCGTCTTTCGACTCCGCATACACGTCGTTCGCGAAATGGCAAAGCGAATAATGCTCGCGCGTCAATCGCACGAACGGCGGAAATTCATTTCGACAAATGTCCTCGGCGCGTTCACAGCGCGGCGCGAACGGACAACCCGACGGCAAGCGCGCAAGATCCGGCGGCAGTCCCGGAATCTGATAGAGGCTTCCCTGCTCCGCCAAAGGGTCGGGCACTGAACGCAAAAGTCCGCGCGTGTACGGATTGCCAGGCCGCGCGAAAAGCTCGCCGGTCGGCGCCTGCTCAAACACCTTGCCGGCGTACATGACGATGATGTGATCGGTCATTCCTGCCACTACGCCAAGGTCGTGGGTGATCAAGATGACGCTGGCGCCGGTCTCAGCCTTCAAGCGTTTTATCAATTCCAGAATCTGCGCCTGGATCGTGACATCGAGCGCCGTGGTCGGTTCGTCGGCGATCAGCAACTTCGGTTGGCAAGACAGAGCCATTGCGATCATCACGCGTTGGCGCATGCCGCCGGAGAATTCGTGCGGATAGCTGTCCGCACGTTCGCGCGCGTCGGGAATGCCAACCAGTTCCAGCATACGCAGGGCGTGTTCGCGGGCTTGTCCTTTCGAATGACCGAGATGAAGTTGCGTAACTTCCATCAACTGTTTCGAAATGCGCATGAACGGGTTAAGCGAAGTCATCGGATCCTGAAAGATCATGGCGATCTGTTTCCCGCGGATATCCCGCACTTCTCGCGGCGAGAGCTTCAGCACATCGCGTCCGCCGAAAAGAATTTCACCCGAAACGATCTTTCCCGGCGGCTCGGGGATTAACCGCATGAGCGAAAGATTTGCCACGGACTTGCCGGAACCTGACTCACCGACAATGCCCAGCGTCTCGCCGCGTTTCAATTCGAAGCTGATGCCATCGACAGCTTTCACTACGCCGTCTTCAGTTTCGAAGTACGTGCGCAGGTCTTTGACCCTGAGCACCATTCCGTTGACGCTAGTTGTCATAATGGTCGAATCGCAAAATCGGCGCGTCGCATTCGCGCAACTCGCAGCTTCACTTCCAGGGAAAGAAAAATGCCAGCAGTGTGGCGGCAAGGGCTGCGGCTGCTGCTACCAATGCCGCCGCGAGCCAGCGCGGCCATCCCCATTTCGGAGGCGACCTTCTGGTAAGAAGCAAAGCAGCGAAAAACCACGTCACGAAAGACGCAATGCCAATCGCGAATTCAAAGCGAAGCCATCGAGCCAGAAAAGACCCGAGTAGCGGTCCGAAAAACGCCGCTACAAAGACGGGCCAATACTTCCACCACGAGGAACTTCTAAGAGTTGTCAATGCAGTCGTCATATCAACCCCTCTCCCCAACCCTCTCCCAGAGGGAGAAGGAGGAAAAGATCACTCTCGCCGCGCCTGCGGATCGAGCGCGTCTCGCAAACCATCGCCAAGAAAGTTCAAAGAGAGCAGCATCAGCGCCATAGTCACTCCAGGACAAATTAGTTGCCACGGAAAGATCGCCAGCGTCTGGGCGCCATCTGCCGCCAAACTCCCCCACGACACGCGCGGCGGCCGCACACCGAGACCGAGGAACGAAAGAAATGCTTCGCTCAACATTACGGTCGGAACCGTCAGCGTTGCGTACACGATCACCGGCCCGAGCGCGTTCGGCACCAAATGGCGAAAGATGATCTTTGGTGCCGAAACACCGGTCGCGCGCGCGGCCAAAACGAAATCCTGGTTCTTCAGGGACATGACCTGGCCTCGAACGATCCGCGCCATAGTCAACCACGACACCGCCCCGAGAGCGAAGAATAGCTCTGCTAACTGGACGGTCGATGCTTCCAATGGAGGCACGCCCAGCCGTAGGTACTTGAAAAGTAACCGTAACCACGTGACCCACGCCTCCGCGGGCAACAGGGCGAGCAGCACGATCACGATGATTACGTACGGCAGCGAGTAAAGGACATCGACGACTCGCATCATCAAATCATCTATGCCACCGCCAACGTAACCGGCGATCGCGCCATACGAAACCCCAATCACCAACGACACGAGTGTGGAAATCAACGCGACCATCAGCGAAATCTGTCCACCCGAAAGCACGCGCGCCAGAATGTCCCGGCCGGCGTTGTCAGTGCCCATCGGATGGGTCCAGGAAAAGGTCCCTTCAGGCGAGCGAAACGGCGGAAACGATTTATTCAGGCGCGTTTCTTTCGGAATAACATCGTACGCGTAGCCGGTCGCGCGTTGGATGACAGTCGGACCAATCACAGACGCAAGCGTGAGCCCGATGACGACAATCATGCCAAACACGGCGAGCTTGTTTTTGAGCAAACGACGCCACGCGTCGCGCCACAGTGACGTGCCGGCGATCAACTCGATCGGCTGCGAGTCACCTCGCTCAGTCTTGTCGTGTATGTCATTCATGCGCCGATATCCTTATCAACAGCACAAGCCAGCAAAGATGCTGGCGGTCCGCAGGCAGGGATGCCTGCGCTCCAAAATATCAATACCGGATACGCGGATCGATAAAGCCGTACGAGATATCCACGAGCAAATTGAAAACCAAGACGCTGATCGCGATAAAAGCCACGATGCCGATGATTAGCGGCTCGTCGCGATTGAAACAAGCGTTGATGAAATAATTGCCAAGGCCAGGAAGAGCGAACACTCTTTCGACTACGACTGTGCCAGTGATTAAGAAAGCGAGCGCCGGCCCGGAAAATGACACGACCGGCAACAAGCCTCCGCGCAACCCGTGGCGCATGACCACGGCGCGCTCGCTCAGTCCTTTGGCGCGCGCGGTGCGAATGTAATCTGAGCGCATGACTTCCAGCATTCCCGTACGCGTCAGCCGCGCGATGTAAGCAATGTAGATCGCCGAAAGAGTGATCGCAGGCAAGACAATGTTCTTGCTGGGAAAGCCGTTCCACAGCGCCGGCGGTAACCAGAACAGAGTCAGCGCAAAAACCAAAACCAGTAACGGCCCCAAAACAAAATTCGGAACGGATATACCCACCATCGCCAACGCCGTGCAGGCATAGTCAATCCACGAGTTCTGCCGCAGAGCAGCGAGCGTGCCCGTAGTAATCCCTACGCACAGCGCCAGCAGGTAGGCGCACAACCCCAGGGTCGCTGAAACCGGAAAGGCTCGCCAGATGATTTGATTGACCGATTGGCCTTCGTACACTAACGAAGTGCCCAGGTCGCCGTGGCCAAAATTGCGAAAGACCCTCCAGTACTGCGCGTACCACGGCTTATCCATCCCATACTTTTCGCGAAGATTCTTTTCAACGGCGGGCGCCAGCTTTTTTTCTCCGGTGTAAAAGTTTCCCGGAGCGAGGCGAATCAATCCCCATGTGAGGGAGACAACGATGAAAAGCATCGGAATGATAATCACGATTCGGCGGATGATGAAGCGAAGCATGGTTAGAAGGAAAAAGTAAAAAGGCAAAAGGCAAAAGGACGCTCTGAAACGAAGTCAGCACTGCCGAGAGGGTTGCGTGGCGTTTGTTCTTTTTTCACTTTTTACTTTTACCTTTTTCCCTTTGCCTTTCCAAAGCAATTCATTGGGTCATGGCCGGCATACCATAATCCCACTTGGCGCTGTCGCGCTCGATGTAAATCCATTTCCAGGGATGCAGAGTCATCGCGTTCGGATACATGCCTTTGACGTAAGGCTTCTTCAGCCAGCGCGTGCTGCCCGCCGTCAACGGAATCACCGGCTGCGCTTCGAGCAAAAGTTTCTCTGCCTGGGCCAGCAGCTCGTAACGCTTCTGATGGTCGACCGTGCGATTGGCTTCGTCGAGCAGTGCGGCATATTTCGGATCCCACCAGCCCGTCCCATTGTTTCCACCCGGCGTGTAGAACAAACCAAGAAACGTGAACGGGTCCATGTAATCGGCCGCCCAGCCGGTTCGCGAGACGCCCTTGTAATCCAGCTTGTGCTGCGCCGCAAAGAACGTCTTCGCTTCCATGACCCGGATCGGAATGGTCGCGCCCAGGTTCTGCTTCCACTGCGCTTGAATAAACTCGGCATAGGGAAGATTGTTTCCGTCCGGATTTGTGATCAGCTCGACCTCGCTGGCGGCAAACTTCTTTGGATCGAAATTGCCCGTTGCGTCACGATAACCAGCCTCGGCAAGCAAATGTTTTGCCTTCTCGGGATCGAACGGATCACCTTTTGGTTGGGGATAGCCGGGGAAAATGCCGTCCGGCGTCATCGCAGTCAACGGCTTGACGTGGCGCCAATCAGCCAGCGCCTTCTTGTTTAGCGACATGTTCAGCGCCTTGCGCACGCGCACGTCGCTGGTCGGGGCTTTGGTCGTATTGAAGAGATAGAAATCGATCCCTGCCTCCGGCGCGTCCATGAAATCCTTCAGCGGAGTAATAACGTCGAGCCATACCGGCGGCACCGTGTGATTGTACATGGCGTCGAGCTCGCCCGCCTTGTAAAGATTCATGATGGTCGTGTTGTCCTGAAGCAGGTAGAAAACTATCCGCTCGAGTTTCACACTCTTCGCGTCCCAGTACATCGGATCGCGCACGACATTGATGCGGTCGTAATGCTTCCAGGTATCCAACTTGAACGGCCCGCTGGTGACGATGTTCGGACTTTCGGTCCAGGCGTTGCCGAACGTTTCGATCGTCTTCTGATGGAGGACCCGAAAGAACACGTGCGGCATCATGCTGATAAAGAACGGCGCGGGCTTCATTAGCGATATGCTCAGCGTGTAATCGTCGACCGCCGCGACACCCACATCGTCGGCCTTGACCGGAACAAACTGCTTGCCTGCGACCGCGGCTTTCAACTTCGGATTTGTGTCGAGCTCTTTCTTTCGTGTCTTTTCGTCGCCCGCAAGAACCACTCGCGTCGGGTCCGCGGGTGCGGTCGTCTGCTCGACAGCTTCCGCGAAATCCTTTTCCAGCAAGTAAGTCTTGCTATTCGGATCAAACACAAAGACGCCGCCACTATTGAAAGCTTCGGCGTACTTGATCGGATAAGCCATCGAAGCATAGGGCGCGCCAACCTCGGGCGTGAGGCCACGGCGAATCGTGTAGACAAAATCGCGCGCCGTGATTGGATCGCCATTCGAGAAACGTCCGTCGCGGCGCAAATGAAAGACGAATTCGGAAGAGTCTTTGTTGACTTCCCAACGCTCAGCAAGCGCGGGGATCGGTTCGCCCGTCTTCGGATCGTATTCGGCGAGGCCTTCGTAAAGGGCCATGCAGATGCGCGCTTCGTTTTGACCAGTTGGAATCTGCGGATCGAGAGACTCCGGCTCGGACCCGGAGACGTAGCGCAAGACGTTCTCGCGCGGCGGGTTGGTTGCGCCGAAGAAAGCATTATTGGCCGAGGCGGAGCAGCCCGCGCTAATGAGGGTCAGCGAAAGCACGCCTGCGACGATCGTCAAACGCGTTGCCAGAGCTGCCATGATTTACATTGTACGAAGCGCGCGCAGTTTTTGAAAGACGGCCTCCGTCTGTCGCCGCGTGTTCTCGAAACCTTCCGAAGAATCGATCAGAAAGTCGGCGTGTCTCTTCTTCTCTTCCTGGCTCATCTGCGCAGCGACTCTTCGCTCAGCCTCTTCGCGCGAGATAGCGTCGCGCGTCCTCAAACGTTCCAACTGCACTTCGGGACGGCAATGAACAACGATTAGCTTATCAAAGCGTTGAAAGCCGCCCGATTCAATCATCAGCGCCGCATCAACGACGGCGATGCCTTGCGGATCTTCCCTCTCCCATTTGCGCATCTGCTCGTCCTGGGCCTGGATGATGAAGGGATGCAAGATCGAATTCAGTTGCATCCGCTTCGCTTCGTCCGCGAAAACGATCTCTCCAAGCTTTGCGCGATCGAGCGTCCCGTCTGCGTTCAGAATGTCGTCGCCGAAAGCATCGACCACGGCTTTTATTCCCGGCGTGCCTGGCGCGACCACTTCGCGCGCCGTGGCATCCGCATCCACAACATGGCAACCAAGCTCGGCCAGCACGCCAAGCACGAACGACTTGCCAACCGCAATCGACCCGGTGAGTCCAACCTTCAGCATCAAAGTCAGTACCACCTGCGGTAGCGGGTGGGTAGAGCGAACGCGTAAACACCGGCACGGATGCCGGCGAACCGCAGGCAAGGATGCCTGCGCTCCAACGGATTACAAACCTCGCCGCCACTTCGCTGCCTGCAAAGTGTTCCGCATCAGCATCGCCACCGTTAGCAAACCGACGCCGCCGGGCACGGGCGTCCGCCTTCCGGCGACGAGATCGGCTTCGGCCGGATGAACGTCGCCCACCAGCGTGTAGCCGCGCCCCGCGATCGCTTCGATGCGTTTCTCAGCTTCGTCGCCAAACAACGCGCGAGCCTCCGCGGCATCAGTGATCTTGTTTACGCCGACGTCGATTACTGTCGCGCCTGGCTTGATGTAATCTCCGCGAATGAAGCCGGCGCGTCCAGTCGCGGCCACGAGGATGTCGGCTTGCCGCGTGACTGCCGGTAAGTCGCGCGTACGCGAATGGCAAATCGTGACTGTGGCGTGGCGTTGCAGCAAAAGGCTCGCGACCGGACGTCCGACAATCTGGCTGCGACCAACCACACAGGCGCTAGCTCCAGCTATTTCGATCTTGTTTCGCTCAAGCAATTCAATGATTCCCGCCGGAGTGCACGGTACGAACCGCGGCCGGCCCATCGCCAGCAAACCGACGTTCGTCGGATGAAAGCCATCGACATCCTTGGCCGGATCGACTGCTTCGATGACTGACGACTCGTCGATTTGTTTTGGCAACGGCAACTGGACCAGGATTCCGTCAACGTCGTCGCGCTGATTCAATTCGGCGATTAATGCGAGCAGCTCTGCCGTCGTCGTTGACGCCGAAAGCGCATGATGAGCCGACTCAATTCCAACTTCACCGCAAGCGCGCATCTTATTTCGCACATAAACCGCGGACGCGTCGTCATCGCCAGCCAGCACCGCCGCCAGACAAGGCTTCAAGTCATGGTCATCCCGAAGTCTCTGCACTTCCCGGGCGACTTCGTGTTTGATTTGCTCGGCGATTGAACGACCGTCGAGAATTTCTGCGCGCCTTGCTTCTTTCGCAACCATCGGCGTTAATCCTAACACACAACTGCGTGCGCTCAGTTTGGTTTTCTGGCGCAACTTGAGGATGCCGGACAAACTCGGTAACCTGTTTTCGTTTGAAGCTTCGACTCGGAGTTGAAATCATTGCAATCCATTAATCGGTCTGAAATCAGTGGCCCTGCGCTGCGCTTTTTCTTGATTCTCTTGATTTGCGCAAGCGCAATTGGACTCGCATGCAGACCGCGTCGTTCTGCAAACGAGAAACGCTACGATCTGAAAGGCAAAGTCGTCGCGGTTAACAAATCTGAGCGCACCGCGACGATCGCGCACGAGGACATCAAAGGTTACATGCCGGCGATGACGATGCCGTTCAAGATCAAAAGCGACGCCGATCTGGAAATGTTGAAACCCGGCGACCAGGTAACCGGAACCCTGGTGGTTGATGACATCTCGTCCTGGGTTGAAATTGCCGCGATTGTTGAAGGGCCGGGCACGGTTTCACAAACCGTCGATGTTCCCGGCGAACCAAAGCCGGGCACTGATGTTCCCGACTTTGGTCTCGTGAATCAGGATGGCAAGCGAATTCATCTCGCGCAGTATCGCGGCCAGGCGCTCGCGCTGACCTTCATCTACACGCGCTGTCCCATGCCCGACCAATGTACTTTGATGAGCAACAACTTCGCCGCCATCGATCAGGAATTGCAGAAACAGCCGGATGTGTACGCCAAGACGCACCTTTTGACGATCAGCTTCGATCCTGAGTACGACTCGCCGAAAGTCCTGCGCAGTTATGGCGCGTCGCACACCGGCCGTTACTCAGACGAGACTTTTCAGCACTGGGAGTTCGCTACCGGAGGCCCAGACGAAGTAAAAGGCATCGCGCAGTTCTTTGGCCTGCGCTATTTTCACGACACGGAATCCGCACAGGATCAGGTAATCCACTCGCTGCGCACCGTGGTGATCGGCCCTGACGGAAAGCTCTTCAAATTGTACCGGGGCAACGAATGGAAGCCGGCGGAGGTTGTGAGTGATTTGATCAATGCGCAGCAAACGATAGTGCCACAGAACACTCCGAAAGTTGATCGCGCGGCCCCGTCCAAATAACTATAACTGCCGACAAATTCAGTTGTTCACCATGAAACTCTTGATTCTCACGCATTCCGAAGTCGAACGTCTTCTTCCCATGTCAGAATGCATCTCGGTCATGGAAGAGGCGCTCGCTGCGCTCGCTCGCGGCGAAGCTGATCAGCCCCTGCGAACTGTTTTCAAACCCACCGGCGCGAAAGGCGTGATGGCGATGATGCCAGTATTTCGCGCGGGTGACTCACCGATGTTCGGCCTCAAAGCGATCTGTGTCTTCCCCGGCAACGCAGCCATCGGCAAAGATGCGCATCAGGGCGGCGTCTTTCTCTTCGACGGGGTCACGGGTGAGCCGGTGGCGTTCGTGAATGCCTCGGCCATAACCGCGATTCGCACGGCGGCCGTCAGTGCGCTCGCGACGCGTTTGCTGGCGCGCGAAGACGCCGCCGAACTCGCGATCATTGGCGCCGGCGTGCAGGCGCGCACGCACCTGAGCGCGATGGCCTGCGTCCGTCCAATCAAACGCGCACGAATTGCCAGCAGGCGTTTTGACAACTCGCAGAAGTTCGCTGAAGAAATGCAGCCGCGATTCCCTTTCGCTATTGAACCGGTTGAGAACGCAGAGACCGCAGTGCGCGGCGCGGATTTGATCGTGACGGCAACAATCGCGCGCGAGCCCGTCGTGCAGCGTGAATGGATTTCGCCGGGCACACACATCAATGCCATCGGGACCTTCTCGCCAACGGCGCGCGAGATCGACACCGCGACGATGGCCGCCGCCACCTTGTTCGTTGACCGTCGCGAGTCTGCGTTGAATGAAGCGGGAGATTATTTGCTCGCGGCAAAGGAAGGCGCTATCGGCCCCGATCACATCCGCGCCGAACTCGGCGAGATATTGATCAAAGCTCATCCCGGCCGCACCTCGCGCGACGAAATCACACTCTTCAAGTCACTCGGCCTGGCTATCGAAGACCTTGCCGCCGCCGCTTACGTCTATCGGCGGGCGCAACAGGAAAACGCCGGTTCCTGGGTTGAGTTCTGATTAAATCGTGATTCGGGGCATTAGCCCGACCCCGGGGTCCCCGGCCGGGCAGCCCGGCTGGGGTGGGACGGTGAGGGAGGGCTCACAGACCAGCATTCAAAAACCTCTGCACATCGGCATCTTCTGAGAGTCTGCGCGTGCTTTGGATACTAACTTTGCAACGTCAAAATCCCAGTCTTTCAGCTGCCAGAATGATCCATCCGCGTATTCGACGCGATCGATCACAACCGTCTCCTGAAATTGATTGCCCGATCCTTTGGCGAGACTTTTCACGCTGATTACGTCGCTCGGACCGCCCAGGCTGAAAATCTGCAAGTCCTTGCCTTGCTCAGGCCTTATCTTGACGTTGCAACGAAACCGCCGGTGCGTCAGATTCTTCGGATTCGCTGACTCTGTGAATTGATACTCCCAGAAAACTGCCTGAACCAGTTTGGTGCCCGCGTTTTTAAATTTGACCAGATAGGCAAACCCGTCTACCGGCGGCGCCTCTCGTGATTCCTGCACGACCCTTTCCAGCTCGGCTCCGCGCGCGTCGAGCGTGTCGGCATGCGGATCTCTATCTCCCGCCGAAGCATTTATCCGCTTCTGTTTTTCGAAGTTCTTGTCCGCTGTTATCATGGCCGGCTGCGGAGCGCTCGTTGAAGCAACCGCATTGTCGACCGGCTGACGATCTTTGAACCACTTGAAACTGACGACCACGACCGGAGAACTCTCGTCAGGAGGAGCGGGATTCTGACTTGAATCACCAAACATTAGAAGGAGCGGCAGGAGTAAAAGAGTCTTCATGGTTTCTCTCTCTCTCACTATCGACATCGCATCGAGTGCGCGTCGGCTCGGCCTTCATTGAATTGGAGCGAGCGACGGGGATCGAACCGCTTTTGAACGTGTGCGCAGGGTTGCTTGCACGAACAATGACATCTCCTACGAGTTGCCGCTTCGTCAGAGCGACAGTTATACCCCTTAGCAGGCCAGTTTCAATCTCATCAGGCCTCTTGTCAACACTGACGCCTATCCCAAGAGTCTGCGCATCAGCTTTCGCTTTACGATTTCGACCAATAGCAGATAGGTACCTGTCGCTCCCGCAAGGAAGAGAAAGAAGGCGAGGGGCAAAGGCGTGAACCCCAGGATTCTTCCCAATGAAGTAAACGGGATCACGATGCCTGCCATAACCACTGCGATTGTCGTTGCCGTGAGGGCGAGACTGGGACGGCTGCGAAAAGGATTGCCGGCCGTGCGGATGATAAAGATGACGAGTGTCTGGGTGGCGAGCGACTCAACGAACCATCCCGTATGGAAAAGCTGTTCAGAGGCGCTGAACACTTTCAACAGGGCAAAGAATGTCAGGAAGTCGTAGATGGAACTGATTGGGCCAATGTAGATCATGAAATCGCGGATCATGCTGACGTTCCAACGCTGCGGCTTATGGATAAAAGTCCGGTCGATGTGATCTGTCGGAATCGTCACCTGCGCCAGGTCGTAGAGAAAGTTGTTCAGCAGAATCTGCGTCGGCAGCATCGGCAAAAACGGGAGGAAGAGCGACGCCACGGCCATGCTGAACATGTTGCCGAAGTTGGAACTCGTCCCCATCAGCAAATACTTCATCACATTGCCGAAGGCTTTACGTCCTTCGATGATGCCGTCGTGCAGTACATTCAGGCTGCGCTCAAGCAGGATGATGTCGGCGGCATCTTTGGCTACATCAACGGCGCTGGAAACAGAAATGCCGACGTCCGCCGCATGGAGAGAAGGGGCGTCGTTGATGCCGTCTCCCAAATAGCCAACGACGTGACTGCGACGTTTGAGCGCCAGAATGATCCGGTTCTTTTGGGCCGGGGAGACTCGGGCAAACACTGAAGTTTGCTCGACGACGTGCGCGAGCGCCGGGTCACTCATTCGCTCAAGTTCGTCGCCGAGAATTATTCGGCCATCTTCCAGGCCAACCTGCGCGCAGATGTGTTGAGTCACCAGCTCGTTGTCACCGGTCAATATCTTGACCTGGACACCATCGCGGCTGAGATCTCGCAGGGCGAGCTTCGCGCTTTCGAGCGGAGGATCTGAGAAAGTTAAGAACCCCGCCAGCACCAGATCCTTTTCGTCGTCTGCCCGGTAAACGTCTTGCTGCGGCACCGAAGAGTAAGCGACAGCCAGCATGCGAAACCCGCGGGTACATAGTTCTCGATAAGTCGCTTCGGCACGCGCTCGTGCATCGGCTTCGAGTGGAGACTGCTGACCGTTCAACTCGTAAGCAGCACAGACAGGCATCACACTTTCCGGAGCGCCCTTGGTGATCAGCAACCTCTCAGCTTCGTGCTCTACCACAATCGAGACGCGACGCCTTTCGAAGTCGAACGGAATCTCATCGATCTTGCGATAGGCATGAATGTCCGGATGATCGTGTTGCAGGACGGCTTCGTCGAGAGGATTAGCGCTGCGGCTCCGGTTGATCGCCCGGCTCTTGATTGCCTGATCGAGGGGATTGCTCACGCCGGTTTCGTGCAGGCTGTTCAGGTATGCGAGTAAGAACACCCGTTCAGACGGACTGCCAAATGGATCGACGTGTTGGTCCAGCGCCATCTCGCCGCTGGTCAGGGTGCCGGTCTTGTCACTACAGAGAACATCAATGCTGCCGAAGTTCTGCATCGCCTCGAGATGCTTGACGATCACTTTCTTTCGGGCCATATGAACGGCGCCCTGTCCCAGAGTGACGGTCGTGATCATCGGCAGGAACTCGGGCGTCAACCCAACTGCGAGGGCGACGGCGAACAGTAGAGACTCGAGGAAATTGTGATGAAGGACGACGCTTACCAGCAGAACAAAGAGCACCAGCATGATGGTCGTCTTCATGATCAAGAGACCAAACTGGCGTGTGCCTCTTTCAAACTCGGTTTCCGGTGGCTTGGTGGCAAGGCGAGTGGCGATATCACCGAACGTGGTGTTCTTACCGGTGGCCATGACCAGGGCTGTGCCCGTACCGCTCACCACAGACGTGCCGAGAAACACTTTGTGATCATCGCTTGTGTCTTGAGAAATTGTGTGGAGGTCGAGGGCCTCCTTTTCGACGGGTAGTGACTCTCCTGTGAGCGCCGCCTGCTGCACATGTAGATCGCGAACGTTGAACAGCCAGGCATCCGCCGGCACAAGATCACCCGCGGTGAGCCTGATGACATCGCCCGGCACAAGCTCGCGTCTGGGAATCTCCGTCCAATTTCCGTCTCGCAGCACGGTGGCTGTGGGAGCAACTTCTTTGCGAATGCGCTCCACGGCACGTTGCGAACGATAGGTCTGAACAAAGTTAAGCGCTGCGCTCAACAACACCATCAGCGCGATGATGGAGGCATTAAGGACTTCACCGACAGCAGCGGAGATGGCGCTGGCTACCAGCAGGATGATGGCCAGCGGATTAATGAACAGAAGCAGGATCTGAACCAGGCCCGACGTGCGGCGCGACGAGACGGGTTCGTTCGGGCCGAACTGCACAAACCGACGTTTTGCTGCCGGCGTGGTCAAGCCTGACTCTTGCAAAGCGATCGGATTCGAATTGATTTCAGCTGATTTCATTTTTGCGCCGATGCCGGCTGACGCCCCGACAAGAGTCTGCAATCTCCGAACCTAATTCGCAATGACAAATTCGCTCAACTTTTTCTGCAGCGATTAAGAGGCTGTGGAAATGTTCTCAAAACTTGGGAAAAACCACACAGCCTGATTTTGCGCGGCATCGCACCCAAACGTAATGGTGCTGGAAAGCTCCATATAGTAACCGAATGGTCGTTATCGTTTACAATTAGCGCTTCAAGTTAACGCAAACGAGGGATAAGAATGAACAATGAAGAACTGCGAGCGCAACTGGAACACTTACACGGCGAGTTGAACCAAACCGAAACTGTCGATGCGCATCAACGCGAACTCCTAAAGACTCTGGAAAACGATATTCAGGATTTGCTCAGCCGGGAACAAAACCAGCCGCATCATTACAGCGGCCTGGGCGAGCGGCTTAACGAAGCTGTGGCCCATCTCGAAGCTTCTCACCCGCAGATCACTCTGCTCATGCGCCGAGCGATCGACTCGCTGTCTTATCTGGGCGTTTGATTACTCGCATCTGTGTTCTGGAGCGAAGTTCCGCAGTTGTAGATTGTCCGCCCTGTGGAGTCGTCGCGGCGCTCACAATTCTTCTGCCAATCATGATTGTGGAAGTGACCAAAGCATTCGGCAGGCGAAGCGCGTCAGCGTTGGAATCGAGAAGGTTGGCGAGTTGAAATTTGGAGCGGGCGACGGGGATCGAACCCGCAACTTTCAGCTTGGGAAGGTAAATACAGCGCCCTTTATTTTCAACACTTACAAAACCGCCCAATAAAAATGTGCGTGCATGCACTGCATACCGTGCATGCGCTGCCTGATCTGCGTCTCGCTGGGGGACGTTTGGGGGACGGTGTGTCGATTCGCCGACTGTAATTATGGACCTTTCAACTCGATCATCAGTGACCAGGATCACGAGGATCCAGAAGTGTTTAGAATAAGAATTCACCATACTCGTTTGAGGTTAACCGTCCGTTGTTGAGCAATAAGAGTGGCATATCGGCAAAGAGCAGAAGTCCCATACTAATCGGCCAAAGGTTAATCGGTGGACAGCGTCCAAACCAGACAACAATACGACCCTCACCAAAAGCGATAAGTAATGCCAAGAGGACGCAGAGAATTGCATTCGTCACTAGTTCAAGACGAAGGAAAACCGAAGACCGAATGTCGTTTGTTTCTTGCTCCCTAGCTTTTTTTGCGTTTGCGTTTGCGTCTCACGGCGCTTCTCCCGCCGTCGCCCAATTACGTGAGCTTATCCGGGCAACTTGAGCTGCGCCGCTCTCCGGTTGGCTCACGGCCCGAAACGCCGACGATATTCGGGCGAGCTGATGAAGGCCTTGACCATCTCAGCCTGGACGAAGTTGCTTCGCTGCAAGCAGCGAAAACGGATTGGGACGCGAAGTTCCGGCCAGCAACAGCGCCTCGGCTGCGGCTTTGGCCGCGACCCAGGCAAAGAGCGATTCGCGCGATGCAGGCGAAGCATTCATTCGTCCTCTTGTCGGGCGCATGCAATCCAACACTTCGATCACTGACGCGCAAAGACAATCGTTGGGAATCACTGTGCGCGCGACCACAGGGACGGCTGTCGGCGCGCCAGACACCAAGCCGGTGGGCCAGGTCGATACCAGCCAGCGTCTGCGTCACACACTTTCATTCGTCGATGAACTGACGCCAACCAGCCGAGCAAAACCTGACGGCGTGCAAGGTTGCGAGACTTGGACAGAGGTTGGCGCGGCGCCGGGTGGACCAGGAGATGTTCACTACCTTGCGTGTTCTGGCATAGGCCTGGCCTCCATCATTTCCATGATGCGCCCGTGGAGTTCCATATATTCGGCGAGGTCCACAACCAGATACTTACCATGAGCAGCCGATCCATGAAGGTCAACGGTCGCCATCGTAATTATTTCACGGCGGGCCAAACCTCTGCCGGTACTCAGTCGAGTTGACGAACCCGCTGACCATCACGCGTGGGTCGGCGCCGGAGTCGAGAAACTGAATCCAGTTCACATAGAGGGAGTCCGGCTGGCGTCTGAGATAGCCAAAGTATTCCATTACCACAAAGGCTTGGTTGAAATACTTCGTCGCGACTTCATTGCTCTCCACAACCTGTCGCAGTACTTGCGCCCGCGTTAGAGTCGCATTGTTGAGCCCATCGATCAGGGCTTGACGGTTTGACAAATTCACCTGTGCGGTGTTGATCAGCGCGTCCACATAGTTCTGATTGGTCAGCGAGTTGTACTGGCCGGCAAAGGCTGGGCGAGCCATGAAGTTGGCGATGAACTGGAGCTTCGCCGCCTCCAGGTCCGCGTCGGTCAAAAAGCCGCTGATGCTCGCGAAGTCCGGGACAAATTCCGCATAATCAGGCTTGCGACCGAACGCGACATTGTAGAACCGATAGACAAAGTAACCGCGCTGTTGAAATTCCTGAGACTGGAAGAAACTCTGCGCCACGTGGACGCGATCACATAACTCCGGATGACCGGGATGATCCGTCGAGCAGTTGTTGATGGTGCTAACCCAGGCTGCAAAGCCTGGTGAGTCCGGTTCGCGCATGAGAAGGTCAAGATACAGCTGGCGCACAAAGAAGTTGGTGTTGTCGATCGGATTGGGGCCATTGATCGTGTCATTATCGGTGATAGTCACGGTGGCGATGTTCGGTGCGCCCAAAGATGCGCCCGAGGGATTGGTGAGGCTGACGCGGAAAGTCTCGTTCCCTTCCGCGTACGAATCATCGACAATAGCCACCGAGAATGATTTGGAAGTCTCACCGGCAGCGAATTGTAGAGTGCCAACCACAGTCTCGTAGTCGCAGCGCGGCGAAGCAATGCCATTGAACACGTTGCAATTCTGCAAGCCGGCATCGTCGATGGTGGCGAAGTTGACCGTTGCCGCGCTGAACGTGTTACCCGAACGAGTCACGTTGATATTCACGCGCAAATCACCTTCACCGACACTGTAACTCCCCGCGCTGAACTGCACGGTTGTGGGATTGATCGTAGTTGGATCATTCGCGGTGTCGTTGCTCGTGTTAGCTTCCCCACCACCCGACACTGTCGCGAAGTTGGTAACGCTTGACGGAGCATTGCCCGCCACGTTCACCGTCAGAGTGATCGGTTCATAACTGCCGCCGGCCGCTTTCGCATCACTGCGAGTACAAGGTCCCGCCGGCTGGATACAACTCCAGTTGGTCCCGCTAATCCCTATCGCCGTCAGTCCTGAAGGAACTGTGTCGCTCACCGAAACCGTTCCACTGGTGGGTCCGTTTCCGGAATTGGTGACGGTGATTGTATAGGTAGCACCAGTCTGTCCCTGGTTGAAGTTGCCCACGTGAGTCTTGCCGATCGTCAAGTCAGGCGAGGGATTGATCGTAGTTGGATCATTCGCGGTGTCGTTGCTCGTGTTAATTTCCCCACCACCTGACACTGTCGCGATGTTGGTAACGCTTGACGGAGCATTGCCCGCCACATTCACCGTCAGAGTGATCGGTTCATAACTGCCGCCGGCCGCTTTCGCATCACTGCGAGTACAAGGTCCCGCCGGCTGGATACAACTCCAGTTGGTCCCGCTAATCCCTATCGCCGTCAGTCCTGAAGGAACTGCGTCGCTCACGGAAACCATTCCACTGGTTGCGACACCTCCTGAATTACTCACCGTGAGCGTATAGGTGTCGCCGATGTCCCCCTGCCTGAAGTTGCCCATGTGAGTCTTGGTGATCGTCATGTCGGCCGGGTTCGTCGTCACAGTTCCTGCCGTAATCAAGCGCATTGTGCCGGTAGGCGTGCTGCATCCCGGGTCGGCGCAGTCCGCCTCCTTACCAGTCACAGTGGTAGTTCCTCCGGCCCCTGTTAGCGGCGACGAGAAAAGCATGGAAAAACCCGGCAGTCCCGTCTGATTAGGCGCGGCCGACGTATCGAACAGAGCCCCAGTAGCGTCAGGGATAAGTCCGGTGGAGAGGGTACTATAAGTAGCGCCGGTACGAGTTGCGGTGGTCGTAGCGATGTTAACGCTGCTGAAGCTGTGAGTGCCTGCATCGAAAACGAAGGATCCGGTGGCGGTAGCGCCATCCGCAAAGGTGAACCCGGTCAGGTACCAGGTCATGGGCGTCGCGGCAGCTCCGGCACTTACCGTTCCCGCTGTAATCGTGCGCATTGTACCCGAAGGCATGGTGCACTCGGGATCGACGCAATCCGACTCTTCTCCAGTCAAAGTGGACATTCCGCCGGCCCCGTTCAGCACCGGCGAGAAGAACAGCGCCAAACCGGGAAGTCCCGTCTGCCCGGCGCCAGCCATGGTGACGAGCAGGATTCCACTGCTATCGGGAGCAAAACCACCGGACACGGAATGATAAGTCGCACCGGAACGAGAGCCGCCGGTCGTTATTATGTTAACGTTGCTGTACGCGTTCGTGACGGCATCGTACTGGAAGGATCCACTGGCCGTAGCGCTATCTGAAAAGGTAACTCCGCTTAAGTTATAAGTGAGAGGAACAGCATTCGCTCCGGCAGGCAATAAGAGCGTGAGCAAGCCAAGCAACGTCAACGTCCAAGATAGCTTTAGCATCCGGCAGCCCTTCGAATCATCATGAGCAAATCCCTCAGTTATCGTCATTCCCACCCCTCCTGATGCAACTTACTGCCGGTCCGTGACGGCCTTCCAGGCCGTAATACCACCGCCGCTGGGACAGCGATCCCCAGCCGGCTCGTCTGCGAATGAAGCTATAATTTCGTCGCGGCCCTCGCCATCCAGGTCGGCCAATTCCACATGGGCCCCTCGGCACCCTTCGCCGAACTCAGGCAGCGGTATGCTGTTTCGCACCAGCCCGCCATGTCCGTCTCCCAGGAACACGAGCGTCTCCCCTCGCGTCGTGAGAGCCACTAAATCCCGCGTGCTCTTGCTCACGAGATGGCCGGTCGCCATGGCCACTGCGCCTTCCCTCGTAGCCTCGCGGAACAGCGGGTGCCGCTCCCACTTTCCGCCGGCGCGAGAATAGAACACATCGATCGCGGAATACCAGACGTCGTTATCGAGAACCTGGTATGCCACGGCCAGATCGTCCCTGCCATCGTTGTCGAAATCGCCGGCCGCGACGGCTTGCACAAATTGGTGAGCGCCGGGCAATTCGAGCGCCAGCGGCATCCCGGCACCATTTGCCCGCCACAGGCTCACCAGATCCTTACGGTCCATCACGCCAGATCCCGTAGCCACGTCGATATGGCCATCGCCGTCGAAATCACCGAGCGCTATCGAGTCGCTGTAGATTCCCTTACTCAGCGGCCGCTCGCTCTTGCGCCAACCCTTGGCGCCCTGATTGAGATAAACGACGACGCCTTCATGGTCCGCCAAGGGCCGCGAGCTGCCCGTCCCAAGCCCTTCCGACACCGCAACGAGATCGGGAAGCCCATCGCCGTTCCAGTCCGTCACGCGGATGGCGCGCGAGGAGAAACTTGACGCTCCATGCGCATCGAAGTCCAGCCCGGCGCTTGCATTTGAGAAGCCGCCATGTCCATCGCCCGTAAGCATGATGAGGCCGTGAAGATGCATGGCTAAGGCGATATCCTGGTGGCCATCCCGGTTAAAATCGGCGATTTCAACATCACCGTAGTCATACGGAAGGGCAGGGAATCGCGCCTCCTTCCACAGCGTCCATGAACCCTTACCGTTGCCGAGGAAAATCACCGGAGTTCCTGTTTGCTTCCGCGCCGGACCATGCACGATGTCGGGATGACCGTCTTCGTTCATATCGGCAATGCGGAAGCCTTCACGCCATTGTCCGGACGTGGGCAAACCCACATCGAACTTGACAAAGCGGACGGATCCCGGCTGCGATATCGCCTTCGCGGCAGGCTGGCTCGGGCCGCAGGCGGCCAGCGCTGGCACAGTCAGGAAGGCGAGAGTGAAGCTGTGGAGCTTCATGGGATCAAGTGGGCTGGCTTGGTGGCGCTGTCAAGCTGCTGGGCGTTATGGATCACGCCGAATTTTCCGTCGATGACCTGTACCCAACCCTGTGCGACTCCCAGATCACTCGTGGGCCCCACTGCGCCCGCCACGGTTGTATTCAGGTTGAGCAAGATCATGCCCGATGCGAAACTCACGGGCAGCGCGGCTCCCCCGATCTGCACGAGTTGCGTGGCAGCCGGAAACGGGGTCACTCCGGTAATGGTTTGCGGATGTTCTTGTTCGTCGAAAGCGGTGATGTTTTCCTGGCCCAGCGGGTACCAAACCGGCAGCGTGCCGCAGGTGAAGAACCCCTGTGGAACCTTGGGGTCGCGCCAAACGATCAGCGACGCCTTCGGGTTGGGCGGCGGAACTCTCCAGGAGTTAGGCGTTCCTCCCGGGTTGAAGCGAGCGACGAAGAGAGTCGACAGGGGCTCCTTTTTGTCGTCGGCGTTGAAGCCGTCGAGGCGCCCATAAAACGTGTAGTTGCCGGACGTAGTGACCAGCGGATCCGTAACGCCGTTTTCGGGCCCGTGAATGTGAACCACGTTGCCGCCGCGAGCTATAGAGTTGCTCGGATCGACGTAGTACACCTCGCCAGTCAGATGGTTCTGCAAAGTCGTATCATTCGTGAAATAACCCGCGTCCCCTGGATTCTTCGTACTGCAATTGTTCACCATGTCGACGGTGACATAGCCCCGCGCCACGTTATCGCTAAGATTCCTCCCGGCGCATTGGGTGGGAGCCGCGTTGCCGGTCAAGGCCGCGTCCAGGTTGCTGATTTGGGTCGCGGTGAGCGGCGCAGGCGGAAGCTGCCCGTTGCAACTCGCAAAGTTGATGTCCTGTGATTTTATCCCCTTCGGACTGATCGTATCGGTGGGGTCCTGTCCCGCACTGGCCGTTCGCGGGAGAGTGCCCGCCAGCACGTTCCGCATATTGACCGTCTCGACATCGTAGCCCGTCAGATAGACATTGAAATTGAGCACGGGCACGCCCAGATCGCTCCAAATCGTGACGTGGGCCAAGACGGCGGTCGCGATATTGTTGTTAAGGCTAGGAGGTCCTCCGTTGACAGTTATGGAGTCCAGACGGCCGCCTTTGTTGATCGTAAAAATCGTGTTCCGTCCGTTGGGGTTGCTGAGATCCACCTCGAAATACGGCACAAGGAACGTTGACCCGGCGGTTTCGCTTATGGCGTTAAACGGAAGGGGCGTAATCGGTGTAGTTACAATTTGAGCGCGGGCTGGCCACGATCCCGCCAGGAGCATAGCCGCGAGCAACAAGGCAGCCGCCCACTTGGTTTTCGTTAGGGGTTTCATGTTCATTTGTACGATTCCTTTCCTTTGCCCAGTACGGCTAGTACATCCTTCATCAATCGAAGCCGAAGCCGGAAGGGTGCACTATACTACACTTGCATCGCTCATGCTCGGTCAGTTTCTAAACCGCGAGCCGGACACCGATGGGGAGGCTTTTTGGACTAGCGGAATTCTGTCATGTGGCGGCGACCCGCAGTGCGTTGAAGTCGCCCGCATAAACGATTCCGCCGCCTTTTATCTCTCGATCGAATTTCAGCAGACAGGTTATCTGGTCTACCGCACATACAAAGCAGCCTACGGTAATTTGCCCGATGCGCTTGTACCGGTTCGCTTCAATGAGTTCCTGCCTGACACCAGAGAAATAGGACGGGGTGTGATCGTCAATCAGCCTGGGTGGGACCAGGTACTGGAAAACAATAAGCAGGCCTTCATGTCTGAGTTCGTACAGCGCGACCGCTTCCCTTCCGCTTTTCCTGCGACCATGAGCGCGGATCAGTTCGTTGACGCGTTAAATCAAAACGCCGGCAATCCTCTATCTCAGACGGAGCGGGATAACTTGGTAAGCGACCTCTCGTCCGGCGTGAAAACGCGCGCTGATGCGCTGCGCGCTGTCGCTGAGAATTCGAACCTGGTCAACGCCGAGTTCAATCGCGCGTTCGTGCCGATGCAGTACTTCGGTTATCTGCGCCGCGATCCCAATTCTGGTCCGGACTCAGATTTTTCTGGTTACAACTTCTGGATGAACAAGCTCAATGCTTTCAACGGTGACTTTGTGCAGGCCGAGATGGTAAAGGCTTCCATTGAATCCACTGAATACCGACAGCGATTCGTTCAATGAATTCGCAGAGATCGATGTCTTAAAAACTGTACCGGAGATTCAGCCAGCTTCTGACGGCAGGTGGGAGCGACATTGGTCGCTCCTTTTTTTATCCACTTATTTTCGTCAATCGCTAATGAGCAGAATTTCGCGTCTGACGTGACGTTTCACGCAACGTGCTTGTAAGATCGAATCGGCATTCAACCGGGATAGACTTTTCGCAGTTGCGATCAGCAGAGCAGAACTCGAACCCGTAACTTTTAACTCAGAGACCGGCACTTAAGGGACGAGAAAACCTGCGCGAGTATGCTACTGTTACTCAGAAGTTTGAAAATGGATAACAAGGATACTCAGTAAATGGAGCGGGCGACGGGGATCGAACCCGCAACATCCAGCTTGGGAAGCTGACACTCTACCATTGAGTTACGCCCGCTCAAGAGCAAGGATGAAGGCGGAAGGATGAAGGATGAAAAGCCGCCCTGTCAACAGGACGGTGAGC
>DASZZL010000156.1:0-6994 GCA_035545035.1 Pyrinomonadaceae bacterium
CCGGCCGTCGGCGGGCGTGTCAAAAAACCAGTCAGCCGCCTCGGGCGTCGGTGACTGCAACGACAGAGGATTCTCGATGACGCTGGCGCCATCAACCAGGACATCGATTCTGCCGCCGCCGGGTTGGCGCACGTAGTAGAACTCGAAATGATTGCCGGAGGCTTCGACCCAGACGCGTTCGCCCGGCTGACTTGTGCCCAGAGCGATTCCGGCTGGACCATAAATTCGATCTGGCGCGACGCGTCCGCCAATTCCTTCAATTAACCAACCGGAAGTTGCGCCGCTGCTAACGCCCTGGCGGCGTGTGCCCATCGGATTGCGCGGAACGATAAGGCCGGCGCCGCCATCGCCAAAATCCTGCTGAAAGTGTCGCCGAATGTCCGCTGTCAGGACATCCGCGGCCGTGTGCGAATCGCCAAAGTGCATGATCCGTACCGGCTCGAGTCGCCGTCCCGATCGCGCATCCGTCAGCGCTCGAAAAAAGTTTTGCAGCGCCGCGGCGTTTTCGATGACTCGCTCAGACCTACGGTCAGCGACGGTCTTCTTGCTGGTTCCCTGCGCGTTGACGCCGAGCGAAATGAAAGCGTTGAGGAGGCCGAGGAAGATCAGAAAAACCGTTGACAGCTTCTTCATGACTGCGGCCATCATCATGATGGCCCACAACCGCTGTCAAGCTTGCGCCGTGATTGCTTCAACGAGACTGGGAAGTATTCGTCCAACGTTACGGCGTGAACGTGCGGTAAAACTCGACGCCGGAAAACTTCATGCGCGTCGCGCGGCCAGAAACCACCGGGCCGAAGCTGATGCGCTCTGGCGACCATTCTTCCGCGCCGGCGCGGAACAATCCGTCGCTCAGCGGCACGAGCGGCGTGCCTTCCGCGGTCAGCTTTCCTTTGCGCACGAAGATGCGCGTGCTGCCAAACCAAGGGCTGTCGCTGCGGTAATGTCCGGCGAACGCGTCCCACTCTCTCGGATAGTCAAACGCGTTCGGACCCGCATAGCGCTCGCTCGTGAACCAGCGCGCGCCGTGAAAAGCTTCGACGACGATGTTGCGATCGCGTCCGAACTCCAACAGGAACAACTCAAAGTCTGGATGCTTGACGAAGAAGCGGTTTGGTCCCGCGCTCTCCAACGCGATGCGCTGGTTGCCAACCGCGAGCCACAGTTTGCCGCCCTCCGCCGCGAGCACAAGTCTCGATCCATCCGTGGCAGTAAAAGTTGCGGCAAAATCAGCCGCGTTAGGAATTTGATCCGGCGTGGTGTTTGTCTTGGGCGCTGCGGGAAGACCCTTTCCGTCGATCGTCGCGCGCAAGAGATCGAGCGCGAATTTCGCGACTACGTTCGGCCGATAGCCAGCGAGGTTTGCGTTGACTGACGCGAACGCGCCGATGCCGCTGGTGACGTCAACGTGCATGGCCGAACTAAAAGCCACCATGCCGCCCGTATGGCGCAGCAATCACTACTTACTTGCAAGAAACATCTTTGCGGCTTGCAGTTCAGGTCTTTCCCCATCAGACCTTTCACTCACGGCCGCAAGCTTTGCATAGAAGTTTCTGGCTTTCTCCCGATCTCCGGAAAGCTCGGCCGCCTTCGCCACGCCGTAGAGGCCATTGAAGCGGTTAGGGGACGCGAGGACTGCGATCTCGAATTCTTTCAATGCCAGCTTCGGCTCATTAAGCTCAAGTAGCAGCTCACCCAACAACTCGCGCGCAGGTACGACCGGTCCCGGAGTCACAGGATTCTTCTCCGTAGAGTCTTCGAGCTCGGCTACCGAGCGCATCAGCTTCAATGCCTCTTCGTTTTTCCCTTCAGCGTGCGCGAGCCATGCGGCTGCTGCCTGGCGCTGAATCTCAACCTGCGTTGCCCAGTAGATATCTTTTCCTTCAGCCAACGACTTCTGAATCGAGGCTAGCTTCTCGACATCCCTGCCCGCCGCCGCAGTATCACCGCTCCTGGCCGCTCCCAGGGCCCGCGCGAAGTATGTTATTGCTTCAGCATATCGGAAACGGTCCCAGGGGAAGCCGGCAGGACGCACCACGAGCGCCGCAGCTTCAGACCATCGGCGTCTTTCAAGGGCGTAACGCGCAGGGATTGCTGCGAAGGCGTAGGCCGCAGCGAGTTCAGGGTCGGCTTGGCCCATGGGTTGGATCTCATCAAGGATCTGCTTTGCTTTTCGATCCTGAGCGCTTTGCAAATAGGCGTACACAAGATAGTCCATTGCGTGAAGCTGATCGAAGGACGCGGTTTCCGGACGGGTCCTGGCTGCGTAATTCTTCGCGGCCGCCGCCGAGGCTATGTTCGACTGAATTGAATCTTGCCAGAGCCCAAGCCTCGTGAAGATGTGCGAAGGCATGTGAAGCGCATGCGGAGCCGAAGGAGCGATCTTCGCATAGCTTCGCGCTGCGGGCAGGGCCAGATAAGCGAGCTGCGGATAATCAAAACTGTGGATCAGGTAGTGCGCCACACCGGGATGCTCCGGCTCGTATGCCAGAACCTTATTTAGAATCTCACCCGCCTTCTTTTGCTTGGCATAGGTCTTATCAGTCGGTTGCGCCGTCCCTAGCAGCGCGAGCGCATAGAAAATGGCCGCTTCATGATCCTGCGGATAGCGCACGTAAAGCTGCTCCATCGCTTTCTCGTAAGCAAGCGCGCGAGTTCGGTGATCGAGCTTGTCCGCATCTCTGTAAAAAGTCTCGATCGCAGCGATGTAGTCTTTTTCCCTTTGCGTCCTGGCGCCAACGGCTTTCGCTTTTTCAACGGCGGCCAGTCCCTTTTGCAGCTCCGCTGAAGTTGGTGGCGCCCATACAGGATGATAGTTGGTCATCGCAACCCCCCAATGGCCCATCCCGCATCTCGGGTCTGTCCCTATCACTTGGGAGAAGCCCTTCGCCGCCTCGGCGTACCAGAAGGAGTGCAGCAGCGCGACAGCGCGATTGAACTGCCCTTGAGCCGCAGCGTTGCACGAGACAAGAAAGTTGACCTGCCCGAGTTCTTCCGTCATCTCGTGTTTATGTTGGTGAACCTGTTGCGCTTTCGCCATGAAAGGACAGAAAACAGCCATGCAGGTCAGTCCCAGAAATAACTTATTGAATCTCATAACACACCTCCAGTTGCCTACCTCCGTTTGAGAAGTAAGTAGTTGCCGATAATGCGGTCGGGCCGCTGTCAGCGAGTTTTCTCTAAAGCCGCGGAATTATCGACTCTTGGGCTCAAGGATGATCTCGCGAGCGAGCCTTGCGCCCAGCACTTCGCGAATCTCTGCGCGTTCCTTGTAACCCTTTATCTGCATCTCGTCGTTGCCGACAACTCTTTGCGCGACGGCTTCGGCCTTGTCTTGATTGGCTTCCATTGTCGCCAGATTTTTGTACTCTGTCATCAGCATCAGGTTCCACTCGCCGGTCGTGTGCGCCTCAACAGAAAGGACTTTGTAGGAAAGAATGTTCCCGTCTTTCTTTTGCGCCTCCTGCTCAGCCTTCCACTGTCCGGCTACGTAATTCATATAAAGCGTGTCCATTCCCGGCTTGATTCTGATGAACCCGATATTCCACACCGAACCGTTGTGATACGGCCGATTGATCTGAGCAAAGACCGAAATAGCAGCAATCATTAGCACCACCGCAAACGAACCTACAGCTATACGTTTCTTTTTCATTTTAGTCTCCTTCCCGTACAAATTGGGGCCTGGGCAGCGACGTACGGGATGCTCGCTGTCTGAAGCCGTGAATGCGGCAGGTGAGTTGTTGCCGAGGATTTTCGAACTGCTTGTTGCGGGCGCAATCTACGAGAAAAGCACCATCGTGTCAATGTCGCCAGGGTTTCAAGCCGGCAAGCCTTTGCGCGCAATCATTGCCATCAATTCACAGAAACGATCCAGCTCCGGCAGGGTGGTGTAAAGGTTCGGCGTGATGCGCAGGCCCTGAAACTCTTCGTGAACGATCGGCGTCGTGAAGATGTGATGCTTGCTGAAGAGGTAACTGCCAATCTTACCTTGATCGAGCCCTTCAATTTGCACGTTGGCAATGGCGCACATCTGCGCCGGATCTAACGACGTATTGAAGCGAACTTTCGGGGTGTCCTTGAGTTTGTCCATCCAGTAGCGCGACAGATAGCGCAGCCGCGCTTCTTTGCGCTTGCCGCCGATGCCGTTGTGAAACAGCATCGCTTCGCCGATGGCCAGCTTCGGCGCTGCTGAGTGCGTGCCGATCTCTTCGAACTTGCGGATGTCGCTCTTCTGCTTGTCTTCGGCAGCGAACAGCGGCCAAACCTTCGCGATCTTCTCACGCCTGATGTAGAGCATGCCGGTGCCTTTCGGCGCGTACAGCCACTTGTGCAGCGAAGTGCCAAAGTAATCGCAGTTCAGATCCTCCTGTTTGAAATAGAACTGCGCGAACGAATGCGCGCCGTCGACGATCGTCTCGACGCCACGCGCGCGCGCCATTTCGCACACAGCTTTAACGGGCGTGATCTGGCCGGTGATGTTGACTTGATGCGCAATCTGAATCAGCCTGGTCCGCGGGGTAATCGCTCTTTCAAAGGCCCCGGTAATCTCCTGAATGTTCTGCGGCGGAATCGGAATCTTAATTAAGTTGAGCTTGATGCCTTCACGTTGCTCGCGCTGTCGTATGGTCGTGAGCATGCGTCCGTAGTCCTGCGTCGTCGTGAGAACCTCGTCACCGGATTTCAAGTCCATACCGAGCAGCAGAGTCTCCAATGACTCAGAGGCGTTGCGCGTGATGGCAATCTCTTCGCGATCACAGCCGAAGAGTTCCGCCAGCCCCGTGCGAATCGTTTCAGACTGCGGCTCGAGAATCTGCCACATCGTGTACGCCGTCGCATCCTCCTGTTGCCAGATGTAACGCACCAGCGCTTCGGTGACGAGGCGCGGGCTCGGCGAAACGCCGCCGTTGTTCAGATTGATGATGCCGCGCGTGACGGTGAACGCTTTCTGGATTTCGAACCAAAAATCTTCATCCATCGCTGCCTGCTCCGGCGTCAGGTGCGCGACGGTCCTCGTTGCTGCTTGAATGTTTTTGAGCAGCGCGCCGACGCTGGATGATGCCAGCGCGGCGAGGCCCAGGCCTTTGCCGGTCAATGAAAGAAAGTTGCGGCGGTCGAGTTCAATTTTCTTCACAGGGGGTCCTCTCTAATGTTGGTTCAAAGAAGGGAACGAAAAACGCAAAGGAACGCAAAGGATCGATCACGCAAAGAACGCAGAGAATTCTTTGCGACAAACTTTACGTCCTTTGCGGTTAACTATTCTCGTGTCTACCAAGCAACGATTCAACCCGGCATCTCGACTTCGTAACCCGCGTCAATCCACGCCTTGGTCCCACCGGTCACGTTCCGCAGATTCGTAAAGCCGGCCTGCTGCATGACGCTGGTGGCGGCGCTCGATCGAAAGCCGCCGGCGCAGATGACCGCGACCGGTTCAGTCGGTTGCAGATTCATTTGCGAGAGCCTCTCTCGTAATTTCGCGAGTGGCGCACTGACGGCATGCGGGGCGTGGCCGCTTTCATACTCTGCGGGCCGCCGCACATCGATGAGTTGCAGGTTTGGTTGGGTCTCGATCAGCTCCTTCAACTCGGCCACGCTGATTTGCGGAACCAGAGCTAGTTCGAGACCCGCTTCCTGCCACGCATTCATGCCGCCGGCGAGATAACCTTGCACATTTTCCAGACCCACACGCGCCAAACGCACCTGCGCCTCTTCAACTTGCTCTTCAGAATCGGCGACGATCACGATCGGCGATGTCATGGGAATCAGAGAACCGGCCCAGGACGCAAACTGACCGCCGAGTCCAATGTTGAGCGCGACGGGAACATGACCGGCGCCAAATTCCGCCGTCGCCCGCACGTCCAGGATCACGTAGCCCTGCGCCGCGAGTTTGCAAACTTCGGCCGGAGACAGCGCCGCCGGCCGGGGCAATCCTTTCAGAGCTTGGGCGCCGGCGCGATTGATTTCCGCATCTTTCGAAAAATACGCGGGCGCTTCCGGCAGATCAGTCGTCATCACAAGGACGAACTGTTCCTTAGTCATTGGCTGAAGCGCATAGTTGAACTTGCGCTGGTGGCCTATGGTCGAAGAGGTTTCCGTGGAAAGATTCTTACCGCACATCGAGCCGGCGCCGTGCGCTGGATAGACCTCAACGGCGTCGTCCAGCTGCAAGAGTTTCTCATGCAGGCTGTCGTACATCATCGCCGCCATCGTCTGCGGCGTGTAACCCTTCGCGCCGGCAAGATCGGGACGGCCCACATCGCCGATGAACAGCGTATCGCCGGTCAGGACCTTCTGTGGTTGATCCGAAACTTCCGTGTCGATCACCAGGACACAGATGCCTTCAGGAGTGTGGCCGGGAGTTTCCATGATGCGAAGCTTCACGCGCCCGATGTCGAGTTCATCGCCGTCTTTCACCGCCCGATGTGAAAATGTGGCCCCCGCTTTCTCTCCGAAAACGATTTCCGCTCCGGTGCGCGCGGCGAGTTCGCGATGCCCGCTCACGAAATCCGCGTGCAGGTGGGTTTCGATCACATACTTGATCTTCAATCCTCCGGCCTGGGCTTCCTGAATGTATTGATCGACATCGCGCTGCGGATCGACGACCGCGGCTTCGCCTTCCGAGCCGATCAAATAAGAAGCATGGGCGAGACAGGCTAGATAGAACTGCTTGAAATACATAAAGCCTCTCTGGAAATGCGCAGTCAGGAAGGGGGCTTGCCCCCGCGTCGGATTATCCTCATTTGAACAGCGGGGGCAAGCCCTCCTTCCCAACCTGCGAGATAACCGAAGGAGTCAATCGACCGCCGGCAAGTCAGTCCTTTTCAGGCAACTTATAAAACTCTCGCGCCGGTTTCAATGGGCGCAGCATCCAGTAGGGCCGCCGCGTGCCGTCGGGCGAATATTTATCGGCAGGCCGCGTCATTGTCAACCATTTCCGGTAGACCTCGCGAGATTTCTCAGTATCGACGTGAATGTCGCCATACTTATCCGCTTGTTC
>DASZZL010000157.1:0-21294 GCA_035545035.1 Pyrinomonadaceae bacterium
GCCTGCATGTGGCCCAGCACGGTGTGATGCCACATGTCGAACAGTTGCCCGGGAGTCGCGTGCAGGTACGACTTCACTATTCTCTTGGGCAGCAGCGCGCCGGCTGTCACCTTCTTGCCTTTGCCGCCGGCGAGCAGAGAACCGCTGGCCCTCTTTTCCGAACTGAATCCGCTAAAGACATAGACGCGACGGGCCTTGCTATGATCGATGATCCACTTGCACGCTCGATCAGTCGCTTTCACGATCATGTTCATGCCGTGCGCATCGGCGGTGCTGTAGCAAAAGCTGACGATCACTTCTCGTCCGACCGGGTGGCATTCGAGTCGAAGGAGTTTGCCGTGACGCGTCGTGGATTCAGCCTCAGCGCGGATCGTTTCAAAGTCTTCCTGCAAGCACCGGGCGAAGTCATAGGCGTCGCTTACGTTGTCGAAGCAAAAGACGGGAGCAACACGATTTTCATCGACGTGCATGCGAGTCGTGACTCCTCCGGCGCGAGTCAACGCGGCCATGCCTCGCTCGTATGAACGCACGAGCGCGCCTTCAGTAGTCGCCAGCGGCACATAGAAGACTCCATTGGCGTGCGCTCCATTGATCCTTAGCGGCCCGGCAACTCCCAGCGGCATTTGAGCGGCGCCGATCGGGTTCTCTATGTTGCCTCGCATGTCTTCGCTCGGTATTGAATGAGCGCCGACATGCGTTAAATGACAGCCGGTTTTCTGCTCGATCCAATCGCGCCGTTGCTCGACGTATTGGCTCGCATAGCCCTGATTCTTCAGGCGTGGCACGAGTTGCAACGGCTCATTACTATCGACGGGTTTAGTTAGGGCCAAGCCAGACATTGTTAAGAACTTCCTGACATCCGAACTGAACTATGGTCGAGTAGCTATTGCCACTGGAGCCACAAAAAATAGTCTGAAGTTTCTAATGGCAAAGAGCGCCAAAAGCGTGAGGCCTAGTACGAAGGACCACTGCGCGATCAATGCCAGAACCTTCGGCCTTCCACTGGCGAACGCATATTCCGATTCCTCTGCCATTGCCATTCGCGTGCAAGCATCTGGAATTGCCACCCAGGCCGTCCATATCACTACAGCCAACAAGCCCCAGGCGATGGGCACGAAAAAAGTCCAGGAAGCCCTGGGGCGAGCGTCGCCAAGCGCATCTTTGACAAAAGCTATGGTCAATGCCAATACCGCACTCGCCAACGTCAACAGTTGCTTCAAGGCATCAATTGCAAGCTCGCTGGCCTTACTTGCGCGATCGGTAACCTGACCATTGCTCATCTGTCGCCGCCGAACCCCTTTCCTAAAACTTTGCGGCCGGTTGTGGCCAATGAAGAGAACAGGTCAGTAAAAGCAACTTTCTCGCCCTTCTCTTTTTTCGCTACCACGTGCTCTTCTTCCGCAGCCTCATCGACGATCTTCAAGAGTACTGACTTCAGTGTTTCCTTACCTCCATCTGGCCACTCCGGCGGCTCCTCGTACCACCCCTGAACGGTCAAACGGAGCAACTTCCGAGAGTTGTCAGTCAGGTTTACACCGTAACCCCCTAAGCGCTTAGCCAATTCGGCAGCTTCTTTCGCATACTCCGTTTTTATGGCTATTATCGGCATAATCAAGTCCCCAGTGTTTAGCCCAAACGCGAAATTGAAAATTCCTTTACCCGAAATCGCTGTTCCGACGCTATCCATAGCACTGACCTCAGGCATTCGCTCGAGTGATGACCAACGAGCAACAATGTCCATCAAAACCGATCGAGTTGATCAGGCCATTAGTCACATCCACCTCTTGGCTTTCCGCGCTGGCCATCTTGAGCGGAAAACCATTTTCGGTTTTCTCCAGCCGCGGGATTCCGGGGAGTACACCGTCGCACATCGTTTTCAATAGAGCGACCGCCTGCATTGGGCCTGACGCGCCGAGTGTTTCACCAAGCATCGCCTTGATGGCGGTCACGGGAAGCCCACAGGTCTGCCCATTGAGACCCACGAAGACACCTTGCGCTTCGTGGCGGTCTCCCGCGACGCTTCCGTTGGCCGAAGCGCTGAGACAGTCAACCTCATGGGGCAACAGAAAGGCGTCGTTCAGCGCTTGCCGAATCGCGGATGCGACAGCGTCTACTGACCTTGTGTCTTCACTCCCACGCGAGCAGTCATAACTACTGCCATGCCCTTTGATCTCTCCGAGCACGCACGCGCCGCGCTCGCGGGCCAACGCGGCGTCTTCCAACATCAAGAGCGCGGCCCCTTCACCAAGCGCTGAACCATTACGTCGCGCATCGAATGGGATGGGAAAATCCCCGATGGAGGTATCAGATCTGCAAAGCAAACCGGCCCGGTCAAAGCCGAAGAACGACTCGAAGCACAACTCGTCGGCGCCTCCAGCCAGCAGGGCGCGCGTGCGACCACTACAAATTAGATCGGTAGCGTAAGCGATGGCCTCGAGGCCGGAGGTCACGCCGGTCGAAATCGTGGTGTTCACTCCACGCAGGTTGTGCACGATCGCTGTTTGACCCGCAGCGGCGTTGATTACGGTATTTGAAAAGTCCATTGGACTCGCATAGGATGGCCCCGCTTCAAGAGCACGGCGATCAAATTCAGAGATCGTATGAACGCTGCAGAACATTGTCCCCAATACCAGTCCCAGTTCCTCGCTGTTCCTCATCTCCGCGGACCAACCGCTATCTTCCAACGCCAATTGCGCCGCCGAAGCTACCAACCGCGATGTTCTGTCTAGTGGACGCAGGTTTCTCTGGCCCAGGAATTTCGCAGCATCGAAATCAGTGATCTCGCCACCGAGTGGACAGCCAAGCCCCGTTGTGTTGAAAAGCTGGATTGGCTTGATCCCGCTGCGACCCTCACACAAGGAGGCGTGCAGGCCTTCGGGCGAATCGCCAAGCGACGAAACAACACCCATTCCCGTGATTACTACTCTGCTTCGCATCAGTTCGACAGCTCCCACTTCCTCAGGATTAGCGATGCGTTATTGCCGCCGAATGCATACGCGTTGTTCATCGCCACTTTGACCGGCAACTCGCGCGCATAGTTCGGGACATAGTCGAGATCGCAGTCGGGATCAGGCTCGTTCAAATTGATGGTCGGCGGAACTCGATTATCAAAGACGGCGAGGGCGCACACCGCCGCTTCAAGGGCAGAGGCCGCGCCCATCGTATGGCCGAGCATCGATTTGATCGAACTGATGGGAATGCGATAAGCCGCGTCTTTAAAGAGACGCTTGACGGCAATCGTTTCGAGACGGTCGTTAGTTTGGGTCCCTGTGCCGTGGGCGCTAATGTAGCTCACGTCCTCGGGCTCTATGCCGCTCTCATCGAGCGCGTGTTGCATCGCGCGGGCAGCGCCGTCACCGAGCGGGTGGGCCGCCGTCATGTGGTGCGCGTCACACGAAAGACCATAGCCTGCCACTTCGGCGTAAATGCGCGCACCGCGCTTGCGCGCGCGGCTCAACGTCTCCAGAACCAGCACGCCCGCGCCCTCACCCGGAATCATACCCCTGCGGCAACGATCAAAAGGCTGGCAAATCTCCGGCGCGATGGCGCCGAGGCGGGCGAACCCTGTGTATGTGATGCGCGAAAAGGAATCGGCTCCGCCAGCCAGCATCAGGTCCGCGCGTTCAGCTCGCAGAACGTCATAGGCGTGAGCAATGGCGTAGTTGCCGGCGGCACAGGCGGTTGGGATCATTACGTTGACGCCGGCAAAGCCTAGTTCGCTTGCGACATGCTGCGGAATGACGTGACACGGATATCGCGAGACAAACTCCGCTCCAACACTGCTCAGTTTCTGGCTCATGTAGTGATCGTCGAAACGTTCGACCTCTTGCGGCTCACCTGAGGTCGTGCCCAGCGACACGCCCGCCCTCGCTGGATTCAGCTTGTCCACTTGCACACCGGCGTCAACCAAAGCTAGTCTCGCCGCGGCGATGGCGAACTGCGACGCCCGCCCCAGGTGAGCTGCATCCAGGTTCATCACATAATCCGTGGCGCGGAAATCCTTCACTTCTGCTCCCAGATGAACGTTGAAGCCGCTGGTATCAAACGACTCAACCGAAGAGGTCCCAGACCGGCCGGCGAGCAGGTTGTTCCAGAACTGCTCGCGCCCGGTGCCGATCGAGGTCACCATTCCGATCCCTGTAATCACAACCCGGTGTTTCATATTCAGGCCGCTTGCGCGCAGAGATATTGCTGGACCACTCTGACTGTGTCGCTAACGGTGCGGATCGCAGACAGGTCGTCCTCAGGTATTTCAATCTTGAACTGGTACTCTGCATCCACGGTGATTTCGAGGATGGTGAGAGAATCGAGTTTCAAGTCGTCCTTGTATGACGCATTCTCAGTAATCTCTTCAGGATTAATGTTGGTGATGGTGGCGATGGACTTCTTTATTCTCGCCCTGATCTCGTCGGTACTCATGTCTGGAATCTCCTCCCTAATTTGCAATCTCAACGCGCCAGAGAGGCTTCGATGTTGGCGTGAGGTCGCGGTATCGGATCGAGCAAGTTGATCAGGATTACCTCAAGAGACTTGCAACCCTCCGGGGAGTACCCAGCCCGCCGAACGAAGCTTTCGGTGACCGGAAATCCCTCCTCATCTCTGCACAGAGATAGATTTTGTTATCAGTAGCTATTCTTCACGCGAGATTGGTTCTGTCTATCAGGGAAGAGCGCAAAGTTCCTCAGGGAACACACTGAGTCGTAGGGGAATTCCCTGAGTCGCGGAGAAGGATTTCGGCGGGCCATTTGTCCTCTGAGTCAGGACTGCGATTGCTTGCCAATCAAGAAATACGGTCCGGATTCGTTGATACTGGCGACGCCGGCGACAGGGAATTCCGAGCCGAAGGAAGGATATGATGAAATGCGAATGCTCACGCCTCCGCCATCCAGTTCAAAGCTGTCTTGGGAATCAGTACCAGGAATCTTTTTCCCTACTAGCTCCGTCGTGGGACCCGAGTATTCGAAGCTGCCCGTAACGCTGTTATCCGGCGCGGTAGTGAAGGACAGCGTCGCCCATCTGCTGTAGTTCCAGGTTGCGTCGTAAACTAAAACTTGAAGATTGTAAGTCTGGCTACTCATAGCTTCTCCTGATTTCTAATCAGCCCTCGGTAGCGACAAGCGGATATTTGTGACCCTTCTTCAATGGACCGAAAAGACCGCGACATCATGGTGCACTGGATCAAACTGATAGAACCTCAATCGTCGAGACGGTTCATAGTTGTAAGTGATTTGTACTTTCTGCAAGCCGAGTTCGTTGTACGGACTCGCCGGAGGAACTACGATCATGGCCGGCAGATTCATCCACCAGTGCGCCCTGCCGAAAGTAAACCAGCAGCCCGACCCGCCACTCTTAACGGATGATTGAAATTGATTCTCCCATCCTCGGGCGCCGCCGAAGTCCACATTTTGATAACCGTGCTCGAAGTAGTCGCCGTTCAGCAGAGTTATCTTCAACGTGGTTCCGCGGAGAGTCCATTTGGTGAAATCAACCCAGCCGCCGCCGATTATTTCCGCATAGATAGTGTTGTTCACGTAGAACAACGTAACATCAGCGTTGCGATCAACCTGCACTCCACGCGGAAGCTGGTTGCGGTTCCTCCAGTCGTGGTAGGCATCTAAAGCCTCGTTCAATTTGATCCTCACCGTGCCGTAGTCGCTGACTCCGGCGGCTTGGCGAGCGATACGCAATGCGGACCACATTCTCTTTTCTGGCGCGAGGTCGCCAATCTTGGCAATCGCTTTTAATTTAGATGATTCATTTGCTGACGGGTTCTCACCGAAGACGTCGGTTTCCCATTGGACTAGAGTCTTATTGTTGCCATTCGCATCCTTCATTCGCTTGCAGGCATTTTCCGAGACCTGCACGCGCGGCGGATGATTTCTCCAGCCCCAGGTATAGGTCAAGCTGTAATACTTGCCCGGCGCCATCTTGATCTTGAAAACGGTTCGCGTGCCATCGTCCATGTTGAAATAGCTCTGGTCCATTCCAATGTGGGGCAGAGGCGGAGTGCCGGGCGGGCTGAGTGCGGGATCGTCGTAGTACATCACGAAAGGCGAGAAATCATCATGGCCGCGATTCAAAACATCCACAGTGTAGGTTATGGTCCAAGGGACTTCATTGACTTCGGTCGTATCCAAAAAGGCGGTATCTGATTCGATGTGGATGTCGTACCACACCTGATGAACATTGACGTTGCCGCCAATGACTTTGCCTGTCGCATCGCGAATCGGGATCACCTTCTTGCATTTTTCGGGTCCCTTGTAGTGCAACAACGGAAGCCCGCTGTAAACGCGATCAGGCACGGGATTGCCTTCAATAATATCCAGGCCGCGCTGAATCTTCTTTCTGATCTCTTCATCGCTCGCAGCCTTGTTTTCCTTGGGAAGCGGAGGCTTGACAGGCCCAGCGGGCTTAACAGAATCACGTGGGAGACTCTTGACCAATTCCAACACGTCGAGGAGATCATCCGTCGGAGACGCGGGATCGATCTTACTAACCACCGGTTCGCCGTCATGCAGGTTGTACGGAACGTCGGGCGTCGAGGGCAGAGTATTCGGCATCTCTTTGCCGAAGCCATCAAACATATTGGTGTAAATGGTCGGCAGGAAATTAGTCCCGGGCGGATACTTGAAAGGATCACCTTTGGGGAAAAGGCTCTGACCTGTCGAGACGTAAGTGGTGTTGCCGACCGTGGTCGCTGTCGAAGCCTGCGGGCGCATCTGCGGATGCGGGTGGCCAAAGGGTCCTGGAGTCACATTCGCTGACGTTTGAGTAGTCGTCGTTGACGGAGGAGGAGGGCAGGCACATTTCTCAGTCAATGGGGCTTGCGCAAGGGAGAACACAGCAGCCAACAGAACGATCGAGATTGACTTCGCGAAACGGTGCAAGACTTTCATCATAGGACCTCCTGAAAAGTTCCGACGGTCACCCAGGGCGCAGTTCACCATCGTCGCGTGAAGCAAAGAGTCACCTTCGATCTTGCGAAAGAGAGCGAACCGCTGATAACGGCATGGGCCCTCCTCGCGTCACCTTAACCGCGGCCGGCTGCCCAGATTCAATCCACGACAACCGCGTGGCTATCGACATTGGATCTGTTTTCGCAGGGACTGATCCCCATAAACCAACCGCTTCATTGCCATAGCGCATTAACGCCAGGGAGCAATCCTCGACGGGACCATGCTCGTGATCATGATTGTCTGGATTGATGAACAATCGACTCCGCAGTAGCTCGATAACAGTGCGTTCCCCTGTCAAAAATATCCAGCCCGGCCCGGCTTGATGTTCTTCGGCAAAAACTCTTAATGCTCGAGGGGTGTCGTGTTCAGGATCGACGGTGATCGAGTAAATGAAAAGATCGCGACCAAGTCTGTTACCCAGCAAGCGCTGCACCCTGGCTAAATTCCGCGTGACTGGAAAGCGGCCTTCGTTCCTGATGGACATGCAGTTGATCATCACCATCTTGCCCCGAAGCAGATCGTCGTAAAACAAAGCCTTTCGACCCTCGTGCGTGTAAACCACGACATTCGGAAAGTGGCCCGAATGAGGACCAGTTAGAGGCCGAGAACAATCCGAAGAAGAGTTGTTCTGCGTTAAATCCCCCGATGACAGGAATGACGCATCCGAACCGAATCGCGGGATTGCAGTTGCGGCGGCGGCAAGACGTGTCAGCAAGCCTCTTCTGTTTTCCATGTTTAAGTGTTCTCCTTCACATAGCCTTGAAATTGCGCGACCTTTGTTTATCGGACATTGCTAGCCTTTTTTTGGGCACGATATCCCATCTAATCATCATGGCGTGGTCTTCATGCACCACGTTATGACAATGCATCACGTACTTCCCAAGGAAATCCTCCCAGCGCATGAATACCTGAAGCTCGTCATTCGGAAGTAGCGTCGCGATGTCCCGCCTTTGCCCGCCCATGAAAACCTTGATCGGAGTTCCGGCGTCCTCATATTCGTAATGGCGTCGCCCTTCAGTCGATTGAATCGTTGTTGGATGAATCACTCTGCCGTTTACCTCATGCAGCAGGAACTCCGTGAAATGAGAATGGATCGGATGCGACCAGTTCTTGCCGTTGTTTCTAAATATCCAAACCTCTCCGGAGCCCTGCTCGATTGCGGCGTCAACGCGACTATCATCAAAGACCTGTTCGTTGATAGTCCATAGACCGCCGAGATAGTCGAACGTCCAAACCCGGTGCTTGAACTTGCTGAGGTCCTCAGGTATCGGCGGCAGGTCTCGGAAGTGATTTGGAATCTGGCTGTTGTCGGGGCCGGTTGACGCGACTACATCAAATCGCATGATGCCGTCACCCGGATCAAGCATGCGACCCGAAGGACCCTTCCCATTTGTTTGCTCGAGCCGATTCTGAAGGATGATTTGATCGCCAGGTTGGTAACGAGAGAAGTCGAGAATCACATCAGTGCGTTGAGCGACGCTCAGGTAGACGCTCTCTGCCGTGACCGGCTTTGGCAGAAAATTGCCGTCACCTGTGATCACCACGAACGGCTGTCCCGTGCTCAAGTACAACTGATAGAAGCGCGAAGGACCACCGTTTAGAATGCGGAAACGATATTTTCTCGGCTCGACCTGAAAGAAGGGTTGAATGATCCGGTTGACGGTGAACTTATCACCCAGAATGCCGTCCGTGTTAAAGGGATTGAACGAGACCTGGCCGTAGCTGTCGAACAGAACGTCATGCAGGATCAAAGGAACATCATACTTGCCGCTTGGCAGTCGCCAGGCGTCAGGGTTCGGATCGTTTTCGTTTCCTGAGTCCTTCTCGTCAAACAGCAGGTAGAAACCATTCAGCCCCGCGTACACGTTGGCCGCGGTGAAGTCCATCATGTGGTCGTGATACCACAGTGTAGCTAGTTTTTCCCGATCATCGAAACCCGAAGGGAAGTTGCAATAGTGATGGTCCCAGTACTCTCCCGCCTGGATAAAATCCATCGGATACCCATCGCTCTCGGACGCCGTATGTCCATTGTGAAGATGGGTAGTAGTTCTGGGAAGCGCGAAAGTGACTTTGCCTTGTCCTACTTTCGGCAGGGTGTTGAACCGGCGCACCAGAATCGGCTCTCCGTAGCGCGCATGATAGGTCGGGCCAGGTGTGATGCCATCAAATCCCCACGACCAACTTCCGACGTTGTACGGCGCATCCGGATGGTAGACCCAACGGAACTCTGTCTCACGAATCTCATAGAATTTCTTTGGCAGAAACTCGGCGTAGCGCTGATGGGCGCTCGGGTTCGGTGAAGGATCCAAACTGGGTACAGGTTGTTTGATCGGCATCACGTTGAGCGGAGCCACGAACGGTCTTGAAGGAGGGCTGGGTCTGGTAACCAAGTCGGGTGTAGTACCGTCAGGAGGGCAGAGGTACTTCAGTAGTTCCGGGCTCTGCGCTATCGCCCGGTCATATTCGAACAGGCTGGAACCGGCCGCCGCCAGGCCGAGTTTTAAAACATCCCTTCGCTTTACCATAACTCTTCTCCTCCAGACCGGTTTCAAAGGCCGCGGCGATCCAGGCTGGCCAGGTTGCCCACCCCGCATCGGCTCCGCCTGTCAATCAATCACACATCCTCCAGCCATCCCTGATGCAAGGCATAGCGGACGAAATCAGATCGCTTCTTGAGACCGAGCTTTGCCATTACGTTGGACCTATGAGTCTCGACTGTTTTCACACTAAGATTGAGTTGAGTGGTAATTTCCTTATTCGTGTAACCCAGTGCGATTAGCCTCAGAACTTCCGTCTCGCGCGCGCTTAGCTCAGCACTCGGCGATCCGTTTCCAGACGCGAAACGGCGGCTCTTGAGTCGACTACTCAGACGGCAAAGACTGATCAAGCCTTGTTGCCATTCTCGGCTATTCGCTAATTAGCCGACGCTCTCTGGATGCACAGCACAATGTTTCAGCATCGTGCCCGAGGGGCGCCGCGCTCTTTTCGTGAGAAAAACCGTCGACTCGCCAAACGTTAGAGGAAAATCTGGAAGGAAAAACAGAAAGCGAGTAGTCGTGACAACTCCCCCGCCTTACAGTTTTCCTGAGGACAAGTGGTGAGCCGAGCAGGACTCGAACCTGCGACCCACTGGTTAAAAGCCAGTTGCTCTACCAACTGAGCTATCGGCCCACATCGAAAGCAGTCCGGAGTCCAGAGTCACCAGTTTAGAGTTTCAGGTTTCAAGTTTCAAGTTTCAAGTTCCGTTTTAGAGCGCAGAGCGGCCCTTTCGCATTGATTGCTTTTTCCGAAGTTGCAGTGGGGACCAGCCCCGACTTGGGGCGAACTTGAAACCTGAAACCTGAAACTTGAAACTTGAAACTTGAAACTAACTTCCCAGCCAACGTCCGACGTTTGAATCCTTAACGATGATGGTTTGTGAACGTTCCGGTCCGGTTGAAACCAGTCCAATCTCCACTCCGATCTTCTCGGAAAGAAAATCAACGTAGCTTCGCGCGTTTGGCGGCAGCGCGCTCATTTCCGTCGTGCCGAGCGTCGAAGTCTTCCAACCGGGAAGCGTCGCGAACACCGGCTCGACCCGTCGCAAGTCCTGCGACACCGAGGGCAGCGACTCGCATCTGCGACCGTCCAGGTTATAGCCGACGCACACCTTAATTTCATCCAGCGCGTCGAGCACATCGAGTTTCGTCAAAGCCACCGAAGTGAAGCCGTTGATCTCGGCCGCATAGCGCGTCGCGAAAGCATCGAACCAGCCGCAGCGACGCGGACGTCCGGTCGAGGCGCCGTACTCGCGGCCGCGTTCGCGAATCAAGTGTCCCATCTCAGCCTCGCCTTCAAGCATCTCCGTCGGAAACGGTCCTTCACCGACGCGAGTCGTGTAGGTGCGAACTATGCCCAGTACGCCGGTCAAGTGTTGCGGAGCGAGACCTGTGCCGATCAGAGCTCCGCCAATGACCGTGTTCGATGAGGTAACGAACGGATACGTGCCATGATCGACATCGAGCAAAGTCGCCTGTGCGCCTTCCAGCAGGATCGAATTGCCGCGAGCAGCGGCCTGGTTGAGAAAATGGCTCGTGTCGCAAAGGAATGGCGCCAGGCGTTCCACCATCGCCGAGGTCTCGTCAAAGATCGAATCCGCGTCGAGTGGCTGTCCGCCATACGCAACGATGATTCGATTAGCGTCTTCGAGGTTGCGCTCGATGCGCGAGCGAAGCACTTCGGAAACCAAAGCGTCCGCGACGCGAATCCCTCGTCGGCCCGCTTTATCTTCGTAAGCTGGGCCAATGCCGCGCAGGGTTGTTCCCACGCGCTCGTTTCCGAGACGTTCTTCGCTGGTGTGATCCAGCGCGCGGTGATACGGAAGGATCAGGTGCGCTCGCGAGCTGACCTTCACGCGATCGGGCGTGATGCTGATGCCCTGCGCCATGAGCCGATCGGCTTCTTCGAAGAAGGCTTTCGGATCGATCACCATGCCGTTGCCCAGCACGCAGGTCTTGCCCTCGTGAACGACTCCTGACGGCAGCAGATGCAGAACGAAAGATCGATCGCCGATCTGGACCGAATGCCCGGCGTTATGGCCGCCCTGGTAGCGGACTACGACGTCGAAGCGCTCTGCGAGCAGATCGACAATCTTGCCCTTGCCTTCATCGCCCCACTGGGCGCCGATGACCGCGATGACCATAATCAGTAGTCAGAAGTCCGAAGACAACACCGGCCCAAACCTCGTGAACACACGAAGGGCGCGGTTGCACCAACAAAGTAGAACCGCGCCCGCAACTTTTTCACTTCACGCAACCGTCGCGGCGCCGACGTGTTTGTCCAGCATGCGCGAGATTGCCTGTTCCGATGTTGCGCCGACTACGCGTTCTTCTTCCTTGCCGTTCTTAAAAAGAATCAACGTAGGAATGCCTTTGATGCCGAAGCGTTGTGAGACCGAAGGGTTATCGTCCACGTTCAGTTTGACGACGCGCGCGTTGCTCGCATATTTCTCAGCCACAACTTCGATCGTAGGCGCAAGCGCGCGGCACGGCTGGCACCAAACTGCCCAAAAGTCGACCAGGACGGGTCGATCAGATTGCAGCACGTCGTTTTCAAAGCTTCCATCACTGGTGTCTCTCACATGCTCGCTCATCAGTATCTCCTTGGAGTGTTAACGGTTGTTTCTAAATCTTCAACTGACATCGATTACTTCACGGTAAAGCTGAATGTATTTCATTGCCGCCGCCGACCACGAATTGTCTACTGCCATCCCGTTACGCTGTACCTGTGCCCAAGTGTCGGGTTGAGTATAAAAGTAAATCGCTTCGCGTATTTTATCAAGCATGGCGGGGACGGAATAGGGTCCAAACTTGAAACCGTTGCCCTGGCCGGTCGCCGAATCGAAACTCTGGACTGTGTCGTCCAGTCCCCCGGTCGCGCGAACCACCGGAACCGTGCCATAACGCATGCTGTACATTTGATTCAATCCGCAGGGTTCGTACAGCGAAGGCATCAGGAACATATCGGCGCCTGCTTCGATCTGGTGGGCCAATGGCTCGCCGGCGTAGCCTTTGTAGATGCCTACGCGCTGTGGCGCTGCGTCATGCCAGGACTGCAAGAAATCTTCGTACTCGCGCGCGCCCGCACCCAGCGCGATGAAGAACGCGCCCGTATCCAGGATTCCGCGCGCCGCTTGTCTGATCAAATCGTAGCCCTTCTGGGCAACCAGCCGCGAAATGATCGCGATGATCGGGCGGTCAGGTTCTTCCGCAAGAGCGAAGCGGCGCAAGAGATCGAGTTTGCAGTCGCGCTTGCCGCTCATGTCTTCGGCAGAAAAGTGTTTGACGATGTGCGGGTCGGCTTCCGGATTCCACACTTCGTAATCGACGCCGTTAGCGATTCCGGCTAGCCGGTCGCTGCGCGTTCGCATCAGCCAGTCGAGGCCATTGCCTTGTTCAGGCGTTTGAATTTCGCGCGCATAACGCGGGCTGACCGTGGACAACGCGTCCGCTGCGATGATGCCGGCTTTCAAAGGCGAAGCCGCGCCGCTCAGCATAAAGTCGTTTGCGTATTCCGAGAACCCCAGCCACCAGAGATCTTTTGGGTCAAACGCCCCCTGATAAGCGAGGTTGTGAATGGAAAAAACGCTTCGAGTCTTTTGAAAAAACGAGTCGCGGCGCCGTCGCGCGCGCAACTCGACGGCCGCGAACCCGCAGGGCCAATCGTTGCAGTGGACCACGTCTGGCGCCTCGCCCAGTCGCCGGAGTAGCGCCATCGCGGCGCGACAGAAAAAAGCAAAGCGCTCGAAGTCGTCCGGTTCGCCATAGATTTTACCGCGCGCAAAGTAATGCGGCGCCTCGATCAGGTAAGTAGGCGCGTTCAGCGTTTCGCTTTGCCAGACGCGAACGCGTGGGCGTCTGGCGCGCCATTCGACTTCCAAATCGTCGATGAATGCTTCGCCAAGCAGGTTGAGATCAATCTGATCATAGCGCGGAAGTATCAGCAGGGAGTTGATCCCTTCGGCGTGCAGAGCTTTCGTTAGCGCTCCGGAAACGTCGGCCAGACCGCCGGTCTTGGCGAAGGGAACAGCTTCGGATGAAAGGATGGCGACCCGCATGAAACTCAAGGATGAAGGATGAAGGCGGAAGGATGAAAAGAACAGAGACGAAGGCGGCGAGGTGAAGAACTAACTACTTCAGTATCCGAAGTAGTTGTTTCATCCTTCCGCCTTCATCCTTGTTTCCTTAGCTTTGCATCGACGCGAGGAACTCGGCGTTCGATTTCGTCTTCTCCAAACGCTCGAGCACGACTTCCATTTGCTCCACGGGCGAGAGCGGATTTAACACGCGGCGCATGACCCAAACGCGAGCAAGATCTTCCTTGCTGATGAGCAGCTCTTCTTTGCGCGTGCCCGATCGCTGCAGATCGATGGCCGGGAAGAGTCGCTTGTCGCTGAGCCGGCGATCCAGATGAATCTCGGAGTTGCCGGTGCCTTTGAACTCCTCAAAAATCACGTCATCCATGCGCGAGCCGGTGTCGATTAGCGCGGTTGCGATAATCGTGAGCGAACCGCCTTCTTCGATGTTGCGCGCCGCGCCAAAGAAACGTTTTGGACGCTGGAGCGCGTTTGAATCGATACCACCGGAAAGAATCTTGCCGCTCGGCGGCACGACCGCGTTGTGCGCGCGCGCCAGACGCGTGATCGAGTCGAGGAGGATTACTACATCGCGTTTGTGCTCAACCAGGCGCTTGGCCTTTTCGATCACCATGTCGGCAACCTGCACGTGGCGGGTCGGCGGCTCGTCAAACGTCGACGAGATCACTTCGCCCTGAACGGAACGCTGCATGTCGGTGACTTCCTCAGGCCGCTCGTCAATCAGCAGCACAATCAAAGTCGTTTCCGGATGATTCTGCGTGATCGAATTGGCGATGGCTTGCAACAGCATGGTCTTGCCGGTGCGTGGCGGTGAAACGATCAAGCCGCGCTGGCCCTTGCCCAGCGGCGTGACCAAATCAATGACCCGCGCCGAAAGATTTTCGGGCCCCACCTCCATCGTGAGCATCTCGTCGGGATAGAGCGGCGTCAAGTTGTCGAAGAAAACTTTTTCGCGCGCCTGATCGGGCGACTCGAAGTTGATCGCCTCGACCTTGATGAGCGCAAAGTAACGCTCGCCTTCTTTTGGCGGACGAATCTGGCCGCTAATCGTATCGCCGGTGCGCAAGTCGAACTTGCGAATTTGCGATGGCGAGACATAGATGTCATCGGGGCCGGGTAGATAGTTGTATTCCGGCGCGCGCAGGAAGCCAAAGCCGTCCGGCAGCGTTTCCAGCACGCCTTCAGAGAAGATGAGCCCGCTCTTTTCGGTTTGCGCAGCCAGGACTTTGAAGATCAGCTCCTGCTTGCGCATGCCCGTAGCGCCGGGGACGTCCATGCCTTTGGCGACCTGAGTGAGCGCCGAGATTGACATGTCCTTCAGATCCGACAGATTGAAAACTTCTACTCTTCCGTCGTTGCTCATTGGTGTTTCTGCCGGAGCTTCAGCCGTGGCTACGCCGCCGCCGTTCTCGCCATTATTCGTGCGTCTTTTGTTTGCCATATCTGTTCTTTCGTGCGCGGCCAGAGATTCGCCGCGCGCAGGGTTTCGGGTTTTCAGCATCCTGTCAATTGATTTGAACGATGCCAGTCAAAAGGGAAAGTTTCCTTCGCGGATCGTGGAGCAGTTCGGGTGGGACTGCTTTCCCGCTGCGTGACTCACTCTCCATCCAACCTTGCCGCCAGGGGTCGTAATCCCGAAGAACGCGGAATAATCGCTTGTTTGGATGCCGGCTGGCTGGGTAAGCGTGGTCTCGGATCAGATTCCAGATTCAAACCAGGGTCCTACGAAAGTCTTACTCAAGTACGATGCTTTTTGACTCAGGGTTTTCTTATTCTAAACGAAAGCTGGAGAATCGCAAGTGACAACTTACCTCAAAAGGCGATCTGATTCAAATTAAGCGAAGCACTTTCAAACTCTGTCTTACGATTCAAAGCTACGCCTTGTCCGTGTGATTCAGCGCCGCTTGAATAGCGTCCCACGCGTCGTCACGCCCGCGCCCGCTCACTGCCGAGTAAACCACGATCCGCTCGTTCTTAAGCGCGCGTTTCGCGCGATCGATGTTCCGGCGCAATTCATTATTCGAAAGCTTGTCAGATTTTGTGGCGACAATTATGTGCGGCTTCTGATGATGTTCAAGCCACTCGTGAAGCTGCAAATCCTGTTTCGTGGGTTCGTGACGCGAATCGACAATGTGAATTGATAGCACAAGCTGATCACGTTTGGCAAGGTAATCCGTGGCGGCGGCGCTCCATTTTGCCTTCACGTCCTTGGGAGCGCGCGCGTACCCGTAACCCGGGAGATCGACGAAGCGAAACCCCCCGTTAATTAGAAAAAAATTGACTGACTGCGTCCTACCAGGGGTCGATGACGTGCGCGCCAACCCGCGAACGCCCAGCAATGAATTGATTAAGCTTGATTTGCCTACGTTCGAGCGACCCAGGAAGGCGATCTCTGGCTTCGCGTCTTGTGGCCAATCGGCTTCCTGAAAGGCGCTCTTCAGGAATTCCGCGCTCGTAATCTTCATGACGGGGCGTGGCTCGCGTACGAAACGAGAGTCCCGTTCTAGAAGCCTTTTGCCTTCGCACTCGGCAACTTCTCACCCGTCGATTTGAAGTCGGCCCCTGCGGTGGCTGCCTGTGCTTTCTCAGCCATCATTGCCTGAATCATCTTAATCCGCTCGCGCATGCCGGTCAGCTTCTCTGCGTTGTTCGGTATGCGTCTGATGAGCGTTTCAAAATGTCGCAGAAAGTCGGGCTGGTTCGAGGTCTTGCGAATCTCCTCGAGCACCGGTTCGATCTTGGCGAACACGAAAAGGTGCTCGCCGTTCGCATCATTGAACATCTGCTCGTCGATGGCCCCGTTGTTCACGAGTGACGCGGCCATGTCCCAGTAAGAAACGACCATGCGGGCATGTCCGCTGTGCTCGCCCATCATCGCCTCCATATACTCGCCGGCGCTGGTCGGATTGAAAGTGAAGAACCAGTTGCGCGCTTCGCGCATCACTGGCTCGCGGCGGATTTCGTACAGTCTCAGAATTAGATTTGCGTCTTCTTGCTTTCCCATTTTGTTTGCTCCTGTTTGTTGAAAAGATTAGTTAACCGAGGAAACGCAGGCACACCGAGGGTCCGCTCTGCGAGTTCCAAATTGAGTTTGAAAAAACTGAAAATTGCCCGGAGCCCTACTGCTCAACAGGTGTCTGCAAACCCTGCGGCGGCGGCTCAGTCGTCCACAACGGCGGCGTCTTTGCTTCTTCCGAAACAGCCGTCGCCGGTTGCTCTTCAAGTGCCAGGGCGATCACTTCATCAATCGTGTCCACCAGGTTGATGGTCATCGCGTTGCGAACTTCCTCGGGCACTTCCGGCAAATCTTTTTCGTTGTCCTTTGGCAAGATGATCGTGTCAATGCCAAAGCGATGCGCCGCCAAAAGCTTTTCCTTCACCCCGCCGATCGGCAGAATGCGTCCGCGCAAAGTTATCTCGCCCGTCATCGCGACATTCTTGCGCACGGGCACACGCATCAACGCTGAGGCCATTGATGCGGCCATCGTGATGCCTGCTGAAGGCCCGTCTTTGGGAATTGCGCCTTCGGGAACGTGAATGTGCAGGTCGCGCTTGCGAATGAAATCCAGGTTAATGCCGAGTCGTTCGGCGCGCGCTTTGATGCAAGTCAATGCCGCCTGTGCGGACTCCTGCATCACTTCGCCCAACTTACCCGTCAGCTGCACACCGCCGCGTCCTTTCGTCAGCGTCGCTTCGATTTGCAGCACTTCGCCGCCAACTTCGGTCCACGCCAGACCAGTCGCCAAACCAATTTCGCTTTCCGCGGCGACGCCCTGCTGGCGGAACTTGATCGGCCCGAGCATCTCTTGCACGCGCTCCGCGCCAACCACATCTTTAAAGTCTGCGGCTACGCTTTCCGCTACAAACTTGCGCGCCATCTTGCGGCAGCACGATCCAATCTCGCGTTCGAGATTGCGCACACCAGCCTCGCGCGTGTAGTGACGCACGATTTCCAGAATGCCTTCGTCGGTGAATTCAAACTGTTCGAGGCGCAAGCCGTTGGCTTCCGCTTGCTTTGGCACCAGATGTCGCTTGGCTATTTCCAGTTTTTCGCGCTCGGTATAACCGGATAGGCGCAGCACTTCCAGCCGGTCTTGCAGCGCCGGCGGAATCGTGTGCAGCACGTTGCCCGTCGCGATGAAGAAGACTTTAGAAAGATCGTATTCGACGTCGAGGTAGTGATCCTGGAACATGTGGTTCTGTTCCGGATCGAGTACTTCGAGCAAAGCCGCGCTCGGATCACCGCGAAAGTCTGTGCCGAGCTTGTCCACTTCGTCGAGCAGCAACACCGGATTAATTGTTCCGGCCTTCTTCATCATCTGGATAATCTGACCCGGCAGAGCGCCGATGTACGTTCGTCGATGACCGCGAACCTCAGCTTCGTCACGGACGCCGCCGAGCGACAAGCGCACGAACTTTCTGCCCGTGGCGCGGGCGATCGATTTGCCGAGACTGGTCTTGCCGACTCCCGGCGGGCCGACGAAACAAAGAATCGAGCCTTTCGGATTCTTCACCAACTGCCGAACGGCCAGGTATTCGAGAATGCGATCCTTGATTTTTTCCAGGCTGTAGTGATCCTCGTTCAGAACTTCTTCAGCCTTGATCAGGTCGCGAATCTCTTTTGATTTCTGTTTCCACGGCACGCTGAGCAACCAGTCGATGTAAGTGCGCGAGACTGTTCCTTCCGCCGACATCGGGGGCATCGCTTCCAGCCGGTGCAATTCCTGCAGGGCTTTTTCCTTGGCCTCTTCGGACATGCCGGCGTCTTCGATCTTCTTCTTCAGCTCGTCGAGTTCGGCGCGTTCGTCTTTGCGGCCCAGCTCTTTGTGAATCGCCTTGATTTGTTCGTTGAGGTAGTACTCTTTCTGCGCCTTCTCCATCTGGCGCTTCACGCGCGTCTGAATCGTGCGGTCGAGCTGCCGTTTCTCCAGCTCAATCTCCAGAATTTCGATCAAACGAGCCAAACGCGCTTGCGCCGAGAAAAGTTCGAGCAGTCCCTGCTTGTCTTCGACTGAGATTCGCAGTTGCGAGGCGAGCGCGTCGGCCATGTGCGACGCATCGGCATTGCGCATCGCCGTTTGCAGCGCGTCGGGTTGCACGTCAGGCGCGAGTCGCAAATGTTGCTCAACCAATTGCGCGACTTTCTGAATCAGAGCATCGGTGCGCACGCCTTCTTCGCTGACGACTGGCGCGCGGCGCACCAGAGCGGTAAACGCTCCGTCATTGTTTTCGACGCGAATCGTCGTGGCGCGTTCGCGGCCTTCGACCACAACCTTGATCTGACCGTTCTCCTGTTTTTGCGATTGCATGATGCGGGCAATCGTGCCGACGTTGTAGATTTGCTCAGGCGCGGGTTCGTCGACCGTGGCGTCGTGCTGCGTGGCGAGAAAGATCGTGCGATCAGAAGTGAGCGCCAACTCCAGCGCGCGCACTGAACCGGGCCGTCCGATCTTGAACGCGACTTTAGTGAACGGAAAGATTACGACGTCGCGAATCGGCACCATGGGGTAACGAGCGATGTCGGCTGGGGTGCGGTCTGAATATTCTTCCATGATTATTTACTGCTGATATGAAAACTCTTGAGACCGAAAAGACTCCTGAAAAACTCGAAACGGGGCATCTGAATTAAACGACGAATCAGGCCGCTCTTGCAAATTAACCGGGCCCGGATATCCCGGCCGCTCAGCTTTCTTTCGTTGCTGCGAATAAGGGCGAGCCGCCCTTGTCGCCTCGCCCTTTTTGTAGCTGCGCTGATTGTAAACTATTTGGTCGGAAGCCGCTACTGACGAATCCTGGCCAGCGATTCGCTTGATGAGGCACTATGCCGCAGCGTCATCAACACCCGCCAGGCTTTCACCCGGCATCGCGCGGCGACGGTCGACCATTTCGCTGGTGATGACGAATTCTTTCACGCGTTTTTGCGAAGGCATCGTGTACATTGCCTCGAGCAAAAGCTCTTCGAGGATCATCATCAAACCGCGCGCTCCGACTTTGCGCTGCAACGCCTGGCCCGCGACGCCGCGCAGAGCGTCTTCGGTGAATCGCAGTTTGACGCTGTCAAACTCGAACTTCTTCTGATACTGCTTGACGAGTGCATTCTTTGGCTCGGTGAGAATCTTGATCAGCGCGGCCTCGTCCAGCTCCTGCAGCACTCCGACGACCGGCAAGCGGCCTACGAATTCCGGAATTAGCCCGTAGCGAATCAGATCTTCCGGCTGCACGTGGGCGAGCGCGTCGGCTTGTCGCTGTGAACCTGTCTTCACCACGGCATGAAAGCCGAGTGACTTGTTGCGCAAGCGGCGCTCGACGACTTTTTCCAATCCGACGAACGCACCACCGCAGATGAACAGAATGTTCGTCGTGTCAACAGGGAAGAATTCCTGATGCGGATGTTTGCGTCCGCCCTGCGGCGGAACATTCGCGATCGTGCCTTCCAGAATTTTCAAAAGCGCCTGCTGCACGCCTTCGCCCGAAACGTCGCGCGTGATCGATGGGTTCTCATCCTTGCGGCAGATCTTGTCGATCTCGTCGATGTAGATGATGCCCTGCTGCGCGCGTTCGACGTCGCCGTTGGCCGCCTGCAAAAGTTTGAGGATGATGTTCTCGACGTCTTCGCCGACATAGCCGGCTTCCGTCAACGTCGTAGCATCCACTATGGTGAACGGCACGCTCAGCATGCGCGCCAGCGTCTGCGCCAGCAGAGTCTTGCCCGTGCCCGTCGGACCGATGAGAACGATGTTGGATTTTTGAATCTCAACATCGGAGCGGCGGCGGGCCAGCTCTATCCGTTTGTAATGCTGATAGACGGCGACTGCGAGCTGCTTCTTCGTTTCGTCCTGGCCGATAACGTATTCGTCGAGAAAGTTTTTGATTTCCCCCGGCTTGGGTAGCGGCGGACGCGAGGCCACCGACTCAGCCTGCTGGTCGTCGGTGATGATCTCGTTGCAAATGTCGATGCACTCATTGCAGATGTAAACCGTGGGGCCGGCAATGAGTTTCTTAACTTCGTTCTGCGATTTCCCGCAGAACGAGCAGCGCAGCGTATCGTCAGTTCTTCTTACCATAGTCTGGGGAACTCCATTCGAGACTGTAAGAGTTTACTTAAACTACTCGCGGTGCGCGATCACCTCGTCTATTAAACCATATTCTTTGGCCTGAGCGGCAGATAAATAACGGTCGCGTTCGACGTCGAGTTCGATCTGCTCAAGACTCTGACCGGTGTGCTTGGCAAGGATTTCCGACGTCAACTCGCGAATGCGGATAAGTTCTTCGGCATGAATGCGCACGTCGGTGGCCTGGCCGTGCATGCCGCCTGAGGGTTGATGAATGAGTATGCGAGAATTCGGCAGCGCAAAGCGTTTCCCTTTGGCGCCGGCCGTCAGCAACAGCGCGCCCATCGAAGCGCACATGCCGACGCAAATCGTCGTCACGTCGGGACGAATGAACTGCATCGTGTCGTAGATTGCGAGGCCCGCGGTGACTGAGCCGCCCGGCGAATTGATGTAGACGTTGATGTCCTTCTCAGGATCTTCGGCTTCGAGGAAAAGCAGTTGCGCCACGATCAAGTTGGCGATCTGATCGTCGATCGGCGTGCCGAGAAAGATGATGTTGTCTTTGAGAAGTCGCGAATAGATATCAAACGCGCGCTCGCCACGCGACGTTTGCTCGACGACCATTGGAATTAGTGCCATAACAAATCAGGAG
>DASZZL010000158.1:0-12219 GCA_035545035.1 Pyrinomonadaceae bacterium
CTGGCGCCAAGTATGGGTGTCCATATTTCAATTAGCTGCCAACATGTGTTCATCCGCTGATCTGGGGGATAAACCCGGATTTGGTGTTAAAGTCCCCGCGGGAAGCAAGTACCTATCAGCGATCCTTCGTTACTATTGCGCGAACGCGATTGCGGTACTCAATGCAATGCTCCAGAACCTTGCGGTACTCCCGCACGTCCACATCGCGTTCGCTACACAGCAACATCAGATTACCGTCATCACGGAAGTTATCGTCCCACACGATCGTCTGCTCGTCGGTCCAGTCGGATCGGTACCGTTGCATTTTCTCATCCGGCATCCGATCGAAGTAGGCCCGGAGGTTGACAGAAGTTTCATCGAGCCGTTCGTCGCCAGGCTCCTGTTCAAAGTTCCAGACTGGTTGTTCCATAAACCTTTCGTGGTGTGCCGCACCTAATATCCTGTCTCTAAAGTTCTAACTACAAATCTTGCCCCGGCCGCAGAGCGGCCAAATGTTTATAGCTCATGTTGCCCGAAAGAGGTCCTTGTCAGAACCACCTGCGGTAGCGGGTGGGTTTTATCCTTGTCAGAACCACCTGCGGTAGCGGGTGGGTTTTATGCTGAAGCAGAGTCGAGTCACACGAATGAATTGGCCCACCCGCTACCGCAGGTGGTTCTGACAAAACCCATTTCGCTCCTTCGGAGCTTCAAAGGTTCTTTGGGATTAGTCGGAGACCTTGACTAGTTGCTTGCCCAGATTCTTCCCCTCAAACAAGTCCAGAAACGCGCGCGGCGCATTCTCGAAGCCCTCGACGAAAGTTTCGGAGTACTTCAGTTTTCCTGCTGCCAGCCACTGCGCCAATTGTTTTCCGCCTTCAGCAAAACGCGCGGCATAGTTGCTGACGATGAATCCCTTCATCAGCGCGTTATTCACCAGCAGGTATGGCTGAACGCGAGGGCCAACATCCGGGCGTTCGAGGTTATAGAGTGAGATCTGTCCGCAGACAGCTATGCGTGCGCGCTGGTTGATCAACTGCATCACTGCATCGGAGATCTCACCGCCGACGTTGTCAAAATAAACATCCACACCGTTGGGACACGCAGCCCTCATTGCCTGTTTGAGATCAGCGGTCTTGTAGTTGATCGTTGCGTCTACCTGGAGTTCATTCTCCAGATATCGATTCTTCTCCTCGCTGCCGGCAATACCGACAACTCGGCACCCCTTAATCTTCGCAATCTGGCACACGGTCATCCCCACGGCTCCGGCCGCGCCCGAGACCACGACGGTTTCGCCTTCCTGCGGCTGACCAATGTCAAGCAAACCAAAGTAAGCGGTCAAGCCGGGCATGCCTAAGATTCCCAAAGCCGTGGTGACAGGCGCGATGTTTGGATCAACTTTCCTGATCTCGCCGGCCTTGGCAACTGAGTAAAGCCGCCAACCGAGAAGACCCGTGACAATGTTGCCTGGTTGAAAAGCCGGTGCACGAGACTCAATGACGTCAGCCACGACACCGCCGACAATGACTTCATTCAACGCGAACGGTGTGGCGTAGGACTTTTGATCGCGCATGCGCCCGCGCATGTAAGGGTCGACGGATAAAAAACGCGTCCGCAGCAGTACCTCTCCGTCTTTGGGTTCAGGCACTTCGGCGTCAACGATACTGAAGTTGTCCAGCGTCGGCATTCCAGGCGGCCGGCTGGCGAGCAAGATTTGCTTGTTTTTCATGGCTGACAATATACACGATTCTATGCTACGTTACCGACCGTTCGGTAAGCCAAGGTTGTTGTGCTTGGTGCTTCTTCGCTTCAATTTCGCAGGACGGGCAGGCAGGGATGCCTGCGCTCCCAGCAATTAGTTTCCAGAGGAGGATTTGTGATGAGACGACTACCCATGATCTCTTTCTTGTTTTTGGTTCTCTGCGCCACGACAGTGGTAGCGCAATCGCCTAACGCGGCCGGCACGTGGGACGCAACCCTGACGTCACCGCAGGGCACCTTCAACGTGCAACTGATTCTAAAGCAAGATGGCGAGAAGCTCAGCGGCGTGGTCAAGAGCCCGAGGGGCGAGATTCCAGTCGAGGGCACTACGAACGGCAAGGACATCAAGCTCAAGTACACAATCAAGTATCAAGACAATGACATGCTTATTACCCTGACCGGTGCGCTTGACGGAGCATCGATTAAGGGCAGCGCCGACTATGGTGGTCTCGCCGACGGTGAGTTCAACGCCAAGCGGCCGAGCGACGCCGGCACAACCCCAAAAGCTCCAGCGAGCGCTCCTTCGGCGAGCGACAAAACGGATATCAGCGGCGCCTGGGTCTTTCAAGTCGAAAGCTCAGCCGGCTCCGGCTCGCCGACCTTCACTTTCAAGCAGGATGGCGAGAAGCTTACCGGACAATACAAAGGCGCGTTCGGTGAAGCGCCGTTGACCGGCACGGTGAAAGGCGGCAAGGTTGACTTTACTATCAAAGTCGACGTGCAGGGACAGCAGATGACGCTTACCTACACCGGCACTGTTGAGAAGGACGGCAGCATGAAAGGCACCGCGGAACTGGGGGAAGTTGGCTCAGCCACCTGGACGGCAAAACGACAATGACGAGCGCGGACACTGCCGGAAATTGAGCAGCAATGGAAATGAACGTTCTGATCACGACCGACTATCCTGACCGGACATACGATCAGCACTATACTAAGATTCGCCGTCGCTCAAAGACTATCGCGAGGAAGAAATGACTCCGCTTCCGCGGCCGGAACAGGTTCGCGCTCTGGCGTACCTGAAACGCAAAGGCACCGACGCCCCAATCGAACTGCTGCGTCAACGAATCGCCGACGCATTCGCTGACTTTGAAACAATGATCGCGTCGGTTCCACCTTCGCTGCACCGGCGGTCACCTGCGCCCGATCGCTGGTCCGCTCAAGAGGTTGTCGATCACCTGATTGAGAGTCACCGTCCCGCCGTCGCGCAGCTTGAATCACTTCTTAAGGGACTGACGCCGGAAACCGGCGCGGTTCCCGCAAGCCTGCAATCAACTGATCCGCTTTCGCGCAACTGGGACGAACTTGTCGCTGAACTCAAGCACATCCATGCTTCCCTGATCAGCTTGCTCGAGGACGCGTCTGACTCCTGCTCGTTGGAGGTCCGTGTGCCAGTGACGATGGTCATGAAAGCGGACGATCGGCTCGGGCGGCAAGGCTCGGTGCAGTGGGAGGAACAGCTCGATTGGAAAGCCTTCGCGCAGACGTTGCGCGTCCACACGATTGAGCACCGATCTCAGATCGAGCGTACGCTTCGTGAGCTTTCAGATTCAGCGGCGCCGGAAGAATCTCGTGTCAAATAGAACATCACTTACAGACTCTCAAACATGGGTTACCTGGTTGGATACCGCAGAATTCTTTTTCAACGCAGGCATAGTCTAGTTCCAAAACACTCCTCAGGAGGAAGCATGTTACGACATTTCATTATTGCTTTGATGCTAGCGGCGGTATTGGCCGCGGGCGTGGCTGAGGCGCAAAACCAAACCACGCCTGCCGCCACCGCACCGGCCCCGGCTAAAAATGACTACAGTAAATCCGAATCGTGGCTCTGTCGCCCGGGTGGGCACGATGCCTGCGCCGTTGACCTGACTACGACAATCGTTGCCGCCAACGGCAAGCTGACGCTCGAGAAATGGGCCGCCAACCCGAAAGCGCCGATCGATTGTTTCTATGTGTACCCCACGGTCTCAAACGACGCGACGCCCAACAGCGACATGGTCGCCGGCCCGGAGGAATTGAACGTCATCCGCGCCCAGTTTGCGCGCTTCGGTTCAAAGTGCCGCGTCTACGCGCCGCTGTACCGGCAAGTGACTCTGACCGCGCTGCGCGCCTTCATCGCCGGCAAACCCATGGCGGCGGACCGAGCCCTTGGTTACAACGATGTGCTCGATGCCTGGAAGTACTATCTCGAACATGACAACCAGGGTCGCGGCGTGGTTCTGATCGGGCACTCGCAAGGCTCCATGGTGCTCACCCAACTGATCAAGGACGAGATCGATGGCAAGCCCATGCAGTCGCGCATCATCTCGGCCTTGTTGCTGGGAACGAGCCTGCCCGTACCGCGGGGCAAAGAAGTAGGCGGCGCCTTTCAGCACATGCCACTCTGCCACTCGGCGAAGCAAACCGGATGCATCATCACCTACGCTTCGTTTAGATCCAATGCGCCGCCGCCCGCGAATAGCCGGTTTGGGCGAGTACCAGGAGAAAACATGGTTTCTGGTTGCACGAACCCCGCGGTGTTGGGAGGTGGGAGCGGCGAACTGCATTCCTACCTGGGCTCGCGCGGCAGTGGCGTCGTATCCACCGCCGAGGCGGGGCCGCGGCCCTGGGTGAATCCCCCGCAACCAATCAATACGCCTTTTGTAAGCGTGCCCGGTCTCCTAACTGCCGAGTGCGTTTCAAATGAAAAGGGCTCCTATCTGGCGATCACTGTACATGGCGACCCGTCAGACCCTCGCACTGACGACATCACGGGCGACGTGGTGGTGAACGGGATAGTCCTGGCCGATTGGGGGCTGCACCTGATTGATGTGAACCTGGCGATCGGCAACCTTGTTGACATCGTGGGCCAGCAGTCAAAGGCTTATCTGGCTACTAATAAAAATGGCTCAAATAAAACCGGCACAAAGTAAAGAAGCACCACAAGCTAACAATCATGAACCGGCTCATCTCGGCCGCATTCCTGCCGGCACTCTTATTCATTTGCGCCAACGGGCAACAAAAGCCACTGGGCAAAAACGAAGGCAACGCGAAGGAAGCGAAGGCGCCGATGCTCAAACACGAATACGCGGAAGTGAATGGACAGCGTTTGCACTATGTGACGGCGGGCAAAGGGAAGTTGATTATTTTTCTTCACGGCTTCCCGGAGTTCTGGTACGAATGGAAGAATCAACTTGCTGAGTTCGGGCGTGACTATCAAGCAGTCGCTCCCGACATGCGTGGCTACAACCTTTCTTCAAAACCCGCCGAGGTCGAGCAGTATCAGGTCAAATACCTCGTTGAAGACCTGCGAGCACTCGCGGAAAAGCTCGGTCACAAGAAGTTCATTCTGGTCGCGCACGACTGGGGCGGCGCGGTCGCGTGGGCCTTTGCGATAGCGCACCCCGACCGTCTGGAAAAGCTGGTGATCATCAACGCGCCGCATCCGGGCGTGTTCCAGCGCGAGCTGCGGGGAAACCCGGCGCAACAGAAAGCCAGCCAATATATGCTCATGTTCCGCAGCGCGCAGGCAGAGCAAACTCTTTCGGCGAACAACTACGCAACGTTGGTGCAGGCAGTTTTAGGAGCAGGCTTGAAGACGGGTGTGTTCACCGAAGCGGACAAGCAGGCGTACATCGAGGCGTGGTCGCAACCAGGGGCGCTGACCGGTGGTTTGAATTACTATCGAGCCGCGCGCGTCGGTCCACCGACCGGAGACGATAAGCAAGCGACAAACTTCGCGGCGGGATTGTCATCGCTCGAAGTGAAGGTGCCGACTCTCGTCGTCTGGGGTGAGAAGGACACTGCCTTGCTGACTGGCAACCTCGAGGGGCTCGATAAGTTCGTTCCGAATCTGACGATCAAGCGGATATCGGACGGAACACACTGGGTCATTCACGAGCAGCCCGCATTGATTAACGAATACATACGCGAGTTCATCAAGGGCAAGTGATCGAGTCAGGCTACGGCTTGTGCGCCCCTACCGCTATCGGCAACGGGGCTTCATCATTCCGCAATTTGTAGAGCAAATCGCCCTCCACTCCCTGCCGCACTTTCTTGATGTCGAGACTGAAAAGCCGTGCGACATTCTCGCCGAAGATTTTGCGTTTCACTTCCGGCGTGAGTTGCTGGTACTTGTTTTTTTCGATTAGCTCGTCGGGAATGGTGTAAGTCTGGAAGCCTTGTATCTGCCAGTGCGGTGGGCCAATCACTGGCGTGTCCGTTCCCCACAGAATGTGATCGGCGCCCAGACCGTCGAGCAAAGTGCCCATGCACTGCGCAAACCGTTGCGGGTTCTGCCTCATCACGCCTGCCAGCAGGCCCATCTCCGCGTAGATGTTTTTGACCCTTGCCTTTTTCGCCTGCTCGGCGAGTTCGGCTTCAAACGGATAGGCGCTGTGAAAGGCGATGAAGTTGAGATCGGGCCAGTCGGCCGCCGCGCGCGTCATGTCCGCCGGATGGCAGCCAGGTTCGAGGAACGAGCCCGGGAAACCTTTATGCACGCAGACATTCTTCACGCCGTGTTTGCGCAAGGTTTCATAAATTGGGTAGGTCAGCTTCTCGTCGTCCATCCGCCAGCCGCGCGTGTCCGGCCCCGGCGGGTAAAGCTTCAGCCCGTCAATCTTCAGCTTCTCGCATTGATAGATCAACGAATCCACCGCCGATTGGCCGTCCGGTGGATCCACGCAGCCAAGGATGCGAATGCGCGCCGGCGCCATCGAACGGATCAATGCTGCTTCGCGCGGCGGAAACAGATCGACACCGTCAAATGCCGCTTTCATGCCAAAGCTGTTGAGAAAAGCGAGGTCCGTCTCGCTGCGCAGAAAGAGGTCTTCGATGAACATGATGCGCCCCATGTCAGCGACCGCGACAGGTTTGCCGACAATGTTCGACCGCGCACCCGCGAGCGATTTCAGAAAAGCTTCGCCGCGTTGGGACATCTTTGCAATGCCGCCGGCGCGCCACCAGACATGCGTTTGCATATCAATCAGAATCGGCAGCCGCAGGCTCGGATCGCGATCAGCGACCTGTTCCAAAGCCATCGCATCAATGAAGCGATCAAGAGCAATCGGCGCAGCCATGGATTTGAGTTGCAGGAAAGTAAAGCCGGCCGCGCCGCCTGCGAGTTTGATCATTTGACGCCGTGATAGACGTGACTTAGGACTGCGCGTTTCGTCATTGGCTTTGACCATCGGTAATCTCCTCAAGACGCTCTTCAATCCTGGTGTTCTGCCTCTAGAGTTCTCGCAACGAATGAGTCTGTTAATCTTGCGGTCGCCTTGTCTTCAGTCCCGGAGGGACCAAATGTTTATAGAACCAATATCCCAAAAAACTTTGAAGCTCCGGAGGAGCGAAATGGGTTTTGTCAGAACCACCTGCGGTAGCGGGTGGGCCAATTCTTTCGTGTGACTCGACTCTGCTTCAGCATAAAACCCACCCGCTACCGCAGGTGGTTCTGACAAGGAACTTTTTCCGGCAACCTGAGCTCTAAACATTTGGCCGCTCTGCGGCCAGGGCCCTCGCTGCGGCAACGAGCGCGCCGCCGTCACTTGCCGTCGACTGTGAAAGCCAAGAGCAGGTTGCCGGGCTGTCCGACGATACGGCCGTAGCCGGAATTTGTATAGAGTATGCCGTTGGCGATTGTCGGGCCGCCGCCATCTACGGCGCCGCCCTTCGTCTGACCGGCATTCACTGTTGCTATCGGCTGGGCCGTGTCATAGTCCCAGATGATCGTACCGTCTTTGGTCGAGTAAGCGCGCAAGTGTCCGTCCACGGTGCCGGAAAAAACCACGCCCGGAATGATGGTCGCAGCTGCCGATTGAGAGTTGTTGCAGCGCACCGTTCCCCAACTGCAATTCGCAGGTGGGGCCGGTACGTACCAAAGCTGCTTGCCGGTCGCGCTGCTCAATGCAGTAATGCCGGGTTTGCGACCTGCTCCAGACACATCCGCGACGGGAACGTAGACATTCTGCTCATCGGCTGCAAATCCCCACTGGATGCCGCCCAGCGCGCCGCCGGCGCCCAGCCTCACTTGCCACAGAATCTTGCCCTCATGATCCGGATCAAGCGCATAAATCACGCCCGATTTCTGGCCGGCCAGGATCACTTGTTTGCCGCCGGGCAGTGTGCGCAGAATCGGAGAACTGCCAAAGTCGTAATCAGGCCCAGCGTCTACCGGGCAGTTGCCGACGCCCGGCTGCCGGCAGCCCACCAGGAAGTTGTCTTTGGGAAAGAGCTGATTCACCCATTTTAGTTTGCCCGTGTTCAGGTCAAAAGCGATGATCGCGTCAGAGTGGCCGGTCGGGACGTCGGTGTAGGAATTGCCAGTGCCGACGTAGATCACTTTGCGTTTCAGATCGAGAGTTGGCGCTGACCAGATCGCGCCACCGGCGGGACCATACATTTGCGTCCCGGCGGAATTCTTCTTGAAGGCTTTCGGTTCCTCCTGAACCGTGAAACTCTTCCAGAGAATTTTTCCGGTATAGGCGTCGAGCGCAACGAGGCTGCCGCGGAACTTGCAACACTCATATTTTGCGTCTCGTCCCGTGGTCTCCTCGATAGAAGAAACGGGTACGTAGATCCTGTCACGATACAGCAGCGGAGAGCCGGTTATTCGGGACAGCACATGATCCTCAACCTTGGTTTTCCAGATCAGCTCGCCAGTGTCGGCGTCGACCGCCTGAACGTTCGATTTCTGATCGCCGAAATAGAGCGCAAACTTTGCTTTCGACCCGGAAGGCAGCGGGCCGACGCTGATGGCTGCGCGCAGGCCCGCGCCGGCGCTTATCGTCCAATAAGTGCAGCCCGTTTGCGCGTCCAGACTATAGATCTGGCCCACTTCAGTGGTAACGAAAAGGCGGTCGCCGATGATCGTGGGCTGACCGGTGGCCATCGGCCCCGGATGAGTCCAGGCCCACTTGACCTTCAGCCTCGGGACATCTTCAGGCTTGATTCCCGGCTTCGGTTGGTAGCGGGAATTTTCCAGATCACGCCCCCAGCCATTCCACTGCGGACCGCCGAGCGTGATTGGCCCGGCAGTACTCTTGCAGGGGTTCGCATGAAGCTTTCCCCGAGCGGACCCGCCCACCTGTTCCGCAGTCAGATAGATTGTGAGCGCGCGAATCTGATCTGCGGTCAGCCCGTCTGCGAATTGCTTCATTGAGCCAGTAGTCATTGTCTGAATGATGTCTTCAGTCGACCCCATAGCAATTAGGGACCGCGGTGGGATACGACCCACCGGCTTGTCATGACACGTCGCGCACTTTTCCTGATAGATCTGCGCGCTAGCCGCATCGGTTGCCGGAGGCTGCTGTTGGAACAAGGGATAGTTGGTACGAGTAAAAGTCCTGTCAGAACCGCCTGCGGTAGCGGGCGGGCCCATTTCTTGCAACCCAATCAGTACCGAGAAAAGAAACCCGGCGAATAAGATTCTGATCATTTTGCTTTGCACTTTCATTTAGCTCCTGACGATCAGTTCGTTAGGTCGGAACGGGGTTGTTGCGAAAGAATCATTGACCAGTCGTTGGCTGCTGAGTGAATCCTCGAGCTTGCGCGTTCAGGCGGCGCATGCCTCGCAGCCAACGATCATAGTCGTCCGCCTTACGGCGGAAATATTCCGCGACTTCCGGGTGCGGCAGAATCAGGAAGCGCTCTTCTGCCAGCCCCGCTACCACAGCCTCAGCGACGTCTTCCGGCTCAAGCGCGCCGGCCCGCAAGAAACTATCCCGCTCGCCGTCGGCGCCGAGCAACATCCGGGTGAGGACGCCTTGTGGACACAAACATGAAACTTTGATACCCGCGTCGCCGTGGGCTATCGCCAGCCACTCGGCAAAAGCAACGGCAGCGTGCTTAGTGACTGAATACGGCGCTGCTTCGACCTGGGTCAGAAGCCCAGCCGCCGATGCTGTATGCAGCAAGTAGCCCGCGCCACGAGCCAGCATGCCGGGCAGTACGGCCCTCGCGGCGTAGATATGCGCCATCACGTTCACATCCCAAATCTGCTGCCACACCACGTTCGAGACTTCCACTCCACCGGCCATGCCACCAATCCCCGCATTGGAGCAGAAGAGATCAATCGGTCCGAAGGCATCGATTGCCAGAGCGACGAGCCGAACGATGTCAGCTTCGCTACTCACATCCGTCGGGACGGCGAACCCGCCTATTTCTTTCGCCACCATTTCGGCGCCTTCCCTATCGAGGTCGGCCACGACCACACCTCGTGCACCCTCAGCTGCAAAGCGACGACAGAGAGCGTGCCCGATGCCGTTGGCGCCGCCAGTTACCACCACAACTTTGTCCTGGATTTTCATCTTTCAGTCTCAACCGCCGGCGATCGTCGCGCCGCCGTCAATTACAATCGTCTGCCCTGTTATCCAATTACCCGCACGCGACGCGAGCAGCACGGCCATGCCCGCAATCTCCTCGGGCTCACCGATGCGGCGCAACGGATAAGAGGATTCAACTCGGGCCAAAGTCTCCGGGTTCTCCCACAAAGCGCGCGCGAAATCTGTGCGCACTAGTCCCGGCGCGATGCAGTTGGCGCGGATGTTACCAGGCCCCCATTCGACGGCGAGGTTGCGCGCTAATTGCATGTCGGCGGCTTTGGAAATACCGTAGATGCCGAGCATCGACGAGCCTTTCAGACCGCCAATACTGGAAACGATTATCACAGTGCCGTCGCGTCGTTCGGCCATCTCGGGAATCACCAGATTGCAGAGCCAAAGATTGCTGCGCACGTTTGAATCGATGATCTTGGTGAAGGCTTCGTCCGGGGCCTGGGCCATCGGCCCGTAGTAAGGATTCACGGCTGCGTTGCAGACCAGACTATCAATCCGGCCGTAGCATTGCTTCGTCTCGGCAACCAAACGCTCGAGGTCTTCGCGTTTCCCAATGTTGCATGCAATCGGCGTCGCTTCCCACCCTTCACTTTTGATTGCCCGTGCGACCTCGGCGCATTTGTCCGCCTTGCGGCTGGAGATCACAACCTTCGCTCCGGCGCGCGCCATCGCCTCGGCAATCGCGCGACCGATGCCTCTGGTCGAACCGGTAATCACTGCAACCTTCCCGGTTAGATCAAATAGAGAATTCGCCATTCATCTTCCTCCATTAGTCGGCGCGGGTTACGTGATCGTCAGGATAACTTTGCCATGCGTCTTTCGTTCCGCCAGTGCTCTCAACGCGGTGACCGCGTCGGCTAAAGGGTAGACTTGCGAAACGACCGGTTTGATTTGGCCCGCTTCATACAGCGCGAACAGGTCAGCCTGCGTCTGGGCCAGAAATTCCGGATGGTGTTCCAGATATCCGCCCCAATAACAACCCACGACCGACATGCCTTTCAGGAGAATTCGGTTGGCCGCGATACTCGGGATGCGGCCCCCGGCAAAGCCGATCACGAGCAACCGCCCTTCAGCCGCAATACACTTTGTTGAGAGATCAAAAATATCGCCGCCCACCGGATCGTAGATCACATCAGCGCCGTGCCCGCTGGTAATTTCTTTGACTCGCTCGACCCAATTCGCTTCGCGATAGTTCAGCGCGTAATCAGCGCCCTGCGTCAAACAGAACCTTACTTTGTCGGCGCTACCGGAAGTCGCGATCACGCGCGCGCCGAAGGCTTTGCCAAGTTGCATCGCTGAGCAGCCCACACCACCGGCTGCCGCATGGACCAACAACCATTCCTGAGCTTTGATTGCCGCGCGCACCTTAAGCGCCAGATAAGACGTTTGGTAAACGATCAGCATCGCGGCCGCTTCCGCAAAGTCCATCGCCTCGGGAATGCGAAAAGTTTTCGCGGCCGGAGTGACTGTGTATTCCGCAAAGCCGCCTAGCGCACCCGAACCCATGACGCGATCACCAACGGAAAGGTGTTCAACGTCAGGTCCCACGGCATCAACTACACCGGCAACCTCGGCCCCCGGCGTAAACGGCAGTGGCGGCTTGGTCTGATACTTTCCCTGAATCTGGAGAATGTCGAAGAAGTTGAGAGCCGCGGCATGATTACGGATTCGCACCTCGCCAGACTTCGGCTCCGGAACCGGGATGTCGGCTAGCGTCATCTGTTCCGGCTCACACCACTCGCTGACTTGCCAGGCTTTCATTCAAGCACCACGCCCTCGAAAGATTCTATTCGTAACGTCTTGTCACCCCACTGAGCGTAACCGCACGATGCCTTCAATCAGCGCCTCGCTTCCATCACCCTGCCCGTTTCGACCCGGCCCGGGTGGCATGACGATCGATCGAATTCAGCGGGCGCGGGCGATCCAGCATTCAAGCAACAACAGAATGAGATTGTTTGAGAGGCACGCTATCCCGCGCTCCGCTGGAATGAGTTGTTAGATGCGGGTTCATATCAGTCTTCTCAACCTGATTCTAGTCTGTATTTTCTGGTTGCCTCGCTTGACGCTAAACAGATAGCTCCGCCCTTCTCGCATGAACATTAGCCGCAGCTGTTCGAGTGTAAGAGCTGAGGCGGGCTTGCCATTAATAGCGGAGATAATATCTCCTTCG
>DASZZL010000159.1:0-83583 GCA_035545035.1 Pyrinomonadaceae bacterium
GCAGTGAAAGCAAGCTGTCAGTTCGCTGCACGATGGCAGGTGAACGGCTTTCCTGTCCGCTATCAGTAATCGCGGAAACCGAAACGTAGTTTTCGCTCCACAGCTCGGCAATCACGCCGCCGCGCAGGTTCTCCACGCGCAGATTGCCGTTCGCGGGAAGTTCAAAACGCAAGCCTGCTTCCGCCTGCAAGACTGCGGTGTTCGTTGCTGCTACGTTCGCAACGAAGGCCAGGCAGAGTCCGACAATCAGACAAAGCAATTTTCCGAAAAAGAAAAAGGGAGAGCGATTGGTTGGTACTGCCAGGAACATCTGATTCCAGAAACAGACTTGGATCGCTTAGCGTTCGATCATATCGAGCATCGAATCGGGCTTCGGCTCGACTTTCGGTTTCGGCGGCTCGCCCGCGCCAAATATGCCCAAACGCAGCAGCAGATTGCCCTGATTCGACGCGTACGCCAGGGCATCTTCCCTGGTAACGATGCCGGCGCGAACCATTTTTTCAAGCTGACCGTCGAACGTTTGCATGCCTTCGGTTTCGCCCTGCTCCATCGCGTCCATCAGAGACTTTCCTTCCGTCTCTCCGCGTTCGATGTACTCCTTTGTGCGCGACGTTGCTTTCAGAATTTCGATTGCGGCGACGCGGCCGTCGCCGTCGGCACGCAGCATCAGCCTTTGCGAAACGATGTATCGGAACGACTGCGCCAGACGGGTGCGGATCGACTGCTCTTCGTTTTTGGGAAAGACGCCGATGATGCGTTCGACGGTTTTCGCGGCGTCGATCGTGTGCAAGGTCGAGAGCACGAGATGGCCGGTTTCAGCGGCCTCGAGCGCAACCTCCATAGTCTCGCGGTCGCGCATCTCGCCCACCAGAATAACTTTAGGCGCTTGCCGCAGCGCCGCGCGCAGGGCCAGAGCAAAGTCCGGCGTGTCTGAATGAAGTTCGCGCTGGTGAATGGTCGATTTGTCGTGCGTGTGCAGAAACTCAATCGGGTCTTCGATGGTGACGATGTGATAGAACTTGGTTTCGTTAATCAGGCCGATGATGGCTGCCAGCGTCGAACTCTTGCCGCTGCCGGTCGGGCCTGTTACGAGCACGATGCCATTCTTAAGCTCAACGATGGTTTTCAGATGTTCAGGAAGATTGAGCTCTTCAAAGCGCGGCGGCCGGTGCGGTATGACGCGCATGACGATGGCATGGGTGCCGCGCTGCATGAAGATGTTGACGCGAAAACGGGCGAGGCCGGGGGCGCTGTAAGAAACGTCGGTTGAGCCGTGTTGCTCGAGATTTCTGGCCACGGCGACATCCTGACCGGCTCGCAAATGACTACTGATGATCAGCTTGGCGATACCCGCTGTGTGGGCCGGGGTTAGCTTTTCCAAACCCGGAATCTGAACGCCTTGCAGATTTCCCAGCAGCTCGACCTGTGGCGGGCGGCCAGGCGAAAAGATTAGATCGCTTACCTTGTCGGAAACGGCCAGCATCCGCTGCAACACCGTAGCCAGATTCAACGAAGCCGAAGTCGGGGTGTCTTGAGTTGGTGGCTCTTGAGTGGCGCTCATCGCGATGGGCGGTCGAATACCTTTCTCGTAGAAATTGAACTATAGCGCTTTGATAATAAAGAACGTCACGTCATCATGCGCGCCGCGGCCTTCAGTCCAATCGATCACGTCGCGATGAATGAAATCGATCAGCTCGCGCGAGCTTAGATGGCGACCTCGTTTTACGGCGTCAACCAGGCGGTCGCGCCCGTATTCCTCGTCGGATGAATTCATCGCTTCCGTAACGCCGTCCGTGTAAAGCACAAGCATCTGACCCGGGTCGATCGTTACATAATATTCGTAGTAGCGCGAGTCGCGAAACATTCCCAAAGGCACGCCGCCGCGCTCTTCGAAATGCGCGTTGCCGTCAGCGTCGATCAAAAGCGGCGGATTGTGACCGGCATTCGAGTAAGCCAGCGTGCGATTCGTCACGTCGAGAATTCCGTAGAACGCCGTGACGAATTGATTTCGTTCGATCGATTCCCACAGCAGGTAATTAACTTTGGACATCGAGATGTGCGGCGCATAACCGATGTGCGTCGCCGCGCGCAAGCCGGCGCGCAGAAAAGCCATCAACAGCGCCGCCGGCACGCCCTTGCCCGACACGTCGGCAATCACGACGCCGATCTGATCGTCGTAGATGCGCACCCAATCGTAGTAATCGCCGGAAACTTCTTCCGTCGGGAAGTTGTAAGCGCTGATGTCAAAGCCTTCGAGCTGCGGATCGCGGGCCGGCAGCAATTCAAGCTGCACTTGTCGCGCGACTTCGAGTTGCGTCTCAAGTCGCTGCTTCTCGATCAGGCTATCGTGGAGCATCACCTTCTCAATGATGATGGCGACCTGCGACGCGAGCAGCATCAGGATTTCGATATCGTCGTTCGTGTAAGCATTCAGTTCGTCGCTCTCCAGATCGAAGACGCCGATAACTTCATTGTTGGAAATGATCGGCGCGACCATCTCGGAACGCGTGCGCGTGCGCGCGTTGATGTAACGCGGCTCTTTGCTCACATCGGGCGCGATGAACGGCTTGCCCCTGAGCGCGACGTGACCGATCAATCCTTCACCCATCTTCAAACGCAGCTCCTGCAAATCCGCGATGTCATAGCCCCGCACGGCTTCGGTCTGAAAGACGCAGGTTTCGTCGGCGCCTTCTTCCCACTCGGTCAGCGGCCGCGAGCATTTCACCAGATAGATGCCGGCTGCGTCGTAAGGAATCAGCGAATCGAGCGTGTCCATGACGAGGTTGAGCACCTCGCCGAGATCCAGCGAGCGACTGATGGTCTTCGTAATGTCGAGCAGCATGCGCAGCTTGTCGACAACCGATAAGCCCGCAGCTTTTTGCAATGTTTCCGGCATTGCGGATCAATTGAGCGCGCTAAGCGCGGCGCCAACTTTTGATTATACGTGCTCAGTGCGTGAGGCAAAAGCGCGTTTATGTTCCGACCACAGATGCGTGACTTTGATTCGGTATTCCGCGAGCTGCCGGCTCACGCCAAAGCGACGCGCGATTTCGTTTCCACTTCTTCCTTCAATAACCATCCGGCGCAACGCTGCGTAAGGCACGAGCGCCGCCGCGCCAATCGCATAGGCGGCTTCTTCATCTGAGTGGTTGTACTCGCGCGCTAACACTCGGCCGCGCGGTTGCTTTGTTGAGTCTGATGATTGTTCCTTTGCCCCTGTCCTGTGGGAGAGGGGTTGGGGGAGAGGGCGTGATGCGTCGCCTGGAACCCTACCCCTTAATCCCCTCCCCAGCGGGGAGGGGGAAATCGGGTCAACGATTGCCGCCAGACGATTTGGCTTGTGGCCGAGAAAGACGTGCGCAACCTCTTCCATCAGGGTGGCGCGATTGCGAGATGATCCATGCGCCGGATTCAAGATGACGATGCGCCAACCGTTCGGCAGCGGCTGCGAACAAGCGCCGCCGGACCATTCATCCGCGGCATCGCCGAGCAGATGCGCACGCGACTCGGGCGAAAGTCCCTGGATGCGATCGAAATCAACGACCAGAAGCCTGGCGAAGCGCGCCAGCGCGAAGGGATCGAGTGCCTGTTCGTTTCGGACGCCGGCAAAATCACGCAGGCCCAGCGCGCGCAGCTCGAATTGTTTTCGCTTTTCCGTGGGAGGTAAAGGAATCTTCTTCACGGGGCGATTATAACAGGAACTCTTGGAGTGCGGCGGCAAGCCCGGGGTCCCCGGCGCGGCAGCCGCGCTGGGGTGGTCGTAGCACGACGCCGCTTTGGTTTCGCCGGTCCAAAAACTCGAAAGCGCCGTCGATGCCGGCGCACTCCAAATTCATCACCGCTTGCGCGACTTCGCCGCCGGCGCGTGACTGAACTGCGCGTAAGCAACTCGGAAAAGCTCAGACAAAGCCCTGGCCGTCTCCGGACTCAAGTGACGATCGGCGCGCAAGTGTGCCTCGACGATCTCAGGCGTGGATTCGTGAGGATAATAAACCACTGGCTTCGGATCAGAGGCGGCACGAGGACCGCCATGCATCACGCGTTCAATCGGCATGTCCAGCCACCCCGCCAAACGCGCAATGTTGTCGGCGTCGGGTTTGCCCGTGCCGTTTTCGATGCGCGACAGCGTCGAAGCGGACACACCCGTTTCTTCGGCGACGTCGCGCAGGCTCAAGCCTTGCTGCTCGCGACGACGACGAACCGCGCTGCCCAGCTCAGCCGTATTGATTCCGGTTTTGTTTCCCATGGCTGACAAGCTTACCACTACCGAGTTTTAGCCGCAAGACTGTGTCTTATCGTCGCAACACGCTGGCAGCGCGGGCATCCTGCCCGCACTGTTGTCAGTACCACCCCCGACCTGTCGGGGTTAGCGGGTGGGTCGTTCTTGCGATCCGCGAAAAAAAGAGGCGAGCAATGCCCGCCTCTAAACAATGTCAGCACCACCTGCGTTAGCGAGTGGGTTCTTGTTGCTTTGCGAATTAGTTCCGTGGAACTTATGGCTGCGACATCCGCGCCCGCATGGCGGCCCGGGCCAGATCGCGCGCGCGCGGTTCCACTTCGACGGCTTTCGCCACCTGCGGATCTTCCCGCGTCAAGACTTGCAGCGCGGTCACGGTTCCATACGCCGCCTGCGCCAGACTGAATCGCAACTGCGTCTCGACGAACGAACGGTTGCGACCGAGCTGCGGCGCCAGGGTCTTCCAGTTGGCGTCTTTCGCGACGTAATCACTGAACGCCTTGAATACTTCATTGGTGATTGGGAAATCCGCGGGCTCTATGACGTGGCCAAATTCGATTGGACGATCGACTTTGTATTTATCGAAACCCGGAACTCGTCCAGTCGCGAGGTCGCGCGCAAAGAAGAAGATCGGATCGCGCAGGCGAAGCTGCACGGTCGTCCCGCGCGGCAGTTTGACGGCTTCATCCGGCGTGATTCCGCCGCCGCCGTAAACCGGCCTGCCGGTATCGGTCTTGCTGGCCGGCCCAGCGGGCATCCTCGTGTTCGGGTCGTCGATTCTGAGGGTGCCGCCGCGATAGATGTAGTTGTAGTAGTCGCCGTTGGAGTAGTCGCGCTGAATCAAGCGCCCCGACGGCGTGAAGTACTTCGCGGAAGTGAGCGTCAAACCCGCGCCGTATTCCAGATTGATGATGCTCTGCACCAGGCCTTTACCAAAACTGGTCTGTCCCACAACCAGCGCGCGGTCGTGATCCTGCATTGCGCCCGCGACAATTTCGGAAGCCGAAGCGGTGTAATCGTTAACCAGAACCACCAGCGGCGTGCGATCGGGATCGGGGTTGCGGGCTTTGTATTCGTAATCGTTCAGCCCGTTGCGGCCCTTCTGCGTCAGAATTACTTGTCCAGCCGGAAGAAAAACGTCCGCGACGCGAATGGCCTGATCGAGCAGTCCGCCCGGGTTGTTGCGCAGATCAAGCACGAGCGAGGTCACGCCTTGCGAGTGCAACAAGTCGAGCTTCGCTGCCAAACCTTTAGCCGTGTCGCGATTGAACCCGCGGGTCATGTCGATGTAACCGACGCCCGGACTAATCATGTAAGCATCAGGCACCGACGGCTGAGGCACGGCAGCGCGCACGATTTCGATTACGTCGGCCATGCCGCTGTTGGCATGAGTAATAGTCAATTTCACGTGCGAGCCAAGCGGGCCGCGAATCTTGTCGCGCACTTCGGCTGACAACTTGGCGTGCATCGAGACGCCGTCCACGGCGTCAATGCGATCGCCAAAGCGCAAACCCGCGAGCGCCGCCGGCGCGTTCGGGAACGTCGCCGCGATGTAAGTATCAAGCGAATCACCGATCGAATAATTCAGGATCGAGGCGCCAATGCCAAAGTATTCGCTACGCTGATCCGTCATCATGTCTTCGAACTCTTCCTTGTCGAAATAGTTCGAATGTGGATCGAGCGACCGCAGCATGCCGCCGATCGACGACTTGTAGACGTTGTTGTAGTCGAGCTTGCTGCCGTCGATATAGTTTTCCTGAATGACGCTCAGCGCTTCGCTGAAATCCTGGGCGACGGCTTCCGTCGGGTTGCTCGGGGTGCGGACGCGCGGGCGCCGCACGGGCGCGGAAGTTGGCGGCCCCGTCTTGCCGTTCGAGGTCGTTCCGGCAGCGGTATTTGATTGATCGCGCTTTGTTTGAGCCAGAACAAAAGCCGGGAGAGACAGGGCAAAGATGATCAGCGCTACCAGCGCCAGCGAGAATCTGTTTTTCACTGCGAACCTCACAGGAATTAGACGGCCAAAGTTTGGGGAGCCCAATTGTTCACTCGCGACCTTCGGGTCGCTCGGCAATCTTAACGGATGCGTGGGCGGGGAGCAAGGTTGCGTTGCCTGCTTCGCCAAATCAAATCTCACGCCGCGTGCATTAGCGCGTTCCGCATCGCGGCGGCGGATTGCCAGCGTTGCGCCGGGTCTTTGGCGAGGGCGCGTTCGATCACTTCGGCGACTCTTCCGGGAACGTTGGGAGCGCGCTGAAGCAGCGGAATGATTGGGCCTTCGAAGATAGCTCTGACCGTTCCCGCGATGTCGTTGTTGGGGCCGAAGTCGAGCGCGGTGTCGCCGGCCAGCAGGCTGTACGCGGTCATGCCGATCGCGTAGATGTCCGACGTGGGACGCACGTTGCGAAAATCCTTGATCTGCTCCGGCGGCATGTAGGCAAACGTGCCGGCCATGTCGCCCGCCATCGTGATGCCGCTCATGCCCGACTGCGTGAAGCTTTTCGCCAGCCCGAAATCGGTGAGCTTCGCGATGAGATTCGGCGCCTCGCCACTGATCAGAATGTTTGACTCTTTGATGTCGCGATGGATGTAGCCTTTCGTGTGCGCATACGAGAGCGCGTCGAGCGACTGCGCCACGATGTCGATCGCCTGAGCGTAAGGCAGCCGGCCGCCCTGCGCGTCGGCCAGGCGAGCCGCATCTGAGCCGTCGACGAATTCACTGACGAGATAAACCGCGCCGTTATTGGTGCCGCTGGAGAGAAAGCGCACGATGTTCGGATGATCCAGAGCGGCCGCGACTTCGATCTCGCGCATGAAGCGACGCAGCGACTGGCCAGTGACGGCCACTTCCGGCAGCAGCGTCTTGATCGCGACTGAGCGTCCGGAGCTTTCTTCGCGGGCGAGCATCACACAGCCCATGCCGCCGCGACCCAGCATCTTGATCATCTCGTAACCGGGGACGGGCTGCGGATGACGTTTCAGTTCTTCGCGGCATTCTTCGCAAAGAAAAGTCATCGGCTCGTCCTGGGGCGAAGCTTCGGTCTGTTCGCGGCGCCCGCAGTTTGCGCACTCGACCATCACGATTGACGGCTTCGTCAGCGTGGGAGTTTCCGAACCGTCAATCGTTACGGTTTGATCGGCGTGCACTTCGACTTCGAGCACGGTCTGGCCGCCCTGAATGCGATCGCCGCTGCGCAAGTGCGCTTCGGGAACTTTCTGGCCGTTCACGAACGTGCCGTTGGTCGAACCGAGGTCGCGCAGAAAGCAACGCGGCGGCGCGATCTCCAGCAGGCAATGATGGCGCGAAAAGAATTTGTCTTCGGGAAGATAGAGGTGGGCGCTGTCGCTGCGCCCGATCAGAAAAGTGTCGTGCTGATCGAAAGTGAACTCGCGCCCGCTGTAAGGGCCGGCCAAAACTCGTAAGGTAACTCGCATCGGCGGAACATCATTTGCTGATTTCGAGGTCGTCGAAAGCCACTTCGCCCACGTCGCTGGTGTAGAACCCGACGCGCCCGTTCTTATAGCCCGCCGAATCAGTAATCGAGGTGATAAATTGTCCGTTGATGTAAAGGTCGAGCTTGAGATCGCGAATTCTGACTTCAATCTGGTTAGGACTGGTGCCCGCTCGAATCACGCTTGACGAAGTCCAACCGACGATGTTGGTTTCGGCTCCGCCTTTGTGCAGCACGATTTTGTATTTTGGATTCGGGCCGTTGAAAAGCAGAAAGCCGTAGTCTTCGAGTTTGTTATCCTTCTTTTCGCCGTGCACGACCAGACCGTATCCCGTGTCCGGAGGATTTCCGTCAATGCTGCGCAGTCCGACGCGCACGGTGGCGTTCTTCGTGTAGTACTCCTCCTTCTTTTCCGGTGCATACATCTCGATAAAGCGGCCGCTGACCGCGTGCATGTGGTACTCCTCGTCCTGGTACCAGGCTTTGCCATCGTCCCAGGTGCCGGTGCCCCAGCTCTGAGTGGCAAAGTCATCCGTGAAAGACGACAGAGTCGAACGCGTATTCGCGTTCTCGTTTGTGTTCTCGTTTGCGTTTGTGTTGTCCGAGTTCGTGTTCTTGTTCGAGTTGCGGTTGGCTGACTTCCAGTTGGCGTTATTCGAATTGTTCGAATTGTTCGACGCGCGATTGCTGTTGTTATCGTTGGTAGTGACGCGCGCAACCGCGAAGACTAATATGACCACTCCGATTCCCATCAAAACCAGCACCGCGCCAATGCCGAGCAGCCAGGGCCACACGCTGCGCTTCTGAGTTTGTGGCGGCGGCATCGGCGACCACACGGGCGGTGGCGTCGGAGGCGGCGGCGCTGCCGGACCCGGGTGATAAGCGATCGTCGGCTGCGGCGTCGTATCACGCGCCTGCGGATATTGCACGGTCGCGCTTGCGTCGGAAGGCGGCGGCCCACTCGCGATCGTCAGCGGCGAGCCATCATCAAGACAAAAGCTCAGAGCGTCGTCGGTGTAAGTGCGGTTGCATTGGGGACAGCGCTTCATGTTCAGGCCTCGTTTCCTGTGGGTCAGATTATCGGCGAACTCGATTCGCGGGCGCGGGAAGTCTATACGAGAAGGTGAAGGTCACTCAAGTGTAATCCTGGAAGCCGGTCTTTAAGATCTACAGCGTGCGCCCACATCGCCCGCAGAATTTTGTGCCCGCGGGATAATTTGTTCGGCAACCTGGACAGAGAACCTCAACCGGTCGTGGCGCGGTCCACGCGATTTCGGCGCCGCCCAGCGACGCGCCACAACGGCCACAGAATTTCGTGCCCGCGGGCTGGTCGATTCCGCAGCGCGAACAGCGAATCTTAGTCGTCGCCGGCCCGGAGCCTGGTCCACTGTGTGGTCCGCCCAAACTTTGTGGCGCTATTCTGTCCTGCGTCGTGGTGCCGGCCGTGACGGTTTGAAAGGAAATGTTGCCGCAACGTCCGCAAAATTTCGCGCCCGCCGCGAAGCGCGCGCCACATTTTGTGCAAGCGACGACGCCGGGCGTAGTGAGAGTCACACCGGAAACACTGCCGAGACTGCCGCCCTGCGATGGCGACAGACCGCTCGAAGGCGCTGACTTGAATTGCGCTTGAATGATCTGCTCATCAGCGTCGGCGCGTATCTCGATCACGCGCTCGTCATCTTCATCACCGGCGTGGGCCACGCGCAGCACGTGCTGACCCGGCGGAATCGATTTCAAGATAACGCGCCCCGAACGTCCGATGCTGCCATGACGTTCGTCGTCAACGTAAACTTCCGCTCCCGTTGGCGCCATGATCACCAGACGCGATTCCCCTTCGTCTTCGGTTTGCGACGCGTCTTTAGTCGCCTGCTCGAATTCGCTGAACCAGTTGACCACGCTTGCCGGACGTTTGTCCGCTTCCTTCTCCAGCGCGTGCATCACCGATTTCTCTACGGTGGTCGGAATATCCGAGCGCAGGGTGCTGAGCGCCGGTGTTTCCTGCGTCAGCTTCTGAGCAAAGATTTGCATGATGTCGCCAGTAAACGGCGGACGACCACCCAGCATGTGATAAGCCATCGCGCCGAGCGCGTAGATGTCGGCGCGCGCGTCGAGGGTGACGCCCGCCTGCATTTGTTCCGGCGCCATGTATTCGGGCGTGCCAAGAATCCCGCGCGACGCCGGCCCGCTCCCCGAAGTCAGCCCCGAAAGACTCTGGCTGATTATTTTTGCCAAACCAAAGTCGCCGACTTTCACAACGTCATCGCCCGTTAGCGTGCCATCCTTTTTCTTTCTTTGGACGATGAAGACGTTTGCCGGTTTCAGATCGCGATGCAGAATGCCTTCGTCGTGCGCGGCTTCGACGCCCGCGCTGATCTGTCGTAACAAGGCAAGCGCACGCTGCACCGTGACCGTGCCTTCGCGGCGCAGGAGTTGATAGAGCGATTCGCCTTCGACGTATTCCATCACCAGAAAGAAGACGCCTTCGTTGCTCTTGCCAAAGTCGGTTACGTCAATCACGTTCGGATGCTGAATCGAAGCGGCCGTGCGTGCTTCACGCTCGAACCGCGCGATCGCTTCGCCTTCCTGGAGGTCTTCATCAGAGAGCACGTCGGGCCGAATTGTTTTCACCGCGACTCGCCGCGTGATCAGGTTTTCATCGCGCGCCAGATACACCTGGCCCATCGCGCCGCGCCCGAGACGTTTCTCCAGACGATAACGCGTGTTCAAAAGCGTCGTGCCGGGCAGCGTCATCTTGGTCTTCGCCTGATCGTCGGGACAGAGGACGGCGTCGTCTTCAAAGCATCGTTCACATCGTGGGCATTCGCGCATGGTAGGTTGACGGCGACTTCGGTTTCGAGTGGCAAGAATAGGATGTTGCTCCTGTGCGGTCAATTGATCCTTTCAGTTGATCCTTTCAGTTTGGGGCGTCCATCGAAGCCTTTGCTTGCGCGCGGGCACTGACACTCGATGTGAGCGGCATGTCAGAAGCCCGACCGTGAGCGAGGGCATGTCAGTACCACCTGCGGTAGCGGGTGGGCAGTCTTCGAGAAAAACCGCGGAAAACCTTGCGAAATAAATGTTTTGACTTGATGGGCCAAGTGGCCCATAATTCCCTCCCCTCGCCGTGATAGGAACGAGGGCGAGCCGGTCGGAAGGCTCGGGAAAATGCGGGCGCGATGCCCGCGTTTGTGTCTTGTAGCATAGACTTTAGTCTGTGACTCCAACCTGCAGAAACGACACAGACTAAAGTCTATGCTACTGCGGAAAGGATCCTGATGCGATCGATTTGGAAAGGCCACATACGTTTTTTGTTCGTTGCGATTCCGGTGCGCGTCTATAACGCCATCGAAGCGGCCGAAAAGATCCAGTTCAATCAACTGCACCGTGAAGATTTCGGCCCGATCGGTTACGACAAGCGCTGCAAGAAGTGCGGCCAGGTCGTGACCAACGAAGAAATCACGAAGGGCTATCAATACGAATCCGATCGCTACGCGATCGTCGAGCCCGAAGAGATCGCCAAAGTCAAAATCAAAACCAACAGGGCCGTGGACATCATGGGCTTCGTCGATGCTTCAGAGATTCCGACGACGTTTTTCGACGCGCCATACTATGCCGGCCCGGACGGCCCGGTTTCCGAAAAACCCTACGCGCTGCTGCGCCAGGTTTTGCGGGACACGGGCAAGGTCGGTCTCGCGAAAGTCGTGCTCCGGGATCGTGAGGATCTGGTCGCCGTTCTTCCGCACGAGAACGGCATCGTTTTGCAGAAGCTTCGTTACCCTGCCGAAATTCGCAGCATCAAGGACGTACCTGAACTCGACTCTGCGCAAAAGATCGACAAGAAAGAATTGAGCCTCGCCACGAATCTGGTCGAGCAGATGATCACCTCCTTTTCCGACATCGACACTGTCGACCATTATCACGAAGCTCTGCGGAAACTGATTGACCAGAAGATCAAAGGCAAAAAGGTGGTGGAGTTTGAAAAGATCGAAGACGTGCCGCGCCTGGACATCATGACGGCGCTGAAGAAGAGCCTGCAGGCGTCGACACGCAAGCCGATGGTCAAAGCCGCCACCGCGACAAAGAAAAAGGCCGCGCTCACGCTCGTCAAAGCGAAACCGGCGGCGCGCAAACGGAAAGTCTCTTAACTCAATCCTTTCAACGCCCCACCTCGATTCCGACAATCGATCTGCGGTTGACTGGGCGCAGTGCGCCTGCTACTTTCAAAGCGCTATTCCGATGATATTTCTCGACAGGAAAGGAACTAGTTTCAGGCAATGAAACAAATGTTTTTGAAATCAAAGGTCGCAATTGCGCTCGGCGTGATCGCCATCTTTGTCACTGCCACGGCGTTTGCCCGCGCGGGCAAGCAGGACTTTCTCCTGCATAACAAGACGGGCGTTGAGATTCATTCACTCTACGTCTCGCCGCACAGCTCAAACGATTGGGAAGAAGACATTCTCGGCAAAGACACTCTGGCCGACGGCGACAGTCTTAAGATCACTTTCGAAGATCGCGAAAAGCACGTCCACTGGGACTTGAAGGTGACCGACAAAGACGGCAACAGCCTCGAATGGGAAGACCTCAACCTGATCGAGATCGCCGAAGTCACGCTGCACTGGAAAGACGGCAAGGGCTGGGCCGACATTAAATAGCCCCGCGGCTCCGGCCGGTACCGCCCGCGTCAGCGGGCAGGTCGTCTAACTCTTCTCCCGACATTACACGACAGCTCGCGGCCTTCAGGCTGAGGGCGGTCGTGTGTTTTGCTTACTTCCCCTTCGATGATACGTCGCGACATTGAACCACATCTCCCTCACACGGTATGATGCCCGCGTGAATTGAGGAGCGAGCTTCAGATGCAATCAGAAACAATCCAGATCAAAGACCTTCCGATAGAGAAGATGCATGCCCTTGTTGAGAAAGCTCGCGCGGCCGGCACGACTCCGGAAGAGTATGCTCGCCGGCTCATCGAACAAGGCCTCGCTCCCAGGGAACTGACATTCGATGAGATTCTGGCTCCTTTCCGGCGTCAGGTGAAAGACAGCGGCTTGACGGATAGCGAGCTTGACGCACTTTTCACTGAAGCACGAAAGGAAGGGTCTCGCGAGAAGAAAGAAAAGGAACGAACTTGAGTGCCGCCGAAAGTCGTCTTTGACTGTATGGTCTATCTGCAGGCCGCTGCGCGAGAAGAGAGTCCCGCAGCGGCTTGTTTGCGTCTGGCTGAGAACAACCTCGTTCAGCTATTTGTGAGTAGCGATATTCTCGATGAGATAAAAGACGTTCGCTCTCGCCCAAACATTCGAGCGCGGTTTTCTGGATTGACCGATGAGACGGCTACCGCATTCATCGAGCGCTTGCGCAAAACCGCTGAGCTTGTCTAAAGCGTTCCGCGACGATTTACCTACGCCAGAGACGTGGATGACGAGCCTTACCTCAACCTCGCAATCGAAGTTAAGGCCTACTACCTGGTAAGCCGCGATAATGATCTGCTTGATCTGATGAAGTCGACGACAGCAGACGGTATTGAGTTTCAGGAACGATTTCCCTCCTTGAGCATCCTCGATCCCGTGGCCTTTCTGAAAGAGATTGAGCAAATGCTTTCAAAGACAATTGAGCAATAGAGTTTCCGCGCACTACTCAACGTTTTGCCCGAGGCCTTTGCCGCTACTTCTCCGTCACGTCGAATGATAAACTGCGCCCATCATTGGAGGCCGTGACATGAATCGCTTTGTTCCTTTCCTTCTTGTCGTCTTTTTAATCTTACTAATCACAACCGCTGCCCTCGCTCAATACAACCCAGAATCATTCTCCGCCATGAAGTGGCGTTTGGTTGGGCCGCATCGCGGCGGACGAGTCACCACGGTGGCGGGAATTCCGGGCAAGCCGGCGATTTATTATTTCGGCACGCCGGGTGGCGGCGTTTGGAAGACGACGGACGGCGGGCGCGTTTGGAAACCGATCTTCGACGACGCGCATGTCGCATCGATTGGCGCGCTGGCGCTCGCGCCGTCAACCCCGGATGTTGTTTATGTAGGCACCGGCGAAGAGACCGCCGGGAAAGGAATGTATAAGTCGACCGACGGCGGCAAGACCTGGACCGATGCCGGACTCAAGGACACGCGCTACATCACCGCGATATTGGTCGATCCGCGTGACCCCAATATCGTGATCGCCTCCGCGCGTGATTACTGGGCCGCGGGCCCCGAGCGTGGGATTTTCAAAACGACAGACGGCGGTAAGACCTGGAACAAAGTCTTTTTCAAAGATGACAAGACCAGTGTCGTGGATATGGTCTCGGCGCCAGACGATCCGCGCATAGTCTTCGCTGCCACCTACAACCTGGTGATCGATCCGAAGCGGATTCGGGCGCTCGGGGCCGAGTCGCAAATCCTAAAATCAACTGACGAAGGCGCGACGTGGCAACAACTGGGCGTCGTCGGTTTGCCTGAGACAGGTCGCGGCTCGATTGGCTTAGCCGTTGCGCCCGGCACCAACGGAAAACGCGTGTACACGATCATTAACTCCGGATTCTTTCGCTCGGACGACGGTGGCGACAACTGGCGGCGCAGCACAACTGATCCGCGCATCACCGGTAGCACCTTCTTCGGTAAGCTCTACGTCGACCCACGCAATCCGGACGTCGTCTATGTGATGCAGACGTCTATGTATCGCTCGACTGACGGCGGCAAAACTTTTGAATCGTATAAGGGCGCGCCTAGCGGCGAAGACCAACACGTGCTCTGGATCGATCCTAACGATACACAGCGAATGCTTCTCGGTTCTGATCAGGGAGCCATCGTCAGCCTTGACGGCGGTCACACCTGGAGCGATTGGTTTACTCAACCAACCGGACAGTTCTATCACGTCATTACCGATAATGGATTTCCTTACCGCGCGTATGCCGCGCAGCAGGACAGCGGCTCAGTCGCCGTGCTTTCGCGCAGCGACTTTGGAATGATCACCTATCGCGATTGGTTCTCGACCGGAGCGTTCGAGAGCGGCTACATTGCTCCCGATCCGACGAATGCAAATCTCGTTTACTCAGTCGGCTGGTATGGCTCCGTGTTCAGATTGGATCGAACCACCGGACAGATCTCGACAGTGTTCGCGCCGGGCGCAAAGTATCGCTACACGTGGGAGACGCCGCTGGTTTTTTCACCACACGATCCAAAGACGATGTACCTCGGCATGCAATACGTTTTGAAAACCAAAGACGGCGCCCAGACGTGGGCTGAGATCAGTCCTGACTTAACCGCAAAGACGCCGTCAACGGACGCACAGGGAGTAATCCAGGCAATCTCACCATCGGCGGCCGCGTCAGGTGAAATCTGGGTGGGCACGAGCACAGGTCTCGTCCAACTCACGCGAGACAACGGCGCAAACTGGACCAACGTTACGCCGCCCGGATTGCCTGAACGTCTTGAGATAAGGCTGATTGAAGCTTCGCCAGTTGACGCGGAAACGGCTTATGTCATCGCGGCGGCCTTTGGTGATTCGCACCCTTACATCTATCGCACACATGACGCCGGCAAGACGTGGCAGAAGATTGTCACAGGCCTGCCCGAATCCAGCATCGCTCGCGTCGTCCGCGAAGATCCGGTGCGTAAAGGACTGCTGTACGCCGGGACGGAAACAGGAGCGTACGTGTCTTTCGACGGCGGAGATCACTGGCGGCCTCTGCAACTGAATCTGCCGACAACTTCCGTGCGCGATCTCAATGTGCACGGAAACGATCTGGTGGTCGCAACGTACGGACGCGGACTTTGGATTCTGGATGACTTATCGCCGCTCCGACAGGCCAACGCAGAGATAACGAGCGGCAATGCTTATCTATTCAAGCCGGCAAACGCAGTCCGCGTGCGCTGGGACAATCATCCGGATACGCCGCTGCCTGCCGACACCTCCGCCGGAGAGAATCCTCCGGAGGGCGCGATCATTTACTATTACTTGAAATCGTCGCCCGCGAAAGAGATCACGCTCGAGATTCGCGACGCGCGCGGCAACATCGTGCGACAGTTTTCAAGTAGAGCACCGTCGCGTGACAACACAACGAAGAATGTTCCCGACTACTGGTTCGCCCCCGCCGAAGTTCTGACAACTACAGCGGGCTTAAATCGTTTTGTTTGGAATCTGGAATGGCCGCATCCCGACACGCTCACCTATAACTTTCGCGGCAGACATATCGACTACGTCGAATACACGCTTCCCGATCATGCGGTCGCGGGCAAGACGCCCATCAATCAACCGCCGGGGCCGCTCGCTGTGCCGGGGCATTACGAAGTCGTGCTGACCGTTGACGGTAAGACACATCGTCAACCTTTAAATGTCACACTCGATCCGCGCGTGCGCGTCGCGCCGGGTGACCTCGAAGCGCAACTCGATCTCGCGCGGACGATTGATGCCTGGATGAATACCAGCTATCACTCTTACAATGAGGTCAGTAGTTTGCGCGCGGCTCTGGCTGCCGTTCAGAAAAGTCTGGCCGGAAATCCGCAGGTAAGAGAAGTCAGTGACGCCGCGAAAGCTCTGGACAAGGAACTCGGCGAGATTCAGGACGGAACCAACGCGGCGCCGGGATTCGGTGCGGTCAACCGCGACGTCGCCAGATTCGTAACCATGATTCAGAGCGGTGACCTGCGTCCCGCAAAATCGATAATCGAAAACGCCTCTCCATTGTGCGATGCTTTGAAGAACGATCTAGCGCGATGGCGAAAGGTTAATGCTGAGACGCTGCCGGCTTTGAATAATCTTCTGAAGGAAAGCAAGCTGGCGCCATTAACGATGGTGACGGTAGACAAAGATCCCGCGTGCCCGAAATAGAATGCCCGCGCAGCGGGCGGATTGAAAATAGCCCAGCAGTTTACTGCTGGGGATTGGAGATTAACCGCGGAGTAGTCCGTGAAACGGACGACTGCGTCTTTCCATTCAACCGTCCGCTACCCGGACTCAAATTGATTCTTGATTGCGCTTTCCCACCGATGAATCGGTGGGCTATTCTCATGTCGCCCGCGTTCGCGGGCTCTTGTTTCGCTTTTTTTCACCCCTCAGCTCGCGCTGCGGGCTCTGCTGTCGGCAGCGCCGACTGCTGACTGATAAAAGCACGGAGACTATTATGAAGCGATGCAACTTGTTTCTGCTTGGCGGTTTTCTTTCAGTGTTGGTGGCTTCAAGTTTGGGAGTCAACCAGCCCTCCCTTACGGTCGGGCTTCTGACACCCGCAACCGCCGCGATCCAGCAAACAAACCATGTAGAAATTAAGATCGACCCAAAGCTCTTCGATGAGTATGTCGGCCAGTACAGCTTTCTGGATGACCCTGAGTTCGTGCTCTCATTTCTGCGCGAAGGCGATAAGTTCTTTCTACTGCCAACCAATCAAGGCAAGATCGAAATATTCCCGGAAAGCGAAACGAGATTCTTTCTTAAGATCATCGAAGCCCAGGCGACCTTTGTCCGCGATGCTGAGGGCAAGGTCACCGGCGTCGTCTGGCGGCAAAACGGCATAGACAATCCTGCGAAGAGAGCAAGCGACAAACCTGTCATCGAGAGGCTCGTTCCGTTTGAAAGGCGAGAGGAGATGATTAAGGCGCGCGACGGCGTGCGTCTGCACACACTTGTCTTTACACCGAAGAGCCACGCGGAACGGTTGCCCATTATGATGAGCAGAACGCCTTACGGTATTGGCCAGGCAAGCTCTGACGGCATCAATCGCCGCTACAACGATATGGTGAAAGATGGATACATTTTCGTGCTTCAGGACATTCGCGGGCGCTACGGCTCCGAAGGACAGTTTCTGATGAACCGTCCGATGCGCAACAAGAAAGATCCGAAGTCGATTGACGAAAGCACTGACACCTACGACACGATCGATTGGCTGATAAAGAACGTTCCCGGGAACAACGGACGCGTTGGCATTCTCGGCGTTTCTTATGATGGTTGGCTGGCCGCGGTTGCGACCATCGACGCGCATCCGGCGTTGAAGGCTTCGTCGCCGCAAGCGCCGATGACTGACACCTGGCTCGGCGATGACTTCTTTCATAACGGCGCTTTTCGTCAGAGCTACGGTTACGAATATGTGAAGGCAATGGAGACTTCGAAAGAGGATACGGACGTGTCGTTCGACAAAGACGCGTACGATTGGTATCTCGGAATGGGTTCGCTGGGGAGAATCACGGAACTCAATGCGGGGAGGTTCCCGACATGGAACGCGTTTGTCGCGCACCCGAATTATGACGACTACTGGAAAGCGCGCGGGTCCGGCAACTATCTAAAGCCGACGACCGTCGCGACGCTTGTGGTCGGCGGATGGTGGGACCAGGAAGATTATTATGGCGCGCTCGCGACTTACAACACTTTGGAAAAATTCGATAAGAAACATCAGAACTTCCTGGTACTCGGCCCATGGAACCACGGCGGCTGGAACGGCCGCGGCAGAAATTTGGGCAACATAAATTTTGGGACTTCGACTGGCGCGTACTTCCGTTCGCACATCCAGGCGCCATGGTTTGCCTACTACCTAAAGGGAAAGGGAAACTTGAACGAGCCCGAGGCGATGACATTCCAGACCGGTGCTAATCAGTGGACGTCCTTTGACCATTGGTCGCCGAAAGAATCAACAGCTCGTGACCTTTTCCTGCGCGAAGGCAAGGAGCTCGCGTTTGAGAAACCGAGAGGCAACGAAGCGGAAACGTATGTATCCGACACCGCGAATCCGGTTCCCTACCGCAAACGACCGATCGAGGCGACGTACGAACAAAAGGGCTCGGGCTGGTACACCTGGCTGGTTTCTGATCAGCGATTTCTCAAAGGTCGCAACGACGTCGTTGCCTGGCAAAGCGAAGTTCTCGACAAAGATTTAGTCATTGCCGGGGATATCGTCGCGCATCTGTTTGCTGCGACAACCGGCAGCGACAGCGACTGGGTCGTGAAACTGATTGACGTCTATCCGGATGGTGCCGGCGAAAAGAATATGGCGGGCTACCAACTGATGATCGCGGACGAAATTTTTCGCGGCAGATATCTGCGGGGCTTTGAAAAGCCCGCGCCGATCGTTGCGAATCAGGTCAATGAATACGCCATCGATCTGCACAGCGCGAACCATTGCTTCAAGAAGGGACACCGCGTGATGGTGCAAGTGCAGAGCACCTGGTTCCCACTTTACGATCGCAATCCGCAAAAATTCGTCGAGAATATTTTCAACGCCCAGCCAGGCGATTATCAGATTGCGACGCAGCGAGTCTTTGAATCCGCTCGCTATCCATCGCACGTGACGCTGCCAGTGATGAAGTGAGCCGTGTTGGCATACTGATTAAGCACAATGAAAACTGTCGGCATCATCGGAGGCATCGGGCCCGAGTCAACGATCGAATACTACCGCGGGATTATTGCCGGCTACCGCGAGCGGCAAACCGACGGGAGCTATCCGTCGATAATAATCAACAGCATCAATTTGACTATATTGCTCGGTTTGATTATGGCGAACGAACTCGACAAAGCAACCGACCATCTCGTTAATGAAGTGCAGAAGTTGGCGCGCGCGGGCGTGGATTTCGGCGTAATCGCCGCCGGCACGCCGCACATTGTTTTTGACGAGGTTCAGGCAAGGTCGCCTATTCCGCTCGTCAGCATTGTCGAAGCTACTTGCGCGGCCGCGGCAAAGTTGAAATTGAAAAAGATTGCTTTGTTCGGCACGCGCTTCACGATGCAGGGCCGCTTCTATCCAGATGTATTTTCAAAAGCAGGGATCACGCTGGTGGCGCCGGAAGCAAATGAACAAACATACATTCACGACAAGTACATGAACGATCTGGTGAACGGCATCATCCTGCCCGAAACGCGCGAGCGCTTGCTCCGAATTTTAGACAAGATGAAAGAGCGCGACGGTGTCGAAGGTTTAATTCTCGGCGGAACCGAATTGTCTTTGATCCTGCGCGACACCGAGCACAATGGAATTCCCATCCTGGACACGACGAAGATTCACGTCGAGCGTATCATCGCAGAGTTGTTTTCATAGAGTGTTATAATCCGGCGCTTCCGATGCCACATTCGCCGCCAGCCGCGCTCATCAAGTTTCTGAAGCCATACGATCGAGAGATTCGAGAGCTGGCGCTGGCCCTTCGTGCGCTGGTGCTCGAAGAAATGGCGCCGTGCTACGAAAACATCTATGACGCATACAGCGCGGTGGCGATCGGTTACGGCACCAGCGATCGTTTGCGGGATGGCATCTTTCACATCGCGGTTTACTCAAAGCACGTTAATCTCGGCTTCAATGACGGCGCGACGCTCGCCGATCCGAAAGGCATTCTCAAAGGCGCCGGAAATCGGATTCGGCATGTCACGATCAATACAAGTGACGACCTTGCGCGACCAGAGATTCGTTCTTATATTCGACGCGCGCGCAAAGTCGCGCTGGCTGAGGCAAAGAAGCTCGGTGGAGCGCCGCCAAAGGAACCTAAGGGTGTTGTCTCAACGGTGAAGGCGATCTATCCGAAGAAGCGCCGGCCGAAGTGAGTTTCAAGTTCCAGGTTTCAGGTTTCAGGTTTGACTGCTTCGACGCGTGTAATGAAGTCAGTACCACCTGCGTTAGCGGGTGGGTCAAACACTCAACGCGGGTTGGGTGCTGGGTCCACCCGCTAACGCAGGTGGTACTGACAAGAGTTAAGGTTGTTGGACCCTACCTCGTGAGTTTGACGGTCTGGCGATGATTCGCCAGAAGTTCAGCAGCTCATGCAACCGTTAACTTTGGGAGGTTGATGTTGCGTGCTGCGCTTATGTAGGTGTTCGGCGTCATCCTCTTGCGAAAGAAACATATGTCAAACGGCAAACACGCCAACGCTGATCCAGCATGGCGAGCTTGGCCCTGTGGAAAATTCTCCTCTCGCCAAAGACAGGAGCGTTCTCGCCCATGGTAAACGAGTTGGCGGTCATTGACGGTAACAGCTTCGGAGCGTTTTCGTGGACCATGATTCTTCCCGTATTCCTCGCGACAACCGATCCGCGGTGTTATACTGACCTGCGCTAGCTCACCGATTGCTACAAAGAATGATTTAGACTCCATCGCGAATGAAACTCCCGACTCGACTTGCGGATTTGTTAGCCTCAAATGCTGAACTGCTCGGCGCAGTCAATCTAACACTCCATGATTTCCTTATCTGGTTTGGCGACAGAAACATGGTGTTCTTTCCAGAGTACACCGACCATGGACCGAAACATATTGAGGAAGTGATTGTTACGGCAGAGGCCCTAATCAAAGATGAGTCGTGGAGGCACTTGACTCCCGAAGATGCTGCAGTGTTAGTTCTCAGTGTTGTGCTTCACGATTGTGCGATGCACCTGAGTGAGGATGGATTTGTTGAGATCGTTAGTCCTGCTTCATCTCGCCAGATTGTTCCTGGCTTTAGTGAAAAGCCTTGGCCCGAGTTGTGGGCAGATTTTCTTGCTGAGGCATCCAGGTTCGATGCTCGAAAACTGAAAGCTCTCTTAGGAGACACCGAACCCATTCGACGGCCACCCTTAGACGCTCAGGAGATGACTCGTCGAGATCACTTACTAATCGGCGAATTTCTACGCCGCCATCATCCTCGGCTTGCCCACGAGATCGCCTTGTGGGGTGTTCCGGGACCAAGTGAGGAAAAGATTAGGCTGGTTAGGGTACCTCATGGATTAGATAACCTCTCTGGACTTGTAGCGAGAAGTCACGGTCTAAACCTGCGTGAAGGCGTAAATACTCTTCCTCGAAATCATCGCCGCGAATATCTCAAGGTTCACACCCCGTTTTTAATGACAATCCTTCGCGTTGCTGATTACATACAGATTCATAGCGAGCGTGCCCCGACACAAGTTTTGAAGGTTCGATCTTTGAAGAGTCCTGTTTCTCAAGGCGAATGGAGGGCTCATGACGCTATAGAAGATATTAACTCCACACATGATGATCCTGAGGCTTTGGTAATCACCGCGCGACCAAAAGACGTAAAGGATTTCCTAAAGCTCGAAGGGCTGTTATCTGGGCTGCAGCGAGAATTAGACGATTCGTGGGCGTTTCTTGGTGAAATATATGGACTCTTACCAGGTTTAAAGGACTTAGGATTAACGATTCGACGTGTCAGATCAAACTTGGATGACAGGCAGGAGTTTGCGAAGACAGTTTCATACTATCCAGATCGGATTCTTTTTGAGGCCGATCCGGAGATCCTTAAGCTCTTGATAGAGCCCCTATATGGCGACAACGGTGGGATAGCGATCAGGGAGTTGGTGCAGAATGCGGTGGATGCTTGTTTAGAACTTCGTGATTATTTAAGGAGCACATCGCCTCAGGGCACGCACGACGTTAATTCCTACAAAGCAGAGGTGACTGTCCATCTTGATGGAGGGAAGGACGAAGGATGGCTTACCGTGCGTGACAACGGCACCGGTATGACTTCTGATGTGGTCAAAAACTACTTTTTGAAGGCTGGCGCTTCCTTCCGTCGCAGCGACGCTTGGAAGAGGCAACACGAGACAGTTGATGGAAAACCACGCGTCCTTCGTTCTGGAAGGTTTGGAATCGGAATCTTGGCCGCGTTCTTGTTAGGTGACCAAGTAGAAGTAACAACTCGGCATGTTTCAAATCCGCCCGATCATGGTATTCAGTTCTCGGCCTCAATTGATGAAGAAGCGATAGAACTTCAAAGAGTTAATCTTCCTCACGTTGGAACCACTGTTCGAGTTCGCTTGCCCAAGGGGACGGTGGCTAAATTCAAGCGAAAGCATTCGTCGCCTTGGGAAGACAAATGGGATTGGGATTGGTACTTTTTGGAGGATCCAGCCGTCAAGCGGACGCTTACACCGGAGCATCAGTCGAACGACGTCATGAGCGCTGAAGTGCTAGAACATGAACATTTCATTCCGAGTCCTCACACCAAACTGCCAACTGGTTGGCATCGCATTAGTCATGAAGACTTTGACGATATTCACTGGCACTTCCCCGAGAAGCGCTACAATCGAAGGGAAGCGGTGTTCTTCTGCAACGGAATTAAGATCGCTGGAGAATACGAGCGTGGACCCGACATCAAGAGAAAACTGAATTGGCAACTGTCCATACAACAACCCGTTCTTTCCATATTTGATGGCGCTGGAAAATTGCCGTTGAATCTTGCCCGTTTCGACTTAACAAGAGAGCTGGCTTTCGAACGTGAGCTATTGGAGGATATTTACCGCGACTTGATCTCATACTTAATTGTGCGTACTCCGACAAGACCACTCTATGATCCTAAGACAGCTCAGCTCCACGGAAGTATTTCCTATCCCGGAAATTATGGACACAACTGGTTTTGGAGTACACCGGGAGGGTTATCGCTCGCACACAAGTGGTTCCTCCGCCGCCTATCTCCGCCTAACTTGTACCTAGTGCCCGAATTGATGGCATTGCAATTTCACCTTCCTAAACGTCATGCTTATATCGCATCCTTTGACCGTACCAGCTCTGGATTTGGTTACTACGACCCTTGGGTGCGATTTGCGCTGACCGGGACGGGATTCCAAAGTCATTGGTTAGCAGGTCTCAAAGCAAAAGGTCGGCGCCTCTTAGTTAGCGCCGACTATGAAGATCGTATTAAGAAAAAAAAAGTTATCCCCAAAACGTTCTTCGCGACAATGATCGAAGAATGGAGAGACGACAATTGGGTGCTTCTAAGCACGAAGAATTGTCCACCTCCTAACGTTTCTTTTCAACGGTTGGCAGGTCAAGCGAAACCAGACGTCTTCACGATGTTGGCAGAGTGGTATTTAGAACCGAGCGAGAAGAATGTCGTTGATGGTGATAACGACGTTGGCGATCTTGAATACGAAGACCGCGAGGATTTTTACTTGCCGGGGGGTAAGGTTGAGAGCAGAGACTCGGTCTTTGTGCCGGTCTGGAGGAACATCATTGGCGAATCCGCCATCATTCCATTCGACATCAAGAAGCGCAATACATCTCTGGCAGAAGCTATCCGTAAACTAGAGCCTTACATAACATTTCATCGGACTATCTCACAAAAATCAACGCGTTAGGCAAGACATTTCGCCTTCTCGCCGCTCATCACGATGACTTGGGCTCCAACCTCTCGTCGGGCATGGCGACGTTGTAGTTGAGTGAGGTTGTGATGATCGAAGACCTGTTTCAGATCTTCCTCCTGCACGTGATCGTAGAGATCCATGTTTGTGTGCGCGGTGCGGGTGCCATACTCGATTTCATCGCGGATGAACATGAATCTGGGCGGCTTTCCATTCAACCGTCAATTCAGGCGCGGTCAAAAGGACGTTGATCTTTTCAGCGGTATTAAAGCCTCTTCTCCTTGCGGGACGCCGTGATCTCCCGATCAATTTCGCGCATCGTCATCTTATCGGCGCCGGGGCGGGAAACGAGCTTAGCGGTTGCTTTCTTCTGCACTTCGAGAGCACGCGCGTAGATTTGCGCGAAATCGTCCTCGCACTCCTTCTCAATCTCCAGCCGCGCTCGCCGCACTTCGGCAACTATCGGGTCTGTCCACATCTTCACACCTCCATCAACTCTTCCGGAGTACACACAATCGGCGTGTAAACACCCAGACGAGCGTTTGTATCTTGTAACATCTTCTGCACCCGTCCGCTGGCAATATGCTTGCAGTTCCACGAGAGCACGTAATCCATTCTGTGCCAAGCCGCAACCGCCAGGTGAAACGCATCAATCTTGGCCTTCTCCGGTATCTTCAGCGCGGCAAAATACTCGCGGGCCAAAGCTTCAACTTCTTCATTCACCTCCAAGACGGAGAAGTCTGCAATCGCTTCAAGACGACAAGCGAAGCGTACTCGTCGTTTCCGCGTGTCGCCTCGTCTATGACAAACGGTGAGACAAAGCACTCGACTTCTGGGCGCACGCTCGCCCACCATTCAGATGTAATCTGCTGATGTGCCGCAACGATCAGGTCCCTGCTCGGCTTCGCGGTCAAGTAGCTGATAATCGTTGTCTCAATGTAAACCGATGCCACAAGGCGCAGTATAGCAAATGGCGTAATCTTTAACTTGTCCTTTGCATCCCCTGTTGTTCATAATCGCCGCGCCCGGTCAAGTCGGACGTCATTCCGAGCAGTTTGGCCCGCGTGACCAGCGGGTCGGTTCGCGGTTCTGTAACGAAATATGGACTACGACGCAACTGACATAGCCTCTGCCTATGACCGTGGTCGCGATCATGGGCCGGAGTTTCTCGATCTTTGGATGAACGTTCTCTCGGCACACGTGAAAGATCAGCGCACAAAGCGATCCTGGACCGGTTAGCCACAGAGACACGGAGACACGGAGACACAGAGAAAGATGAAATCACCGAGAGGACAAGTCTATTGGCATTTCTGATCAATGCTGATCTGCCTTTTCTCGGTGACTCTGTGCCTCTGTGGCCGATTTCGCCTTCCTCAAGCCAATTGGCGTTTTCGTTTTTCGGAGCCCGCGAATGCAGGCGACATGATAAACGCTGGCTGGTGGAGGCCTTACCGTGAAAGCAAAAGCGAAGCTCACTAAGTCGATGACCATAACTCAGTTTGAAAATGGCTATTGGTATGCCACGGAACTGAAGAGATTTGCTGAGGCGATCGGAATTCCGTCGGCAAATAGACTGCGAAAAGACGAACTTGAAAAAGCGATCATTTCTTTTCTCGGGACCGGAACGATCCAAAGCCCAATCCGGAGCAGCCTCTCAAAAACAGGAATCAGAGATGTCGAAAAAAGGCTGACCCTCAAACTTCCCGTGGTCAACTACACGAACGACAAGAAGACGAAAGATTTTCTCGAAAAAGAAGCTCGGAAAATCGCGCCCAACCTAAAAAGAAAATCGGGCGCACGCTATCGGCTGAATCGTTGGCGAGAAGAGCAGCTCACAAACGGCATCAAGATAACCTACAAGGATTTGGTAAACCAGTATGTTAAGTTGAATCAAACCAGAGAGCGCTTCGCCCAAATCCCACACGGGAGATATATCAATTTTATTAGCGATTTTTTCGCGGCAGAGAAAAATGCCACCAGAGAGCAGGCGATAAAAGCGTGGGAAAAGATCAAGAAAATGGATGTACCGAAAAACTATCGTTCGTGGGTTCAGCTACGGTCAAAACCAAATTGAAGGCCTGTGGGCTAGTGTTATGCCGTCGGCTACACCGACTGCTTATCGCTGACTTTTTAGGTCATCAAATCAGCCGCGAGTGCTACAATTCAGCGAGCGGAATAATAACTAAAGCGATTTTTATGGGGAGCCTATCCATGCCCGAGCTTCTGAGAATGATCGTGCGCACATCGGCAGCGTTTTCAATCGCTGCGATCCTTGGTTTGTTGTTGTTCGGGCCGGTTACTACGGCGCAGCAGTACGACACCAATCTCTATTCCGGTTTGCATTGGCGGATGATTGGTCCGTTTCGCGCCGGGCGCGTGAACGCGGTCAGCGGCGTCATCGGACAACCAGAGACCTTCTATTTTGGCTCGGTCGGTGGTGGCGTTTGGAAGTCAACCAACGCGGGTCGCACGTGGAAGCCGGTGTTTGATTCGCAATCCGCTGCATCGATTGGCGCGATCGGCGTCGCGCCGTCGGACGGAAGCGTCGTCTATGTCGGCACCGGCGAGGCGGACATGCGCGATTCAATCCAGTTCGGTGACGGCATGTACAAATCCACCGACGCCGGCAAATCCTGGAAGCACATCGGACTTGAGAACACGCGACAGATTGGTCGCGTGATTGTCGATCCGAAAAACCCGAACATCGTGTTTGTCGCGGCGCTGGGCCACGCTTACGGCCCGAGCCCCGACCGCGGTGTCTATCGCTCGCGCGATGGCGGCGCGACCTGGCAAAAAGTCCTGTTCAAGAACGACGACGTCGGCGCAATCGATCTCAATTTCGATCCCACCAATTCGCAGATCGTTTACGCGACGATGTGGAATGTTCGTCGTCCTCCGTGGTTCATCTACGCTCCGGCGAACGGGCCGGGCGGCGGCATTTTCAAATCAAGTGACGGCGGCACGACATGGAAAGAAATCTCAGAAGGGATCCCGACAGAGAATCGCGGCCGCATCGGAGTCGCGGTCGCGCCGACGAATCGCAATCGTGTCTATGCCATGGTCGATGCAAAAGAAGGCGGGCTTTTCGTTTCGAATGATGCCGGCACGACTTGGACAAGGAACTCAAACGACAAGCGCGTTTGGGATCGCGGCTGGTACTTCTCCAAAGTCACCGCTGATCCGAAGAACGCGGACATAGTCTTTGCGTCGAACACTTCCGTTTATCGATCAACTGATGCGGGGAAAACGTGGACGGCGATCAAAGGTGCGCCCGGCGGTGATGATTATCATCAGCTCTGGATCTATCCAGACGATCCGAAGCGCATGGTGCTCGGTAGCGATCAGGGCGCGATCGTAACCGTTGACGGCGCCGAGACGTGGAGTTCCTGGTACAACCAATCGACGGCGCAGATTTATCACGTCGCCGCCGACAGACGCATTCCTTACTGGGTGACCGGCGCGCAGCAGGACAGCGGCGCGGTCGGCACGCCTTCGCGCAGCCGGCACTCAGAGATTTCAAATCGCGACTGGGAAGGCTTGTGTTCCGGTGGCGAGTCAGGTTACACCGCGCCCGATCCCCTGCACCCGGAAATTCTTTTTGGCGGCACCGTCTCGCGCTGCAACGTCATCACCGGCGAAACAAAAAACGTTTCGCCTGAGCGCGGCGGAGGTCAGATAGTTTATCGACACGACTGGACGCAGCCGCTGGTGTTCTCACAAGCCGATCCGCACGCGCTCTACTACGCAAATCAGTTTCTCTACAAGACGACAAACGGCGGCGAGAGTTGGACCCAAATTGGCCAGGACCTAACGCGCGAAGATCCGGGTGTGCCTCCGAACTTGAACGAAGCCGCCGCGGCTGACGCGCCGAAAGAGAAACGGCGCGGCGTGATTTACACGATTGCGCCTTCGCCCCTGCGCGCGTCGATGATTTGGATCGGCACGGACGACGGCCTGATCCAGGGAACGAATGACGATGGCAAGACCTGGAAGAACGTGACGCCGCCCGCGCTGACTTCGTGGAGCAAGGTCGTGATGATCGAAGCGTCGCATTTTGATGTCGACGAAGCTTACGCGGCAGTTGAGCGGCATCAACTCGAAGACTACGAACCGCACATCTATCGCACGCGCGACGCGGGCAAGACGTGGACTGAGATCACGAATGGATTGCCGCCTGGCGTTTACGTGCAAACGGTGAAAGAAGATCCGTCGCGGCGCGGGCTTTTGTTCGCCGGCACCGAGCGCGCGGTCTTCGTTTCGTTTGACGACGGCGATCACTGGCAGTCTTTGCAACTCAATCTGCCGCCGGCATCGATGCGCGATCTCGCGATTCACGAAGACGATCTGATTGTCGCCACTCACGGGCGCGGCTTCTGGGTGCTCGACGACATCTCCGCGCTGCGACAAATCAATGATGACGTTTCGAAGGCCGATGCCTTTCTGTTTCGGCCCGCAGAGGCCCTCAACATTACACCCGGCAGTGACAACGGCACGCCCATGCCGCGCGACGAACCGCTCGCCGAAAATCCTCCTTACGGCGCGCTGATTGATTACTATTTGAAATCGAACGCTAACGGTCCTGTAACTCTTGAGATTCTCGATCCATCGGGCGATGTGATTCGTCGTTATTCCAATGATGACAAGAACCCACCCGTCAATCCAGACACGCTCAACATTCCCGCGTTCTGGGTGCGCACGCCTGAACCGCTCTCGGCCGCGGCGGGTATGCATCGATGGATTTGGGATCTTCGTCCAACGCCGCCTCAGCGACCCGCCGGAGGGGGAGGCGGCGGTGGTGGCGGTGGCGGTTTTGGTGGTCGCGGTGCGTCCGCCGTGCTGCCCGGGGCGTATACGGTAAAGCTGACCGTCGGGGGCAAGAGCTACACGCAACCGCTCGTCGTGAAGATGGATCCGCGGGCAAAGTAATCAACCGTTAGATGCGACGCCGATGAACTATCCTGGGTTTCGTGTGTTATTCGCAGGCCAGCGAGGATTCCGAGCCAGCGTGCTGCTATTCTCGTTCTGGCTGGCGGCATCCAGTCTGTCGGCTGCGCCTTGTAGTCGAACAAACTCCCAGCAGGACGCATGGGTCCTTGCGAGAATCAATGCTCTGGTTCGCGCGGCGCGCGCGGCATATGAAAATGACAAAGCGCAGCGGGCCTACGAAAGAGTGCTTGATGACATTGCCGCCACGATGCGGCAATGCCGAATGGCTGAGGACAACGCGTTCGTTACCCGTTACCCTGAGTTCGTCGAATATGTGAAGACACTTTCGCTCGCTCGGCTGAGCGATCACGAACTCGGCTTTATCGTTCCGGACAAAGTGTATTTCGCCGAAACGCGCGAATATGTTGCGATTCCGGATTTCCTGCTTACACCACGATTCCTGCGGGCCGTTAGTCGTTTCGAAACTTTGCCGCAGGCCAAGGCTTTGCTGCGTGAAATGAACGCCGGCAGAGCCGCACACGATCAGCTTCTTTTTTTCAGCTACGAATCGCGACATCTGGGAACGCCGGATAACCCCGACAGCTTTCGCCGCCTGCTGATTGTCGTGCCGGGAAATGCGGCGCAGCACGTGCCGGAAAAGTGGGTGCAGTTCGGCGTACCTGATCCGCGCGCGCGCGCAACTGTGCGCAACGTTTCGGTAGTCGCGGCGGTTCCCGGTCCGGACCAAACCACAAACGTCTACTTCAAAGACTACTACCGCACCTATCGTCGAGACGGTTCGATAGCCATCAACGGTCGTTGGGAACTTGGCTACGGCGACGATAACTGTGCGCAGTGCCATAAAAGCGGTATTCTTCCGATCTTTCCCGTCAGTGGCAGCGTTAGTCGTGATGATAAGCCAGTGCTGGAAGCGGTCAACGAACGTTTTCTGAAATACGTTACGGCCCGTTTTGGAAAATATCTGGACGCCAGTAAGTTTGGGCCGGGACTCGGCTCAATCAGCGTGGGCGGGACTCGCCATCATCTTGGATCACGATTTGACGAGACGGGTTTGGCAGAAGGAGCGTCGTGCGCGGCGTGTCATCATCCTGACAGGCTTGGTTCGTTAAGTTGGCCGATGGATCGAGTCCTGATCAGCTCTTTCGTCAAGGGCGGCCAGATGCCGCTGGGTTCCAGGCTTCAAAACGCTGCGCGCGCGGAATTATACCGAAAACTAATTCAAGAGTATTTCGCCGTTGACGACGCGAATCCCGGCATTCTTAAGGCATGGCTCTTAAGCAAAAGGCGCTAGGTATATTCATCGACAAGCAGGAATCCGTCCCTCCTCGACGAACCGATGGCGAATGCGGCTATAAATGTTGTTGATTAACAGGACCGCATCAGGTGACGAATTGGATGACTTATGTCGCCCGCATTCGCGGGCTCTCTTCCATTCTTTGGTATCCGTAACCCACAGCTTGCGCTGTGGGCTAATGACATACCGTCGGCTTCGCCGACTGGTCGAGTAGTCTATCTCGTGTAGCAAGTCTCGAGGCGGTTGCGTCGATCCCAAAAGCCAGCTAGAGTCCCACGCGCAATGGGCACGCGAAGGTATCTGCTTCGGCAGTCCGAGATGAGGCTGGACAAATAGCAAGAAACCAGTCTGCGAAGCAGGCGGCGATATCAGTAGCCCACAGCGCTAGCTGTGGGTAAGCAATCCCACAATTTCAATCTGAGCCCCGGAGGGGCGACATAAAATGAGCAGAACCTTCACCAACCTTCTGACACATGTCGTCTTCAGCACGAAAGATCGCGAGCCCTTGATCGTCTCCGATCTTAAACCGGAGTTGTATGCGTATCTCGGCGGCTTGACGCGCGAACTCAAAGGGAAGGCTTATGGCATCAACGGAACGGATGATCGCGTTCACCTGCTGATCAGCCTCCCCCCGGTCGTCTCGATGTCGGACGCACTTCGGTTCCTAAAATCGAACTCCTCGGGTTGGGTGCATGATAAGTGGCCGCATAGAAAATCGTTTGCCTGGCAACTGGGATACGGAGCGTTCAGTGTGAGCAAGTCTAATGTTCCAGGCGTGCTAAAGTACATCGGCAATCAGGAAGCGCATCACCGTCGAGTTACATTCAAGGAAGAGTTCGTCGACTTTCTGATCAAGCATGAAATCGAATACGACGAGCGCTACATTTGGTCTTGATTCATTTCGCTTGGCAGAACCCAGCCCCGTTCCCATGGGAGACTTAAGATGCAATTCAGCTTTCGCGTCGGAATCCAAGAGCAACATCAGGTCGACTTCTCTTTCGATCAGTTCGTCGGCAATCTGGAAATCCGCGTCGACGGTGCGCCGCTGGTGAAGGACTTTCGCATGCTTTCGCTCAAGCTTACCAAGCGATACGAGTTTACAGTCGGCACGCGGGAGCTTCATCAGATAGCCATTGAGAAAAAGAGAAAGCTATTTCTTGCGGGCTTCAGACCTCAACAATATCGAATCTTCATCGACGGCCAGCTTGTTCAGACCTACGAAGGGTCTTGATTCATGTCGCCCGCGTTCGCGGGCTTGTCCGTCCCTACTAACCTCGAAACCCACAGCTTGGGCTGTGGGCTATTAATATGCCGTCAGCTTCGCTGACTGGCTCTCCATTCCCTCGAAGTCGATTCCGGCAACAAAAATGTGCGCAAGTCCGCCCGGGCTGCGGCGTTCCTCTCTCGGTTGTTCGATTATCGCAAACCCGAGGAGACGCCAGTTAGCCATGAAAAACTTCATTCGATCCACGCGCACTACGCCACTCATCTTTTCCGCTTTCGCCGCCGTGTTAGTGATCACCGCGCTCGCGGCGTGTGCGGGAAGACCCGTCAGCAGCGCACCTGCACCGCCAATTCCCTGGAACAAGAACGCCAAAAAGACCATGCGCGCGTTCGGTTCAGAGGAAGAACTCAAGAGCTACTTCCGGAAATTGGTTGAAGAGCGCAAAAAAGAATTAGCCCGCGCGCGGCGCGAAGCCTCCGCTAATCCGCCGGCGCCGATGGGTGCTGAGCAAGTAGCATCGAATGCGCCTGCCAAAGCGGCCAGCGGGCTCGCTTCAAAGGATGAATCGATCACCAACACGCAACACGTCGGCGTCGACGAAGGCGATATCGTCAAGTTGCACGGCGACCATCTCGTCGTGCTGCGACGCGGCCGTTTGTTCACGGTGGCGATTGGCAGCGGCGCGCTGAAACCGATCTCGATGGCGGATGCTTTCGGCCCGGAGATCGATCCGCGCTACACCTGGTACGACGAAATGCTCGTGTCCGAAGACACGGTCGCGGTGATCGGATACAGCTACGAACGCGGTGGCACAGAAGTTGGATTGTTCAGAATCGATCGCGCCGGCAATCTCACTTATCGATCGACCTATCATCTGCGCTCGAACGATTATTATTCGTCGCGCAACTATGCGAGCCGCTTGATCGGCAGCAAACTAATCTTTTACACGCCGCTTTATCTTTCGCCGGAGAGCGAGAATCCGTTCGCGCAATTCCCTGCCGTGCGCAAGTGGCACAAGGGCGCGACCGCGAGCGAATTTCAGCAGATTGTTTCGGCGACTCATGTCTATCGACCAGAGCGGCCGCTGAGTACGACGGGCGGGCTGGCGCTGCACACGGTCACGGTGTGCGATCTCGCGCAGGAAGATTTGAAATGCGAAGGCACGGCGGTTTTGGGCGCGCCGGGTCGCGTGTTCTACGTTTCGCCCGATTCGGTTTACGTTTGGACGACTGACTGGTCGCGCTATGGCGAGAAAAATGCCGAGCGTTCATTGCTCTATCGCATGCCTCTCGATGGATCGAGTCCCAGCGCGATCGGAGTTTCAGGCAGTCCAGTCGATCAGTTCTCGTTCCTCGAGAGCGAAGACAAACACCTCAACGTGCTGGTGCGTTCTGATTCAACCGGCGACGGCATGTGGAGCGCGGAAGGCGCCGCCGGCGATGTCGCGCTGATGCGGATACCGCTCGCGAATTTCAATGACGGCAGCAACAGTGTCTCGTCGTGGGATTATCACGGTCTGCCGAAACCGTCCGGTTACACTTTCCAGAATCGCTTCGTCGGTGATTATCTGCTTTACGGCACGGGCAGCGGCTGGGGCGCGCCTGAGAAGAAGAGCCAGGCGAACTTGTTCGCGGTGCGTTGGGCCGATGGTGATCTGAGCAAACTCACGCTCGCGCACGGCGTCGATCGGATTGAAGCTCTGGGCTCGGATGCTGTCGTCGTGGGCACCGACGGAAAAGACCTGCACTTCACGTCTATACGCCTCGGCGAATCACCGGAAGTAGCCGACGATTACATACGCAAAGGCGCTTCGCAGGGTGAGCTGCGGAGTCACGGTTTCTTCTACAAGCCCGACGGACCAAACTCTGGCTTGCTTGGCTTGCCGATCAGCGTGCCCGGACGTGCCGGTTATCGTCACCTGTTTGAAGAGTCCGCGGCAATCCTGTTTCTGCGCAACGAGTCTCTGCACTTCGAAGAGGTCGGTGAACTCGGCGCACACTCTGAGAAAGCGACCGATGATGCGTGTCGCGCATCGTGTGTCGATTGGTACGGGAACTCGCGGCCGCTCTTCATTCGCGGGCGCATGTTCGCGCTGCTCGGCTACGAGATTGTTGAAGGAAACGTGGCGGATGGCCGGATGCGCGAGACGCGCCGGATCAGTTACGCGCCGCAGCAAGTCAGGATTACGCGTCGCTAAGCACGCTCGCCTACCTCATCATCTTCCGGAAACGCGCTGGCCCGATCTAATCCTGGGTCAGCGCTTTTTTCCGAAACGTCAATTCTTCAACTCAACAATAGCTCCATGAAGAGCGCGCCTGCTACCGGATTGTGATAATAAGGCGCAATTTCGCGGAAGCCGAGCGACCTGTAAAGCGCGATCGCTTCGTCCATTTTTCCCGGCAACGTATCCAGCAATATGCGCTGGTAACCAATCTGGCGCGCCGCGTCGAGAAGCGCTGAGACTAACTTCTTCCCCAGGCCCTGTCCGCGAAACTCCGGCCGAACGTAAAGCCTTTTCATCTCGCAATCGCCTTCGCCGAGCGAACGCAGCGCGATGCAGCCGGCGATTTGCTCTCCTTCGATTGCCAGCAGCAAGCGTCCCGCCGGCGACGCGTAGTTGCCCGGCAAGCCGGCGACTTCCTGATCGAAGTTCTGAAAGCAAAGATCGACATTCAGCCCCGCGGCGTACTCCTCAAAAAGCCCGCGCGCGATCTCGATTTCTTCCGGCGATTGAGCCTGAACGAATTTCATTGCGACAAAACGTCGGGGCTGGTCATTAAGCTTGCGCCGGCCCTTACAGACAAGTAGCTAAATTTTGAGTAAAAATTCAAATCTCCGAAACCGCGGAGCGGTTTTGGCCTCCAGCCCAACGTTGCCGCAGGCTACGTTGGGTAACCAATCGTTCATTGATTCGACCGCAACCCCGGCAGGGTTGCGGTCGGGGTTGCGGCTCCATAAAATTGGCCGCCCTCCCCCAGGGTAGCCGAAGCGGCAACCCTGGGCTCTAGTCCATCAACCGCTTCGCGGTTGCGCTCTTCCGTTTATGCAGTATGTGGCGCAAACTCAACGTTTTCCCGATCACCCAACAGGCCACTACCTCTAACAGCGGCAATCTGAACTGTTATATACTTCGGGCCACCGGAATTCCAAAACTGCAAACTACGAGGAGAACGATGAATATGAATTTACGCAGCAGGATTATCTTCGCGTCGCTGGTAATCGCCTTGGCGACGGTTTCAGCCGCTCAGGCGCAAGAGAGAAAGATTAAGCGGGCGCAGTTGCCGCCGGCCGTCGAGAAAACCGTCGCGGAGCAAAGTCAGGGTGCGACGATTAAAGGGTTTTCCACGGAAATCGAAAAGGGCAAGCGCGTTTACGAAGTCGCGATGACAATCAACGGACACGGCAAAGACATTTTGATCGACTCGAAGGGCAACGTCATCGAGGTCGAAGAAGAGGTCGCGATGGATTCCCTGTCGCAGGCGGTGAAAGACGGATTGACGAAGGCCGCGGGGACGGGAACGATTGGCAAGATTGAGTCGCTCACCAAGAATGGGAACCTCGTCGCCTACGAAGCCGTCGTCAAGCGCGGAGCGAAACACTCCGAAATTCAGGTTGGACCGAACGGTGAGAAGCTGGCACATCCGGAATAACACTTCGGTCAGTCAGTCGACCATTTTCGTTGACTACTCGCACGGCAAGCGATTAGTATTCGCACGCTCTGATAGCCTTATTCGCCCTGCATCGAAGCATCGCGAGATTGCCTCCGCGATTTCGCCGATGCTGGTCGAAGCGGGCTTCAACCCGGGACATTCAAAAGAGGGGTTAACAATGAAACGCAAGCCCCCCGTTCGCTTTGCCATCCCATTTATTTTCTTGCTGACTGTTTCGGCGCTGACTTTTTCCGCGCACGCGAGAGCGACTCAGGCTGGACCCACGCTGCTCAAGCGCACGGTCACCGTCAGCGCGAAGCGCTTCCTGCGTTACTGGCCCAACCCGAGCGCGGCTGAGCCGCGATACAACACGTGGTCGTGGACTCCGCAAGTCAGCTTCCAGATTCTTGGCCCGGTGCCGGGCGGCAGTCAGTGGATGTTCGAAGCGAGCACGCCGGACGGCAAGCCGTGGGTCAGTTTCAAACTGCCGACGGCGGAAGTTGGCGACGATGAGTTGGTCACCGTCAAAGGGCCGGACCTGGACGAAAATGAACTTGAGAAAAAAGCGATCACGCAGACCGGCCTGTTCCCTTTCAAGATCACTCTGAAGAACGCGCTCGCCGGCACGAATACCGCTCTGTTCGAAGGCAAGTTCAAGGTCGCAACCTACGCGCCCGATCAGGCCATTCCTGAATACAAAGGAAAGCGGGAGTTCTATGTCGTGCAGGACTGGCGACTGCCAATCGGTTTTATTTGGTACGACCCCAGGATGGACGAGAACGTTCCGGTGATTAGCGTACAGATGTGGTTCCGCGGCACACGTAGCGGCGAGAAGATGGAAGGCGTCCTGTTCTACAAAGGGCAGCAGATTGGCACAGCTCTGGGATATAACGAAGACCAGATTTCGACCGGCGTAGGCGACCCCCAGGGACGTTGGGGCGTCTGGAAATTTCAGTTTGCGAAAGTGCGCGGATACAACAACGACACCGCGAGCGCGAACAGCTACGCGAGTCTGTTCTTTCTCGACAAGAACCCGGGCGACTACGAGGTCAAAGTTTTGCGCGATGGCGATCTGGCGCGCTCGGCGAAGTTCACGGTCGGCGCTGACGGCCGTCTGGTGGACAACGGCATCGCGCAGAAAAACACCCTCGGGGGTTGCGATGGTCCTGCCGGTGAACGTTATCGGCGCGGGTGATGGCCAGTGGGCCGCGAATGCGTGGAAGACTGATGCGTTTTACGGCAATCCTTTGAGCGGTTTCGCCTAGCTGAAACTCATTTCGTCAGCGCATAGACGTTCGCAATGTCCGTGAAGTAGACCTGTATACGGCTTAATAGTGGTGAGCGGACAAGCGTTGTAATTGTCCGGTTCGGAGAGCGACGCTTGAAACCGGGTTTTCGTCGAGCAAATGTCCGGAGATAAACGCCGCATACTCTCGCCAGGCAACTTCGTCTCGGCAACGACAGCGAGCAATCAAGCCGGAGAGCGCACGAAGGTGCGACGTTCTCTGCTCAAACTGCCGGAGAGAAAAAAGATTTCCCCCCTCATCGTCTCTGATCGCCGCGGCGTACAAAGCTTCAGATATCCCGCAAGCCAACCCCTGTGAGGACAAAGTATCCCGGGCCAGCGCGGCGTCTCCAATTCTCGTGCCTGCATCGCCAATGGTCCACTGAACAGAGGCAGGCGAGATTCCTCCCTGAGTCATCTCGGCAACGCGAGGAAGCCCTTCGAGAATCCACGCCGCCCCATATTCATGTAAAAGGTGATCAAGCTCGTGAGGATTCCCTGCGACTGTCTTTCCCCGACCAACAATACCCAGGACAATGTAGTCGGCCGCCCCAAGCCGGAAGACAAAGCCTCCGGGCAGCGCGCAAATTCTGAACTCCTGGCTGCCAGAACAAGATCGCCTCGAAGTGAAGAGAGTCCGGGCCGCCCAGGGTCTGGCCGGCTGGATCTTCTTCTTCGCCGACAGAGATCTGCGGCCGGTGGCATCAATTAACCGTACCTTGTGATTTCTCGCGGCCGCAAGTGCCTTACTGAACGTTTCGGATTGCTGGCCCAGAATAATATTCACGCGCTTCGAAGCCACCAGTGCTGAAAGCAGGGCGAGATCGAGCGCCGGCCGCTCGACATGAGCGGAGACCGGGCCAACGCTTTCGGTGAAGCCTTCTTTTTCCCACGAGATCAAACGCGTCTCGTGCAACCGGTCGACACCGATCTGTTTGGGATGAATTCCGTATTCGACCAGCAGAGCCAGCAATGATGCAGGCACAGCTTCGACCCGAGGAGCTAGCTCAGCGGATGGCAGGCAACTTGTAATCAGCGCGGTCCGGTAATGCTTCGACAGTTCGAGCGCGGCCACCATCCCCACCGGCCCCGAACCGAGCACGACGACCTGGAAATCTCGGATACCTGTCATGGATGGTCGATTGGTGCGAAGCGCGGGTCAGCGATCCGATCAAAAGCAACCAGAAAACCCGCGTCAGCAACGGCCCCGGCAGCGCCTGCAATCCCCGCATTCCCGAGCATCGCATTTCGTGCCGTGTTGATGTCTCCCGCGCCTGCGGGAATTCCCAGGGTATAGCCGCTAAACAGCCGTTCAAGTAGATCCCGGTATCTCTGTTGCAGCGTAGCGTGCCGAGCATTGCCCGATGGTGGTGTCGTTAGATTGGAACCCCGGAGATAGTCGTTCGGGCTGTGCCGGTTAAGCCATTCCTGTATGAAGCTGAAGGTTTCGAAATGGTTCTCTCCCTCAGCCATGATCGACCGGATTGTTTGTCTCATCTCCGCCGACCCGTCGCGTTCCAGGGTTGCCAGAATGCGTGAGTAAAGTCCGTCAACCAAAACGGAAGGACGCTCGAGGTCTATAAAATCCTGAATTGCTTGTGGTGTTGCGGCGCGCGGTTCGACGTTGCGGAAGCCGCCGGGCCCTGCCGCGGGAACTCGCACCGCCACGCGCAGTGCCGGAGTGAACTTCCCAACGGTCAAAGCATGCAGGACGTCGTTCACGGCGCGCAGGTGGCGCATCTCACTCGCGGCAATCCTTATCAACTCGGCGCGGGCAGCCACTACATCATCATTGGCGGCGGGCGGAATCCGGGTTGCTTTCAAAGAATATGCCGCGGCCAGATACTCGTGAATGACTGCCAGTTCGACTCCCGCTGCATATCGCAGGTTCGTCAGCAGCTCTTCCTTGGTTGCAAACTTATCGGCGGCGAAAACTCCCGGCTGGTAAGGGCCAACGATCTCTCGTCCTTCAACAACGAAATTCAGCGCCTGCCACTCCGTATTGATCTGATAATAGACAAGCTCAGCAAGCTCCGGATTACCTGCGCCATTGGGATCATTAGAAGTTGCCGGAGGTGGCAAAGTGCTCAGGTTACGGTTGGCGCGTTCCCACACGACATCGGTATTAACCTCAGGAACGTTAGGCGCCGGTGTTGGCAAGGGCGGCAGCGCAATATCGGGGTGGTTTGACGCCCAATAAAAACATCCGCAGTCACGGAAGTCGTGCGTCCAGGGACTGCACAACGACTGGGTCAACTCGCCGGGCAGAAACATCTTAGCCAGACCGCCGTTATCATCCAGATAGCGCGCCCGGTTCCCGACCAGGGTCCGGGACATATTTCCCCGCTTAAGCGTGAGTTGAACTTCGGTGCCCTCGGTCAGCAATCGAATCGCAGTCCAGGCGTCGGGGGGCAAACGATTCGGGCCGGTGCTTGGCAACGCGAGATTAGCGACGACCAGAGTCTGCACGCCGAGCGGCCCAAACGTGCCGCGAATCTGTGTGACGCGCCAACTTCGGCTCGCCGCCAGGTCGCCGGCAATCTGTTGATAGACGGTCGCAGTGCCCGCCGGCATCTGTCCACCGCTGACCGCGCTCTGGAGGCCGGGTGTATCCACGGAAACAACTCTGATCGTGGTGTCGCCTTCAATATCAACTTCAAGGAAAGGAAAGAATCGCCGCTCGAGGTTTCGCAGATCGCACTCGAGTCCCGGAAAACAGTTTCCGACTCCGGCTTCAAGACGTGTCGAAACTGGATTGCCGGCAACGAGCCGGGTCCCGTTCTGTGGACCCTGCCCGCGGCGCAACGCCGCGACGTTCCGCGGAATGAGTTTGATTGGTTCCTGCTGACTCATTACTCTTCCTCCTTTGATTGAACTGCTCCGGGCTTGAAGAATTCTGGATTTCCTTCCACCAGCTCGCAGTAAGAAGCCAGACAGAATTCCAACCAGCCGCGGATGAATCCACAGGCTGACTCGGTTCTGCTCGACGCTTCCTGGTGGCAGCCGCCCGAACACAAATATCTGGCCCAGCACTGGCGGCATGCCGCCTGTGCGTGAACGTGTCTGGCTGAAAGAAACTCTTGCTGCCGCGTCCGCTCGATTCCCTCATTATCGCCGAGGTAATAGGCGGCAGAGCCAATGGCGCGGTGGCAGGCATACCAATCTCCATTGGCGGCAACGGAAAAATATCCGCCACCCGCCCCGCACGGATAGGGAGAGCTTGCGCCGCGGTAAAGCTGCTTGAGCCCAACGGCTAAGTTGGTAAGACGAATTGATTCACCGTGACGCGCACGTTCAAGCTCCGGCTCTGCCGTCTCGGTAAGCGCGGCGAGATATTTGGGCCAGTCCTCGTCCTTGAGCGCTCCAGCGTTCTCTCCGGCTGCCCGTAATGGAGCGAACCCAACCTCCGGAAAACCCATTGAGAGAATCGCCTCGAACCGTTTCCGCAGATTGAGGTCAAAGCGCGTGACTGTGGCACGAGCGGCGATGAAGGCCGACCCGGGATTGGATAAGAGTGACTTTGTGGCATCGCGCAAGAGTGCGTATGAGCCGTGTTGATTAACCGGCAGCGGCCTTTGCAGATTCTGTATCCGCGCTCCACCGTCCACACTCACCGTCACAGCAAAGCGATGTCTTCTGAAAAGTTCGATATCTTCCTCACGCAGGAGCGTTCCGTTTGTAGTTACTGAAAATCGCACGTCCAGCCCGCGCTTGTCTCCTTCGGCAGCCGCGAATTGCACTGACTGATGTGGAACTTATTCGGTTTCGATTTACTCCGGCACGCGGTCACTCTTATGGTCCGCCGCAAGCGGCGCAGCCGCACCCGTCAATGACGGGAACATTCGCGCCCGTTGAGGCCAGCCGGGCTTTCTTGAATCAAAACACCGCCTGGGTCACGTTCCGCGGCAACATTCCGTACGATCCACCGCAGGACACCTATGATGGGGCGGACATCGGTGACGATACGTCGCTTGGCGTGGTAGATGACACTTGCGGAGCACGCGTAGAAATAAGTCTGCGACTACCGGCGCCGGTGAACAAGTGGGTAGAGTCACCCAATCCGCGCAGCCGCGGAGAAACTGCGATTGTAGGCGTCCTGAGGTTTGGTGCTGCCTCCGAGCCGCGCGATCGCGATCGCTGGAGTAACAAAAATCGTCTGAATGACCTCCGCCATTTTTGAGAACTCCTTTTTGTGACTATAGGGACGGGCTTGCTTCATTCGACTGGCAAAGCGCCGGTCAGGGGCGTTACCTTCAACTAATCACTGTCACCGCCGCTTCTTGCGACAAGTGGGGGCCATAGAACCACAAAGATCCTGTGCATGGACCAAGGCTGGATTAGCGAGTATGCAAGACCGGGCAGGCTCGTGAGAATTCAGCCTTCGCAAATGAATAGCGGGCGCACAATATTCTCTTTCCCGCAAAAAATCAATTGCTTTTTGGGGCCTTGATGGATCGACAAGATTGTCCCCCCATGTATTGTCCCCCATGTAAACGAACAGCGGCTTTGCTGGCCGCTGTAAGTTGCTGATTACTATGGTAGCGGGGGGCAGGATCGAACTGCCGACCTTGGGGTTATGAATCCCACGCTCTAACCATCTGAGCTACCCCGCCACGGGAACTGATTATAAAGTTAGATCGGCCGGCGCGAAAGCGCAAAGGAAAAGAGCTAAGGGGTAAAGGGGTAAGGGGGAAGCAGTGAGCAGGAGGTAGGAGGCCGCCTTCGATTTCGGATTGCGAACCTGAAAAGCAAAGGGCAAAGGAAGGGGGTAAGGGCAAAGGGGTAAGGGAAGATTTCAGATTCGAGATTTTAGGTTTGAGATTTCAGATTCCAGACTTGAGATTTAAGATTCGAGATTTGAGATTCAGCATTCGAGATTGAAGTCTTGAAATCTGAAACTTGAAACTTGAAACTTGAAACCAATCACCCGGTCCGGCCGCTTTCGAGCGCTTTCAAAAGCTGATCGACCAACTCGACTTCTTCATCGCCGGGCTCGAGTTCCTTGTACTTATGCAGGGCCTTCGTGGCGGCGGCGACATCCGTCAGCCGGTGATAAACCAGGGCGAGATTGTAATAAACCAGCGAGAAGTTCGGCTCGATTTGCGCCGCCGCTTCGTAATGCAAACGCGCGAGCGGAAAGTCGCCCGCGTCGTAGTAGAGGTTGCCGAGGTTGTAGTGCGCTTCGACGTGCCGGGGATCGTGTTTCAAAGACTGCGTGAAGTTGTCGAGCGCGCCAATCGAATTGCCCCTATCCAGATCGATGATTCCCAGATTGCAGTATGCTTCCGCGACGTTGTCGCCCTCGCCAATAGCTTCAGCGTAAAACTCGGCGGCCTTTACGTCACCTCGCTCATGCAGCATGAGAGCTTCTTCGAAAGGCGTCAGCAAGCGCGCGATTTGTCCGCCGGCGGGCCGAAACAAACTTAACTGGCCCTGAAGCTCGGCCTCGATCTGCTTGATCGTCAAACCCTGCGAGCGCATTTCGCGCACGCGTCGAAAGAGCGTGAGCGCCTGGAAATCGTAAGTGAAGTCTACGCCGTCGGCAGCCGGCGTGCCCTGAATGATTCCGGCTTCAGTCCAGCGACGAACGGTGCGTTCGCTCAGACCAAACAGTTGTTTGATCTCGCGAACCGAATAGCTGGATTTGACACGTTGGTAATCCGCCTTTGGGGGAACGGAGGACGGGAACGAGAGAATCTTCCGACTCTTTTCAGTCATGCTCAGGGTATCAGCCTATCACGAAAAATGCGCTATGCGGAATCTTTATGCTGCTTTTCTACGCGCTCCAGCTCGCAGTTGATTTCGCCGCCTAAAAGAATTGCCGCACCCGTAAGATAAAACCACAACATCAAAACGATGAGCGCGCCCAGCGAGCCATACGTCGCGCTGTACGAATTGAAAAAATGCAGATAGAGACGAAAACCGAGCGACACCAGCAGCCACAGCGTGACCGCAACAAGAACTCCCGGCGACAACCAGCGCCGGCGATAGTCGGACGCCGGTAGGCGTCGACCGCGGCGCTTCGCGGCCAGGTTGGGAGCAAACTGATAGATGAGTGAGAACGTCACGAAGACAAACGTAAGCGCGAGAGGCCACTGAAGAATTCTCCAGGCCACGATGAACGCGTCTCCCTCGTAGATCAGCGCGGCGAAGAAATGCCCGAGTCTTCCACCGTAAAGCACAATCAGCAACGCGGAAATAATCAAAGTCGACAACGCAATTGTTAAGGCGATTGAAACCAGTCGAATCTTCCACCAGGGCCGAGTCTCGCGCACGTCGTAGGCGGCGTTCAGCGATTGACCGATGGCATTCATTCCGCTCGACGCGGCCCACAACGCGGCCAACAACCCAAACGATAGCTTGCCCCCGCCCCTCGCCGCGGTAACTTCATTTATCGTGGCGACGACCAGTTCCAACGCAGATCCTGGAATGACCGAGTTAAGATAGGAAATCAGCTTGTCGCGTAGACGCGAGCCCGCGCCATCGAAATAACCGAAGAGCGTAATCAGGAAAAGCAGTAGCGGAAATAGCGCGAGCAGGAAATAGTAGGACAACTGCGCGGCGCGATCGAAGATTTCGTCTTCATTCGCCCGGGCCCAAACGCGCGCGAGAAAGTCTTTGGATATCAGGCGGCTGAGCACGAGCGTTCCCGCAATTATCTCACCATCGTTCCGGTGCGGCTCCAGCGAGTTTGCGTGAAAAAGTTAACGGGGCCAAAGTCTTTGGTTTCATCAAACGACCAGTAAACAAACATGGCCCGACCAATGATCAGATCGCGTGGAACAAATCCCCAGGCTCGGCTGTCGAGACTGTTGTCGCGATCGTCGCCCATTACGAAGTATTCATTCTCAGGGACTCTGGCCGGCTTGCCGTTAACGGCATAGTGAAAATCGGAGCCCGCGCGCAAGTCCTGCCCTTCGCGGGCGGCAATGACATTCTTTGAACTGTAGTAGACATCGTAAGATTCGTTCTGGCGGGGCGTGTCTTCTTTTATCTCAAGCGGCGCTTTGTCATTGGTATCATCGGCAACGACAATCAAATGTTCCGGCAGCTGCTGGCCGTTGATGTAAACGTGTAGTCCCCTCACTTCCACCAGGTCTCCGGGCAGGCCGATCACTCGCTTCACGTAATTAACTTTGTAAGGAATGTTGTCTTCCATCTTGTCGCGGTCCGGATTATTTGGATTGCCTGGGTATTTGAAAACGATAATGTCGCCGCGCCGGATCTCGCGCTGCGGCAGGAAAGGAAGGCGCGGGCCAGGCCCAAAAACAAATTTATTGACGAGCAGATGGTCGCCGACGGTTATGGTGTTCTCCATCGAGGCCGTTGGGACTTTGACAGCCTGGACGATAAACGTCATGCCGAACAACGCCATGATTATGGTGACGACTGCTGATTCGAAGTACTCGCGAAAAACGGTTTTGGGCGGGCCTGCTGGTTCAGCCTCGACCTCTGACTCGCGTTCGCGGCCGTTGGGATTGACTGAGCGAGAACCGAATGCGCCGGTCGTTTCCTTCGGCTTCTTTTCCGTTGTGGTTGCTGACTCAATCATTGCGGACATCGTAGAGGTTAGCAAGCATCGTGGTCAAGCAACGCTTCGATAACGGCGTTTCGGAGTACCGACTTTAGTCGGGTCTTTGTTGTCTGGGAAAAGGCCCAACTAAAGTTGGTACTCAAAACTCCGTTGTTCACCCGCCCTCCATTTGTTTCAGGGCCAATTGCGCCGCGGCGGCTTCCGCGGCTTTGATCGTGTTGCCTTCCCCACGCGCGCTGCCGCCATTCCATTTCAGTTCGACATGAAACCTGCGCCGGTGCGGCGGGCCCAGAGTTTCGACCACGGTGTACTGCGGCGCGGTCTGTCGAGCCGCTTGCAGTTTCTCTTGCAGCATGGTCTTCGGGTCGGCCGCCGCCGCCGCCACGGGATTAGCATCTCGCAACTCTTCGTTCAAGGCGCGCTCGACAAACTTTGTCACGGCTTCGAATCCGCCGTCCACAAAAATTGCGCCAGTAACCGCTTCGAAGACGTCTGAGAGCAGAGCGTGCTTGCGCCGGCCGCCGCTCTTCTCTTCTCCGCGTCCGAAGCGCACAAATTCACCCAGACCTAATTCAGTCGACGCCTTCGCCAGCGTTGGCGCGCTGACCAGCCGGTGCTTCATGCGCGAAAGCTCGCCTTCGCTCGCTTGCGGATAAGCTTTGAAGAGATAATCCGCGACTACCAAACCCAGAATCGAATCACCGAGGAATTCAAGCGCTTCGTTGTGCAGCTGCCGGGCGTCGTGCTGGAAACGGGGCGCCACCTGCTCGTGCGCCCACGAACGATGCGTCATCGCCTGCGTCAACAGATTGTGATCGCGGAATCGATAGCCGATCACTTCTTCCAGGGTGTCCGACTTTTCGAGGGTGGTTGGTTTCACCGTGACGATTCTAGCAAAACGCCGAACGCAGCGTCGAAGTGACGATGCGCTCGGCGTTGGGACTTGAAAGCCGCACGCGAAGATGCGGACTTTCGGATAACTCAGTTTACCCGCGGCTTTGGTTAGCGCGACGGGGCTTTGGCTTGTTACTCGGCGTCGGACTTGGGCTCGGCTTAGCGCCGCTGGTTGTCTTATTGACGTTCTGCGCTCCAGTTCCGCCGGTTGAGCCCGTCTTAATCTGACCGTTGGTGCCTGTGTTGCTCGATGTCGTGCCGTTTGTTCCAGACGGCGAGCCATTTGTCGCCGGAGTCGTGGTCGGCGTTGTCGTCGAAGTCGGCAGCGAAGTAAGAGGCGTTGGAACATCCGGCAAGGGCTTCGAAAGAATTCCCGCGACCAGTTCATTCAGGCCGGTCTCAGACTTATTCCGATACTTGTACAGCCCTGTGAGCTCGTCCATTACCGCCTTCTTGTCGGCGGCGGCAGTTGTGAGCGCAGCCAACCGAGCATAGGCGTCGATCTCACGATCAATAATCTGATCGACATTCGCAGCTGCAAGTTTGCTTTCAGGCGTTTCGGGTTTGCCCTTGTACTTAGACTCGTAGTCCTCAGTCAGTTTCGCGCGTGGACCTTTCTCGTAGGCCGTCAGAATGTCTAGGTAGGTGGCCGGGCTCTTCTTCAAGTCACTCTCGTAACGCGCCGCCTTTATCAGATACGGAAGTGCGTCTCCCGGGGCGTTCTGAAGATTGGCCTTTCCTATAGCGTAGTTCAGCGCAGCCAGTGCCCTATCCTTAGAGTCGTAAGGCGCGAATGGCTTTCCGGCCTCGATCATCTCAATTGCCTTTTTCGCGTACTGAGCTGAATCAGCGAGGACTGTTGCGTCTCCCAAACCGGCAACTCCCATGATGATATACACCGCGGGGTTGTCAGGATTACTGGCAAGCACCAGCTTCCCGACCCTCATTTGTTCGGCATAGTTCTTTTGCTTAAAGGCGTCTTCGAACTGCTTCTTAACTGTCGCACGTGCGGTCATTTCGTCAAACGGCACGACAAACTTGATCTTCATAAACTCAGCTATCTTGTCGGCCGGATCTTCGGGACAGGAAGTCAAATAAAGTTTAGCGGCATCGTAAGCAATCTTTTGCTGAGGCGGCTCTCCCTTGTAGTTCTTAAGAAACGTGTCATACCACGCGGCCTTATTCTCGTCGTTGCACTCCTTCGCCTGGGCCAAGGCCGGCGCTGCGAATACCGCCAACATCGCAGCGAGTGTCACTAATTTGATCGTCTGTCTCATTGGTTTGCTAAAAGCCTCCGATCGATTCCTTCTCAACTTCTTGCGTCAAACTGTCGGGAGTTGCCGACTGCCCTCACTAGGCCGACGATTAAGATGCAATTCCCAAGCCGCTCGTTGTCGTAACTGTTGGGTCTTCGCCCGCTTCCAGAAAGAGAGGTTGCCAAAGCGAACGGCAATAATCACGCAACAGTCGCCTGAGTGTCAAGCCCTGCAAGTTGGAAAGGAGCGCCCGGCGTGGCTGAGCCGACGATTAAAGGAAAAACGCCGAACTCTCGCAATCAAATTACGCGAGTTCGGCGTTCGTAGTCTTGCGCCAAACCGGTTCTAAAAAACCGAAATGGTGTTAGCGCTGGTCAGGCTGAATTCGGCGCGGCCGTCCGTCGTTCGCTTCTTTCGAATTCGTCTTGGCCGGAGTCGCAGTCGGCTTGGCAGCCGGCTTTCCCTTGTTTTCGATGGTCATTACCGTAGGCTTGACCTTGCTCTTAGGCTCAGTCCCAGCCGCGTTGTTTCCGTTCGCGTTTGCGTTCCCCGCGGTCGTATTGTCGGCTGAGTTGTCGCCGTTCTCTTCGGCTTCCATCGCGGCTTTGGTTTCCGCATTCTCTTCGTTCAGCGCCGCGGCCTTCTTATTGCCATTTCCGGTCGGCGTTTCGTCACCCTCGTCCGCTGCCGCAATCTGGAAATTAATCAGGGTGCCAAAGCGCGGGCTGAGGGCGCGGTAGATGTTGCCGGCGACGGCCGCGGGCAAGTGACCATGGGCGTCCGTGCCGCGCGTAATCACGACCACCGCCAGCCGCGGATTTACGACCGGCGCGTACGAAGTGAACAATCCCAGCCATGCTCCCTGGCCGATGCACGTGCCGGTTTTTCCCGCGACGGTTTGTTCCGGACGATAAGCTCTCTTGCCAGAACCATAATTGACGGCGCCAATCATTCCGGGAACCATGCGCTTCCAGGTTTCATCGCTGATATTGATTCTGCGCCGCACTTCGGTCTTGAAGTGCGCGTCCTCTGCCGGCGTGCGCGGCAGATGGGGAACCAGCAGTTTGCCACCGTTCGACATTGCCGAAACCAAACTCGCCAATTGAATAGCCGTGATCTCAAAATCGTCGCCATGCGAACTCATGTGATTCACGGCGTAGCCTGACTTGAACAGCGGCACTTTGCCCGGCGACTCGTTCGCGTAATTGATGCCCGTCTTTTCGCCCAGGCCCAATTGGCGCGCGTACAAGACCATCTTGTCAAAGCCGACCTGGCCGCCGACACTCTGGAAATATGAGTTGTTTGAGTAAGCCAGCGCGTCCGTCAGATCGATCCGATATTTACTGCCGTCGCTGACTGTTTCGATGGGCTGAATAACCTTCTCGCACAAGCCGGCGACGCCCGTAACCAATTTGATCGTCGAGCAGGGTTTGAATCCGCGGCGCAGCGCCCATTCTTGATTGACGACGGTGTACACGCGGCCCGACCTTGGATCCATCACGACGACTGTGCCGGCATGATTGCCCAGCGCAGCGATCGCGGCATTGCGAACTTCCAGGTCTTCGCCGACCGTGCTGTCCTTGGCGATGTTGGCCTGGACTTCGTTGCGCATTCCTTCGTCCAGCGCTCGCTGCCGAGCGATCGCTGCAAGTCGCGCAGCCTCAGCGCGACGACGAGCTTCTTCAATTTCGCGTCGATGCCTCGACGAAAACTTTCGCATCTCGGCGGCGCGTTCGCGCTTGCTCAGCTTGTGGCCGGCGCGTCGCTCGAGCTTTGCCATGTAAGCCGATTCTTCGCGCGCCAATCGCGCGCGCTCGGCGCGCATTTCTCTTTTCGACAAACGCCCGCGTCCGCGGCGTCCCGAGCGCGCCAGCAGACGACGCTCATGTCGCGACAACCGTCCGCCGCGCGCTACTCGGCGCGCAGCGCGCCCTCGCGAGTGTCTCCCGCGTGCCGAAGTCTCAGTTGTGGTAAAACCGATTAGAGTGAAGAGAAGAAAGAAAGCAAATGCTACCCGTGCAACCCTGAGGGAACGTATTAAATTCATCAGCAACTCCTCGTTTAAAGATTCTGCAAATCCAGCACGCTCGAGGCGAAACCAGATAAAGTCTCGTTGCTTTGATTTGCACGCCGAGGGGCGACGCGCGCTACTCGTCCTCTTAAGTCCAGAAACCGCTAAGGGCGCTCAAAAACCCGTTACCTAGACTCTTGAAATACCTTCCGTCACCAGTCTAAAAAACGTGAGGCGGGATCACCTCCCGCGGGGCAGCTTCTGGGGAGTTTGCTTTGAAGCCAAGCCAACTATAACATCAGCTTAAGCAAACGGCAACTAGAAATGATGGCTCCGAAATCGCTTGTTGGGGCAAGCGGGCAAGTCATTTTGGTGTCTTCGGAAAATGGCCCGATCCAGACTGCTAAAAAGCTTTCGCATTCGTTTATTGCTGCTCCTGGCAGCTCTGCTCATGCTGACGCTCAGCGTGCAGTACTACGTCAATTTGCGCGCTGTGCGACGCAACACCCAATTCATCGTCGAGCAACAGCAGGCCATCATGGCGGGTTTCGCGCTCGGTGTTAATAGTCTCTCGAGCGGCGAGTATCTCGACCAAATGCGCGAGGAGGCAAAGCAACCGCTGTTGGGCGAGCAGGCTGAACGCGTGAAAAACATTTTGCGCGTTGACGACCAGGGAAACATCCGGGACAGCTTGGATAAAGAACTGATTCCGCGAAAGAACCCTGACAAGTCAGTTCATTACGTTAGGGTCAAAGATATCTCCCTGCCGCCACTGAACCCCGCCGTCGATCTCCCTTCTGATAACACGCCCCTCCCTGATGGCATGACGATCGGACCGCAGACCAAAGCAGGCGAACCGGGCGCTTTCTACTTTGCGGTCGACACAACCAGTGGTCGCCGGTACATCATTGTCGTGCTCGGCTCTGCCAGCAACTTGACGACTCTGTTGGAGCGCCAGTCGCGGCAGTCGCAGCTTTATACTCTCGCCGTCTTGCTTGCGACAACTTGCCTGACAGCAATCGTGGTGTGGCGCTTTACGCGTCCAATCAAATCACTGTCGGTTGGAGCGCGGCGCGTCGCCGGCGGAGATTTTTCTTTTCGCGTTCCCACCAGCGGACGGCAAGACGAGATGGGCGAGCTGACAGAGCAGTTCAATGAGATGACGGTCAAACTTGGCCGGACGCGCGAACTGGAAACAAAACTTCACGAAGCTGAGAAGGCCGCAGTGGTGGGCCGGCTGGCGTCAGCGATCGCGCATGAGATTAGAAATCCGCTGAACTATATCAATCTGACGCTCGATCATTTGCGCGCAAATTTCGCTCCGAACGATGCGGCCCGGCAGGAAAAGTTCGCGGCTTTAACAGCGCAACTAAAGGCCGAAGTAGCGCGCATTAATACTCATGTCACTGAGTTCCTCAATTATTCGCGGCCGGCAAAACTCGAGCTGCAACCGGTCGATCTTTATGCCGTCGCTCGCGATGCGCTGAGTCTGGTCGAACCGCAGGCGGCGTCAAGCAATGTCGAAACTCACGTCGATAAGCAGGGCGAAATACCGCCGGTCATGGCCGACTCTGAGTCGTTGCGTTCCGCGCTGACGAACCTCATTATTAATGGCCTGCAAGCGACGGATGGGACTGGCGGCAATGTTTCGATCGCCTTATCAAGCGAGGATCGAGGCCGGCGCGTGCGCATCGAAGTCAGCGACACAGGTCGCGGCATCGCGCCCGAAGATATCTCGAAAGTTTTCGAGCCGTATTATTCGACGAATGAGACAGGAACCGGTTTGGGATTGGCGATCGTTAGAAAAGCCGTGGACGATCATCGCGGAACGATCTCAGTAAAATCGAAAGTAGGCGAGGGCACAACGTTTACGATTACGCTGCCAACCAATCAATCATGACACGAAAAAGCATCCTTGTAGTTGACGACGAGAAACCGCAACGCGACATCCTGAACGATATTCTCACCCAAGCAGGATACGACGTTACCTCCGCCGCGTCTGGCGAAGCAGCGCTCAAGTTTGTCAAAGAGCACAGCTTCGACCTTATTCTAACGGATCTAAAGATGTCAGGCATGGACGGCATCGATCTATTGAAGCACCTAATGGGGTTCGATTCGTCAATCTTAGTCATTGTCTTGACCGCACACGCATCAGTCGACACTGCCGTTGATGCATTGAGACGCGGTGCCTTCGATTACTTACAAAAGCCATTTGACCGCGACGTTCTGATTGAAACGATCGGGCGCGCACTCGAGAAGCGCGATGAGTTAAATATCGAAATCGTATCAGCTTCACCAAAGATGGAAGCGGTGAAGAAGATGATCCTGAAAGTTGCGCGCTCAAACTCGACAGTGCTGATTCGCGGCGAGTCGGGGACAGGAAAAGAGTTGGTTGCGCGAGCAATCCATAATCAGTCTTCTCCTCGGTTAACGACGATGTTCCAAGCGGTCAATTGCGCCGCGATTAACGAGAACCTGCTTGAGTCGGAGTTGTTCGGCCACGAAAAAGGGTCATTCACCGGCGCGCACGCTGAAAAGAAAGGCCTGTTCGAAGTTGCCGATCGCGGCACGCTCTTTCTCGATGAAATCGCCGAGCTTGATGTCGGTATGCAGGCAAAACTCTTGCGAGCTCTACAGGAGCACAAGATCCGTCGCGTGGGCGGCACACACGAGATCCCTATCGATGTTCGCGTCATCGCGGCGACGAATCGCGATCTGCGAGCGATGGTTTCCGACGGACGGTTTCGCGACGACCTTTACTATCGCATCAACGTGCTTTCTGTTGACGTGCCGCCGCTGCGCGAACGCCGCGACGACATTCCCGTGCTGATTGCTTACTTTCTGAAGAAGCACACGCGCAACACTTCGCGTCTGGTGAAGGGGCTGACAACTGAGTCGAAGCGGATGATGAACGATTACGGCTGGCCCGGCAACGTACGCCAGCTTGAATCGGCAATCGAGCGCGCAATTCTTTTGTGCGAAGGCGACATGATCACGCCCGACGATCTGCCTTCTGAATTGCAACAGGAATCGCGAGGGACAGCGGCCGGCGCTTTCAAGCTGCCGCCCGAAGGCATCTCATTCGAAGAAGTCGAAAAGAATTTGATCCTGCAAGCAATGGATCAGACCGATTACAACATCACGAAGTCGGCGAAACTCCTTGGTCTGACGTTTCGCACGTTGCAGTATCGTTTGGAGAAGTTTGGGATCAAGAGGCCTGACGGAAAAGGAGATGGCGAAGAGTGAACCGCTCGTTTCTCGTCGCTTTGTGTTTGGCGTTAGCGTTTGTTTTGGAAGGCTGCACTCACGGCATTCATTCCGGAACTGGTGGCTGGCCGCCAGCTTCAGCGTCCAGCCCGGTGAGCATCTCATCATCCGCGGACGTGGTGAAAGTGCGAGCCGCGGATGTTTCGATTCCAGCAGGCGGCAATGCTGACGCGACGGTCACGCTTTCGATCTCTCCCGGCTATCACATCAACGCCAATCCAGCGACCTTCTCTTATCTCATCGCCACTGAAGTGCGGCAGGTCCCTGCGCCAGATGGAATTTGCGTAGTGACGGGGAAGATCGTCTATCCCGCCGGCATAAATAAGAAGTTCGCGTTCGCGGAGAAACCGCTGGCCGTTTACGAAGGCGAAGTCGTAATCAAACTGCCCCTCCACGTGCCCCGGCCGGGGGAGGGTGGATGTTACGGTTATTTGACCAAGGGGGCCCATGATTCGTTGCCAATCAACGTAAAAGTGCAAGCGTGTGACAACGAGAAGTGTTACTCACCCGCGACGCTGGACGCAACGATTACGGTGAATGTGAAATGATCTCTGCCGATGACTGAGCGCATCTGGATAATCGTGGCAGGTTTGTTTGTCGTGGCTGCCGCAGTGTTTCTGTGGCGAAACAATTTGTCGGCCGCATTCGTTTCTGCTGCATTAGGCGCGGTCGCGTGGTTCCTGAGTTATCGAAGTCAATTGCGTGCAAGAATCGCGGCGGCCGAACGAGATTCTGGTGAACAGCAAACTTCTGAAGAGTCTGATGAAAAGTAAACGAACAATTCTTTCGCTGATCTTTTTGATTTTCGCTTTCGGCTGCTTCTTGCCGGCCAATTTGTTCGCCGGCGGGTCTCTATCCGACGCTGCTTTTACGCCTTCCGATCAAACGGACGTGCGCTCTGCGGTGGAAAGGATCTTCGATCAATTGAAAGGCGGCAAATACGAGGCACTGTATGACACTTTGCCCTCATCGTCGCGCGCGCGCATGTCGCGCGAGCGCTTCACGAGCGCCCTGCAAAAGACGCGAAATCTTTACCAACTGGATCGAATTGAAATTAGCGCCGTGCGCGTCTCAGGAGATCTGGCGGCGGTTGACACAGTGATGTACGCGCACATCGCTCCACCCTTCAACGCCGATGGCAAGCTGGTTGTGCAGCAGTATCTGGTGCGTGAAGATAGGAGCTGGCGCGTGGCCACCGGCGATCGCGCAACCATCGACCGCTTCCTGAAAAACAATCCCAGCTTCGCGCGAAAGTTTCCGATCAAGCGGCCGCGCGCTTTCATCAAACAGGACGGCAAGTGGGTGGAGTTTCAACCGCCGGCGCGGCGGAAGTGATTTTGCGGCTTCGCCGCCTGATGTGCGGAAGGGCTGTGCCCTTCGGGGAAACGGCACTCTTTTTCGGTGAGGCTGCGCCTCACCTCAATGCGGGCGAGACGCCCGCGCTCCCAGCATCAACTCGAAAGCAAATCTTCAAACGATAACTGTGCGTCGTCAGTTTGCACGCCATGCGGGCCGGAAATGCGTGGCACGTCCAGCGCTTCGCGCACGGCGTCGAGATGGAAACGAATGATGCGCGGCGTCAAGCGCACGGAAGGAATGCGACGTTTGGCAGCCAGACGACGCACAGTGGACTCGCTCACCTGAAGGACTTCGGCAAGCTGCTTCGCGGTTAGAAACTCTTCTCTGTCAGACATGGTCAAGTACGAGTCCCAGTCCCAGGTTTCAGGTCTCAAGCGCCAGGACTAATCGAACTCAAATTGATGCGTCATCGTAGCGCAAAGCACGCGCGACTCCCAACACAGCCTCTGTTTTTTCTGAGACCTGAGACTTGAGACTTGAGACCTATTTCGGGTTGGGTTTCACGGTCAAGGCCACGCGATAGACTGCCGCGCTGTCAACCGCGACATCCTGTGAGGCGGGCTCTAGACCGTCGGCTTTCAGAGTCAGTCGATACCTGGCTGCCTCAGGCGGAAGCCGGAAAACGAACTCGCCGGTCTCGCCCGTGATACGAAAATCGATTTTTTGCATCGAGTTCTCGGCCACGATTCTGGCCAGTTCAACGCGGACGCCGGGAACGCTGCGACCGGCTTCGGTGAAGACGCTGCCGCGAATGAACGCGATCGAGCCTTCGTCAACGGAAAGAATCAGATGGTCGCCGAGAGTCCGAGTCTTGCCGGCTTTCACTTCCACGGGTTCGATCGAGCCGACACTCAGTCCGGGCTTGCGAAGCGTGACTCCGTAGACGCCGGGAGCAACGCGCGCAATAACAAAGTCGCCTTTCTTATCAGTTGTCGTGCGCGTCACTTCGCGTTCACCCTGCCGCAGGATCACGGCCACGCCCGCGGGCGAACCCTTCTCAACGCGCACTTTGCCTTTGATGGCGCCGGTGGCTTTGTCCTGGGCAAGACACGAGAGCGAGAGGAAAAGCAATACGATCGTTGTGAAAACCGATTTGATGAGTGTCATGTTGAATTCCTCGTCGGTGCCGCTCACGTTAGCACGAAGAGGCGGCAAGCAACCAGCTCCCCACCATCAGCGCCGTTAGGCGCGAAATATTTATAGACGAGAAGTATCACTTTCATCAGGCTCAGACAGAGAGCGACAAAGTGTCGCTCTCTGTCTGAGTGAATTGAAGCAAACCTTTTTCATCTATAAATATCGCGCTCCTGACGGAGCTTAAGAAGCCCGATATCGCCTGCGGCGTTGCCCGCGTAAGACATAGCGCGCGGAATTGTCGCAAGCGTATAATTGCCCCCGATCATGTGTGCTGGTCTGACATCGTCTCGATTGCTACGGTTCTCTCTGTTCGCCGTAACGCTGGTCCTGATCGCGTTAACTTCATTTCCAGCCTTCGCCCAGGACGATCCCACGAAGAAAGAACGTCCGCGCAGAGTTCTTCCGACAACGACTGAGCCTCAGGACGTTATCAAGATCGATACGGATCTGGTGCCGCTTGACGTGACCGTCACCGACTCCAAAGGCCGTTTGGTTCGCAACCTGAAGAAAGAAGATTTCAAACTATACGAAGATGGAATTGAGCGGCCGATCGCTTCTTTCAATGTCGAGAAAATCGAAGGCGCGCCGCGCCCAGCCGCGATTGTGTTCGCGCTCGATCTTTCCGGCAGCATGTCGCCCGAAGAGATTGACCGGGTGGCTGATGCCATGCGCGAATTCTCGCGGCGGCTGTCAGAGCATCCGGCGGTGTTTGCAGTGATGACGTTTGGCATGCGCGTGAAGACAATTCAGTCGTTCACGAGCGATCGAGAGAAACTCGAGCGTGCTTACGATCGTCTGGCGCATGAGCCCAACGGAATGTCGACGCATACTTACGACGCGGTCGATGACGCAGTGCGCATGTTGGTGCGCCACGCGCCGCTGATGCGCGCGCATCAATTGATGAAGCGAGCCGTCGTGGTGATCACCGATGGCTTTCCCGTGGGCGACACGGTTTCGCCCGACACGGTGATCGAACGCGCCAACGCCGCGGACACCAGCGTTTACGTCGTCACCATGCCTTCGTACACGCACCTGCTGGCGTCCGCGCGGATGACGCCGCTGCCGACGCTGCTCGATGTCAGCGGATTGGTCGAGAAGACCGGGGGCCGTAGCGTATACGCAAACGAAAAGGATTTAGGACCGTTGTTTCGAGCGATTGCCGAAGAAGTTGCTTCGGCTTACGTCCTGGGATTCTATCCGCCGGAAGAAAAGCGGAGCGACGGCAAGTTCCACACGATCAGAATCGAAGGTCCGGGTGGGATGACGCTGCGGCAAAGCCGGCCGGGATACCAGAGCCAGAAGGCAGGAGGCAGGAAGCAGTAACACAAAACATCGTTTTCCATTTGTTATTGGCCATTTTTCATTTGCCCCCATGTTCCGACGCCTAGAACCCTGACCAGAGACAGATCGCGGCAAATAAGGATTCCATCGGACAACAATGTCAGATGGAAAATGAAATTACGTGCTGCCTACTGCCTCCTGCTTACTGCCTTCTGTCTTTCAGTATTCGTCGTCCTCGTCGTCGTCATCGTCGTCGTCTTCATCCTGAACGATATCCAGCTCGACGGGATCGAGGCCGACGACCTCAAGTCCGATTCCACACTCTTCGCAATTCACCATCTCGCCTTTGTCCACATCGGTATCCACATGAACATCGGCATCGCATTCTGGGCATGTTCCGGTCGGCACCTGTCCTACCTCCAGTGAAGATTGATTTATCTGCGCAGCCTTTTGAGAGCCGTACGCTTGTTCGCAGTAAGGTCTCGGATAAGAACCGCCGTCAATCTAACCGCAGCACGGCAGATTTTGCAATAGCTTTCTCATCGCGAGCCAGCAGTCTCATCCGCGCCTGCCGGCGAGCCATGAAGACGGCGGCAAATAACACACTGACTGCAACTATCGCCGCAGACCATTGACCCGAATCCATGATTGTCGAGGACGTAGCGCTCGTGGCTTTCGGATTCCGCGGCGCGGTGGCCGGCTCGTCAGCCACGGTGAAAGCTTCGCCTCGGCCTTCATTCGTCCGCAGCATCCGCTGCGTTTCCGCGAAAGAAAACGGTCGCGCTCCGCGTCGACCGAAAACGGCGATCTGGTTGCCGCTCTCGTCCACGGCGCGATCGCGATCGAGCGCTTTTGAAACGGCGAGCGCTTCGCCTTTCGTTTTAAACGTCGCGATCAGCTGCGGCTCGGGCCGCGGACTAAATCCGGCATAAGTCGCCATCGTTTCCGGCGAAGTGAGTTGCAGAATACGCAAGCCGTTCTTGCCATCAGCCACATAGGCGAACAAGCTTGCATTAGTCATAGCGACCTTGACCTGGCGCGCGTCGTTCAATTTGCCGTCGGCGTTGTAGAGCTGATCGAGGCGCGGCTTCTCCGGGCTCTTCACATCGACGATCGCTACGCCATCTTTTCCGTCGGCGACGTACGCGTATGTCCGCGCCACGTAAACGTCGCGCGCGTCACGAAGCTGAACGCTTGCGCCTTCGACAGAGTGCGCGCGCTCCGGTTCGGTGAGATCGATCACTTTCAAGCCATCATCGTCAACGACGAAGCCGTACCGGAATTGAATGGCGATCGCGCGCGGATGCTTCAATGCAATGCGAGTAGCAATCTTTGGGTTTAGCGGATCGTCGATACTGACGATTACCAACTCGCGTTCGGTTGTGATGTAAGCGTGCGTGCCCGCAATCGCGATGTTGTTCGCTCCTGTTAATACCCCATCCGGATTGAACGCGCCGTTTGAGTATTTCGGGGGATCGAGCTGGCGCTTCAAATAATTATTCAAAGGATCGCCGTCCAGCAATGTCGCGGCGTTGACCAGAATCAAGCCTTCGAACTTATCGACGACGTAGAGATAAGCGTAGAGTGGATGAATCGGCTGCTCTTCATTAACAAGTTTATCAGCGCTCATCTGTTTGGCGGTTTCTGGATCAACCATCTTCCCGTCCGTCGTCATTCGCCAGCGCGCCGGATCCACCGCCAGTGTTGAGGGCGCGGCAACCGCCGTCGCGTACCTTGTCTTCACATAAAACTTTTGCCCGAATGGCGAGACGGGCGCGGTCGTGATGCGTTCCGAAAATCCTTTCTGATCGATCTGCGCCACATCGTAAACGCGCAAGCCGCCCTCGCCCGCCGCGACGTACGCGTACTCTCCGCGCAGCTGTACCTGCAGGACTCGCGGATTGCCTTTGTGTTCAAACGCAGTACGAAGCTCGCGATTATCGCTCACAAATTTCTTGTAATCGTCCGTGTACACGACCTTTTGCAGCGTGCTGCCAAACACGGCCTGCGGCTCAGTGTGTTCAGTGGCGACGACGGCTTCCAGCGCGTCACCTGACGCAACGTAAACGTATCGTCCCATGAAATTGACAAAGTTCGTGCCCTGCAAAAGCAGTTGCGCCATCCACGCGTTGTTGTCGTTACTCTTCGAGACGTGACAATCGGTGCAGCCTTTGGTTTCCGTGGCGCGCACGGTGTGCGGCACGTGCGTATTGAAAGTTTGTCCCGAATAACCTTCGGCCGAAACGGTCTGCTGTTGCGAATAAATCCATTCGCGATTCTGATTCTGTGAACTGACCAGCACCGCGCTCGACGAACGCACCGGCGCGATGCGATTACCAGTGACGGTCCCGTCTCGGCCGAGCATGAACACATCGTCGCGCAGCACCTGATAGTTGTAGGTCGTGAAGTTGCGCGTGTCGCCGCCTTCGTTGTGGCGGTTCGGCATCTTTCGATTCGCCTGCATCGACAGATGACAGCCAAAACAGCTTGTGATCCACGACGAGTGGCAGGCAAAGCACGTCATGTTCGAATCGCGATGCGCCAAAAGCTTATCGTCGACCGGCACGTCGCCCCAGGTCGAGTTGTCGGTGCGCATCGTTTTCGCATAGCGCGACTTCACGCTGTAGTCTTCCGGATGCGGCGCGTTGGGATTGATGGTGTCGGTCGTTTGCTTGACGCGCCACCAGCGGCCGGGAACGACCATCGAGTTCTGAATGATGTCTCCGGCTTTCAGCGCGATGTCATTTCCGTTCTCGTCCTTTTTCTTCGTATCGTTTCTGATGGGCTGGAAAAGCGGCACCTTACCGCCGTTCGGATCGCGGAAGCGGATGTTTGCCAGAGGGCGCTTCGGGCCCTCTGCGAACTTTCCGTCTTTGACGCTCGTGCCCGCGGCAAATCCCGAGGTGAGCAGCGTCGCCCGTTCGCGAATCGTGCCATGACAGTCGATGCAACCGATCTCGATCGCCGCGCGCGGTTCGTTGTAGAGAATGCCGTTGCCGTGCGCGTCTTGCCGGAAATGGCAATCGACACAGTGCATGCCTTTCTCAAGATGAATGTCGTTGAGATGGACGGCCTTCTTGAATCGATCCGGATCGTCGGGCGGGACAATTCCGTTTTTTGCGTCGAGCAAGTTCCCTTCACGATCGCGTTTGAAAACCTGGCGAAACATCCAGCCATGTCCGTGAAAGTCTGCGAACTGCGCCCGCTTGAGCTGGCCGTTGAATTCGGCTGAGCCGGTCTGGTTTAAGAATTCTGGTTCAGACCACAGCCCGCGCAGACTCGACGCTTCCGGATTGCTGTTCAGCTTTTGCTGCTCTTCGGTCTGCGAAGGATTGTGTTGCTGCGCCGGATACATCTTTTCGCCATCGGTTTCGTTGTCCCACCAGATCAGACCTTGATACGACGCGACCATATTCTCGCCCGGGTGCATGTGACAGACCATGCACTGCGAAGTGGGAATCCGCGAAGTCAACTGATGTTTGATCGGATGGCCCGATTCATTTTTCGGAATGCTTACGTCCGCGCTCTGCGACACGCCAAGATTTCCAGCTGAGTTATAGAAAGCTGAATGCCGCGCATCGCGATCGTTCGCGTAGATGACGTGACACGCCGTGCATCCTGACGAACGATAATCGCCGGGATGATCATTCGTACCCAGAAAGTTCAGCGTCGGATCGAGCAGACGAGTCTTTTGCAAGCCGAGATAGACCGGATCGGTGCGCTGCGCAGTTCCGAATCCGCGCGCGCTTAGTCCCTTGTCCGGCTTCCCCGGATCTTCGTCTTTGTCTGGCAGGCCAACTTCCAAACGCCGCTTGCCGCCGCGCTCGAATACGCGCAGGACATTTCCCGGTTGCGAAATTTCCCAACGCGGCAGTGGATCGAGAAACGAGAGAATCCCTTTCAGTCTTCTTTGCTCCGCAGTTGGTTGCGGATTTTGAATCAGACTTTGCGGCGCGCCATTCTCGCCATAACTCTCGCCGAAGTTGGCGTCTTTGATCGGAAAGCCGCCGTTGTTATAAAGCGCGGCGCCCCAAAGCATCGCGCCGTGCGTCATCATGCTTTTCGCGACGCCGCTAGACTCTGTACTGTGGCACTCAGAACTGCCGCATGTTTTCCCGGCCACGCGCAAATCTCCGGGATTGATGAAACGGACGAACTCGAGACTTTCTTTCTCAAGCAGCGGCCCTGAGCGCTCGGGGACTCTGAACTTTCCCTCGCGCATCCACTCGCGCGGAAAGCGTGGTCGCACATGCGCTGTGTCCTTCTCGGTCGCTGCCGGATTGCCGCCGTGACACGCGGTGCACGTCAAACCCAAAGCGTCTTTGCCATGATCGAGTTTGTCGAGCGTCGCCGACGGACCGAAGCGATGCATCGGTTCGATCTTGTCATGACATTTCAGGCAACCTTCGAGATTTTCGATCGAAGCAGATGACCATGAACCCTCGGCGCGGGTACGAAAAACCAGGAATGCCACAGAGACACAGAGACACAGAGAAAAAACCAAGAGCCCACTCCTCAATTGTGTTGATCTGATCATTCTTTCTTTCTCTGTGTCCCTGTGCCTCTGTGGCTTAATTCAAAAAATAAACTTCACTTGCGCGAACAAATTGAACAACGGCTTGCTCGGATTAATAATCGTGTTGTCCGCGGTGCAGAAGTCTCTCAAGTTCGGCGGACAGTCCGTCGCCGCGTTCGTGTAGATATCGCGAAAGCCGCGTCCCGGTTTCAAAGTCGCCGCGCCGAACGTCATCGTCACGTTGTTAATTAAGAACGGGCGATACGCGACGCCAAGACTGTAGTCCCAGCCAATTTCGTGTCGAATGTGGGGTTGAAACAGAACGTATTCGAGCGACTCGGTGCGATGAAAGCGCAGATAGTTCGCGTTAAAAACTGCTTTCAAGCGCTGCGTAATTTCCACGTCCACGCCCGCGTTGTAAATAAAGATTCCCGGATTGACGAAGTTCGCCTGCCCTTCGATCTTGCTGCTGCGCAACGACGGCAAGATGCTGTTCGCCTGCACCAGGCCGACTCCTGTTTGCGTCAGGCGTATGCCGTTACGATTCCAGAACGAGAATTGTCCGCCGACGAAATTCGGATCGTCGAAGATCGCGTCAAAACCTGTCGCCTTTCCGTCCGTCGGATTCTTATCGCCCTGCGCCCAGAAAACCGATCCGCGAAAACGAAAATAATCTTTATCGATCGACGCTTCGGTTGCGGCCATTTGCGAGCTGATGTGAACTGATCGCCCAGCAATCGGATTACGATCGTCGCGACCGAATGCGTAATAGTAAGAGTTCGTCAGGTTAAGCCGGCCGACATGGCCGTCGCCGTTGACGCCAACATAGCCAACCTTGATCGCGTGTGGTCGCACGTCGCCAATCAATGCAGGACGGACCAGAAAACCGTTGCGATCGAATTTGTGGCTGCGACGATCGTCGTTGTAAAGCGCGCTCGCCTGAATCGTGTAACCCTTTTTGATGAAGTCCTGACGAAAAATGTTCGCGACGTAAACGTTCTGATGCCGCAAATCGAAACGATTCAGCCCACTGTTCGTGTCCTTCTCAAGCTGGGCGAAGTAAGCGGCGTTGTACTGGTAACGATTGTTATCAAAGCTGCCGAAGATGCGCGCGCCCAGATTGTTGTCTGAAAAGATGAAGCCGCGAAAATCGGAAACGAATGGTTGAATGCCGACGCGCGCGGAGATGAAATCAAAATTCGCGTTGACGTCGGCAAGCTTCACTTCACCGAACGCTTCTTCCAGCGAAACCTGCGTATCGGTGCGATTCGTGCCACGGCGCACATCGATGTTGACGACGCCGTTTTCGCGCGCGTTGAGGTAGTTCGGCAGACTGAAAGTCGGCGAAATCTTGATCGCCCAGTCGCGCGGCTTGTAGGTCGAATCGCCGTGGAACATCTCAAACGTAAACTGGAAAGTTTGATTTACGGCGAGGGCTTCCGGCTGACCAAAAAACTCGGCGCTGCCCGGACGTGCGCTGCTGACATCCGAAGGCGTCGGCGTGCGCCGCAGCTCGACATCGGTCGAACTCACCGCCGAAAGGATCATGAACGTCTTGTTGCCGATGATCGGGTAATCGCCTTTCAACTTACTCTGATGATAAGGGTCATACCAATGGCCCTTCGTGAAGGGAATGTCGCGTCCGCGCGCGCCTTTGTCGCCGTAGCGATCGTATTCGGGAAAGCCTATGCGCCAGCGGTCGCGCACCGCGCGGCGATCCGTCTGCGTCTGCGGTTCCGACTCGACGCTCTTCTCGCCGGCGGCGCCCGAAGGCTTGCGTTCGGGAATGCTGACGAGCGGCTTCTCTTCTCTCTTCTCGACTTCAAAATCGATCTTGGTTTCTTTACCTTGGCTGACGATAACGTTCTCCAGCACGTCGTCGCGGATCACGGCGTGTTCGCCGTAATTCTTCGCCTTATCAAACTTCGCGACGTAAGGTGGTGCCACCGTTACGCGATAGGCGCCCGCAGGGAGTCGCGCTGCATAGCGTCCGTCGGCGCCGACGCGGGCGCGCGTGACTCTGCTCGTTACTTGATTGGTCAGCACCACGACCACGCCGGCCGCCACAGGATGAACCACACCGGTAATGCTTCCGCGGCCTTGTCCGAGAGCAAGAGTTGCGGACGCCAGTATCAACACGACCACGGCGCGCGCGCCTGAGGCGCGTAGTCCCAACCTGGAAAGCCGCGTTTTCATCAGCCAGGTCATTTCAGCCGCTCGACAAATCAGACGCTAAGTTTGCACAAATACGATGTTGATTTGATAAGGTCTTGTAGCATAGGAGTCGCGAGCTATCAATCAAAATCTCGTAAGTACGACACGCAGGAAAACGTGCTTTGACTCACTCGCGATTAATGATAGATTGCCCGCAGAAGCCGAGATCGCAGCTTCGCACTGCCGGCACGTCCAATGATGACTAAGCCCTTAGCCAATCGCGTGCGCTATCTGCTGGCTCTATCGATCTGTGCACTCTCGCTTTTGGCTGCGCCAAATCTTACGCGTCCTCGCGCGCAGGCCAATCGACCGACGCTGATCAGCGAAGAGACTTCAACCCGGGCAGTCGCGGTTGATTCAGTGACGCAAACGCGCGAGCCCTTCGCCGTGACTTCGCCGGTGAACTGGAGCAACGACAATCGAACTCGCATCATGCTCTTTGCGATGGGCGTGAGTTTGCAAGCCGATGAGAATGCGTCGGCGGTCACTGCGGACGCCGAAGATGGCGCGCACAATATCTATCATTTGATGGTCGAGTATGTCGGGCCCGTTCCTGAGCAGGAATGGATGAGTTCGATCATCGTTTGTCTCAACGATCAAATGAGCGACGTGGGCGACGTGCTGGTCGGAATTAGTTACCACGGCGTCGCCAGCAATCGCGTGCGCGTCGGCATCGGCCACGTGGGCGACGGGCCGCCGGATGATCCCGGCTCTGTTCCAACTCCCGGGACGATCGCGCCGCCGCCGCAACCCGCAACCACCGCGGGCACGCTCACGACTTCCGAAGTGCAGACGATCATCGCGCAGGCTGTTTCCACCGCGGCACAGTTGGGTCATCCCGTCACTGTCGCAGTCACTGATCGAGAGGCAAACGTCCTTGGCGTTTTCAAGATGACCGGCGCGCCCGCGACGACACAGTTTCGTGGCGGCGGGCCAGGGCCTTCGCAAATTCCGAATCCGATTACCGGTTTCGTTTCTACGGGTCTCGACGGAACGATTGTCCCCGCAAAGCTCGCGGCGATTTCGAAGGCCGCGACCGCGTCAATCTTTAGCACGAGAGGTAATGCGTTCACTTCGCGCACTGCCAGCTTCATCATTCAGGAACACTTCCCGCCCGGCGTCGATTTCAAACCGGGCGGACCGCTTTACGGCGTGCAGTTTTCGTCGCTTCCTTGCGGAGACATCAAGATTCCCGGACTGCCTTTGGGTCTTAGTGGCGATCCTGGCAGCGTTCCGATTTACAAGAATGGCGAGGCGGTCGGCGGCGTCGGCATCGAGGGCGACGGCGTTTACACGGTCGATCGCGACCCAGCGGATTTCGATCAGCCGTTTGAAGAAGTGATTGCGGTTTCGGGTGCGCGCGGTTTTGAAGCTCCATCTCTGGTTCGCGGCGACAACATTCTGGTTGATGGAATTCGACTCGCTTATCAGAACGTGACCAACGCGCCTGCTCCGCCAACCATCGCGTTTGGCATTCTGCCCGGCGCCGTCGATCTGCTGTTTCCGATTCGCGCGGCGCAGCCGTCGGAATTCACAGCCGCCGTTGTCGGCGGCATCGCCGGCGAAGTGGATACGCGTTTCTTTCCATTTGTCGCCAGCCCGACGGTCACCGCAAATTCGCTGACGGCATCCGACGTCAACACGATCATCTCGCACGGCGCGCAGCAGGCAAACATCACGCGCGCCGCCATCCGCCAGCCGCTCGGCAGCAACGCGCGCGTCACGATTGCGGTCGTGGACGCGAACGGCGTTGTCCTCGGAATCTTTCGCACTTTGGATGCACCCGTGTTTGGTTTTGACGTGTCAGTGCAGAAGGCGCGCACGGCCGCGTTTTTCTCGCGCGCGAATGCTGGAGTATTATTGAGCGGCGCGGGTTTTGGTTCTTACGTCAGCCGCGCCGCGAGCGACGGTGTGCAGCTTAACGGCGCGATCGCTTTGAGTGATCGAGCGATTGGTTTTTTGCATCGCCCGTTTTTCCCGGACGGAATCAACAACACCGCGCCGGGTCCATTCAGTACGCCGATCGATCAATGGAGCGTCTTCAACGTAGGGCTGCAAGGCGATCTAATCAAAGCGAATCTGCAGACAGTTCTTTCAGGCGGCGCCGCGCCTTGCACTGCGCTTCCCAACTTGCCGAATGGGCTGCAAATCTTTGCGGGCAGCATCCCCCTTTACAAAAACGGCGAACTTGTCGGCGCGATCGGAATCAGCGGCGACGGCATCGATCAGGACGATTTGATTGCCGCCGGGGGAGCCGTTGGCTACACTCCAGCCGTTGGCATTCGCTCAGATCAGTTTTTTGTGCGCAGCGTGCGTCTGCCGTTCGTGAAATTTCCGCGCAGCCCGAACCTTTGAGTCAGAACCGCCTGCGGTAGCGGGCGGGTTGATCCCAGAAGAGACGATTTCATGAGTTCACGAGCAATCCGCTTGATTCTTTTCAGTGTTGTCGTGCTCTCGATTGTCGTGACTAACTTTGTCGCTCACACTCAAGCTCCACAAGCGACGCGCGGCGTCATCCGGTTGAAGGTCAAATACAAAACCGGCGACGTGCCAAAGGAGCTTCCACGCAGGCGCTTCTTTCTGATCAAAGGCAGTCTCGAAGAAAACAAAAGCCTTATCGAAAAGATCAAGCAGGCCTCGCTTCAATCGCGCGAGTGTTATTACCGAAGCCTTGGCGCCAGCGAAGCCTTGATCAAGTGGCTGAAGGAGAGCAATTGCGAATCCATATATTGTCGCGAGATTGAAGAAAGGTATGTCATCGGCAGCGAGGCTGTGCCGGAATTTCAAGCGGCCTACAGTCGAGGGCTGCGCGATTTCAAAACTCCCGAGCTGGCGCGAAGATGGCTCGCTGTCAATCTTTCCATGGAATTACGCGCCGGCTTTTACAACCAGAAGCAGGAAGCCATCAACTCGCTGGTGGCGCAGGCCGAAAGTACAACCAAGACCAAAGTGATGTCGGTGATGACGGATCGCAAAGGCACGGCATATCTAACCGATATCGAGCCCGGCATGTACACGATCTCGAATCTCGTCGGCAGTGAAACTGAAAAGACGAGCATCCTGTGGGCCTGCGAGAAAGAAGTGAAAGCAGTGGATCTGGCGGTGGCGATGAAAAGGCCTTTCACTCTGTCGAATGAGAAGGACCCGAAAGTTAAGTGCGAGATCGTCGAACGACCGCTACCGGTTTGTGAGAAGACGGTTAAGTGAGACCGCCTATGGAGTGCGGTGGCAAGCGTAGCGCGACACCGCTTTGGATATTTGCCAAGGCCGAAACCAAAGCGCCGTCGCCGGCAACGCTTCGGCCGGCGCACTCCAAATGAATTTGTCGAACGCTTTGATGTCACGTCGAACCATTCTCTTGCTAATCTCTGTCGCGTGCGCCGCGGTGTTAACTGGCGCGCAGACTCGCCATCCGAAGCGCGTCTCGAAACCCGCTTCAACTACACGACCAGCTCCGAGCCGATCGGCCGCCAAGTATTCGGCGTTTCTCCATTCGTCTGAGAAACACAAGAGCCTCGCGTGCAACGCCTGCCACAAGCTGCCGACCGCGTGGACGGCGAAGAGAGATTTTCCCGACGCCGCAGACTTTCCCGATCACGATGCGTGTGTGCGTTGCCACCGGCAACAATTCTTTACGCGGCAAGCGTTCGTCGGCACCGGCCCGACGATTTGCACAGTCTGTCATGTGCGCGCCGCGCCGCGCGAAGATGCGCGCTTTGCTTTTGGCAAGCCTAATAACACGAATCAATCTGCGAAGCCGAAAGAAGAACGCCAGTTCACGATTGAGTTTCCGCACGACAAACATCAGAACGTGATCGCATCGCTGCGTCGTCGGGCCGAGGAAGAAGATAACGTTCGCTTAATTCGTGCTTCATTTTTCGGACCAGCCGCACCAGACGACAAGAAACCTGACTACAACAACTGCTCGATTTGTCACGTAACGAATCATAAAGTGCCGGCCGCTTTAGCGGATTCGTTCCTGCCGCCGGCCGGAACTTTCAAGACAATGCCCCACGCGCACGATGCGTGTTTCGATTGTCATTGGAAAAGTCAGAAGCCGGCCAGCGACGACTGCGCCGGATGCCATAAACTTGCCGCCACGTTTGTCGCGATGGATTGGCCGCAGCGCAAGTCCGCGAAGTTCAGTCATGAGGGTGGCAAAGAAAATCATGTTCAGGAGTGCACGACCTGTCACATCAACATTACCAGGGCAAGCACGCTGCAGGGATTAACTCCCGACGTTCCGATTACGGCGTGTGCGACGTGCCACAAGGACAACAAGAAAATTACGTATCCGAAGATCACAACGATTGAAGAAGAGCTTGCGCAGTTCAAGAAAACGAGCAACTGCACGTATTGCCACGCGTCAGATGTTGGGAAGAAGAAGCCGCCGGCGAGTCATGAGGCGGCGGTGCAGTAAGACAAGGAAAAAGTAAAAAGGTAAAAGGCAAAAAGAAGAGAGTGGTAAGAACAAACAGTGTGAAATTGAGTTAGAGGATCAAATCGAGCGGGATTGGAGCAAACCACCTGCTGTGATGAGCGCACTACGCAAAGAAGTGACGGAACATGAGAGCACTCAGTCAGCCCGCGTTCAGCGGGCGGCAGAATATAGCCCCAGGCGTAAGCCTGGGGTTGGGTTCACAACTGATGACCTGAGCCCCGCAAGGGGCGACAGAGATTCAGATCCAAAGCTTGAGAGTAAGCAAAACGTCTGCCGCCCTCTTCGAGGGCTTGCTGGAATTGTGTCTTATCTTAACCCCGGGCTTACGCCAGGGGCTACACTCTGCCGCCATCTCCGATGGCTGGTTGAGCGGTCTCTTCTTAGGAGAGCAAGAGCCAGCGCAGTTTTGTTTTTTTCCTTTTTCCTTTTTCCTTTTTCCTTCTCGGCTGCGCCGCAGGGCAACGACCAGGACTATTCGAAGTTTCTGCACACGAGTCAGCGTCATGCGTCGGTTGCGTGTTCGGCTTGTCATCATCGAAATGACAACTCAGCTCAGCCCATCTTCCCTGGTCACAAAGACTGTACCGGATGTCATCTGACGCAGTTCACCACGCCTAACGTGCCCATGTGCTCGATCTGCCACACGAGCGTGAACGGTAACGATCCCCCGCGAAAGCCTTTCCCTGGCAGCTTCAAAGAAAGCTTCAACATGAAATTCGATCATGCCCAGCACATGACGGGCGCGGCGCGTCCAAAGAGCGGCTGCGTTGCTTGTCACAGCTCGCCGCTGAGACGCGGCGTCGCGTTATCCATCCCGGCCGGGTTGTCTGCGCACAATCAGTGCTACACCTGCCACACTCCGAAACTCCAAGCGAATGGACGCGACATCGCGTCGTGCAAGACGTGCCACGATCAAAAATCGTACGCGAGAACTCCGACCAATACCGCGGCGTTTGGTCTCTCTTTCAGTCACGTGCAACACGGCACGCGCCAACGTCTGGCTTGCGCGGATTGTCACAACTACACGGCCGGATTGCTACAACGGCGACAGGTCAGTTCAACGCGCGCCCTGGCGCACTTCCCGAGCGGAAACAACACGTGCGCGAGCTGTCACAATGGAAAGCGATCCTTTGGCGGTGATCTGAACTTCAAAGATTGCCGGCGATGTCACGCCGGGCAGACGTTTCGGTTGGGCACGGGGCAGTAGCCCGGCTGTAAGGGAGCGCGCTAAGTTAATAATAAGGAAACCGAGACCGCTCCGCGTGCATCGAACGAGTCCAGTTTGACAAGCTTTCGATCACGTTCATAAGATTGGCCGATGTCAGTACCGCCTGCGTTAGCGGGCGGGTCTTGCAAGGCCACGGAACCCGGAGAGAACAAAGAATGAAGCCGATTAAAATCCTGATTGCGGTACTGAGTTTCGTCGTGGTTACTATCGTTTCGAACGCGTCGCTCAGCACGGCTTCACAGCAGATACCGAAGGAAGGCAAAGAACAGCCGACGAAGGTCAAGCTGGACACGGACAGCGTCGATGACAAATGGGGCGAGGTCGCCTTCGATCACACAAACCACACCACCAAGAACTACAGCATCGACGGCAAGTCTCTCATCAGCTGCGTCGAATGCCATCACACCGATCAGCCGAAAGAGAACCTGAAAGCACCGCTCGTCACCTCGGAAAGAACCGTAGCTCTGACCGCTGACGTGCTGAAGGATGCCGCCGCCACACCCGTCAAGACCTGCCGCTCGTGTCACCTGCAAGCCGGCGACGACAGCAAACCGCTTCCCGTAATTAAGAAAGATGACAAAGAAGTGAAGATGGATAACGAGGTCGCCTATCACACGAACTGCTTTGTCTGCCACGACGCCGCTATCAAAGCGCGGCCTGATCTCGCCACGAAGATTTCAGGTTCAGATCCGAAGGGCTGTGTGAAGTGTCACGTCGCCAAGTGACGTTCTTGGAGTGCGGCGGCAAGCGTAGCGCGACGCCGCTTTTAATTAATCTACCAACAAATCCAAAGCGCCGTCGCCGGCAACGCTTCGGCCGGCGGCACTCCAAATTTATCGCATCGAAAGCAAGCTCGGATTCCAGTGCCGCTTATCTCTGACGTGCTGAACATGGCATGAGGTGCAGTTGGGTTTGTCGGCAGCAATCACCTGACGCCCCGCGCGCGGATCGGTTTGACCGTTGTGACACTTCGCACAGGTTGTGCGCGGAGTAATTAGATCAATCGGGTCGCGCGTCGCATGACAACTCGAACAACTCAATTCGCCTTCTTTGTTGCCCGGAAGACCTGCGATCGCCTTCACTCGATAAAGATGCACAGCGTGGAATTGTTTACTGCGCCATTGGTCCTCGCTGTCTGTCGGTAAGCGTTCGAGTTTCAAAGTTTCTTTCCTGACAGCCATTTCCTGCTCGTCGATGCCAGTCCAGTTCCAGTGACCATCAACCACCGGATAGCCAAATGTGCCGCCGTGTGGAGTGCTGACTTTCTTTCCGTTGTAGAAATGTTTGTTGCTATCGCTATGACACTCGGCGCATGACAGCAGCGCGCCGCCGATCGCGCTGAACTGCGCGCCGCGATGTTCGGCATGACACTGCGCGCATCCGATTCCGGCATTGATGTGTGGCTGAATCACGGTGGCCACGAAAGCATCGGTCGCGTGACACGACGAACATTTCGTTTCCATGCTGGTTCTGAGCGCGTGACACGAAGTACACGCGCCGGCGTTCGCGCGATTCGCAATCGACGGTGACAAAACCAATTTCGTTCGCGTGTGCGCATCAGAGATGGGCGCCGGCGCAAACGCCTTTGCATAAAAAAGCGCGCCCGCCGCCGACAGCAATCCGACTACGATAACTCCCCATGCGATTATTGAGACAGGCCAGCGTCGTTTCAGATCGCTGGTCGGCGTCCACACCGACTGTGCCTTGCCCGAAGGTCGGCCAGTCATTGGGAAAAGCGGTGATGGCTTTACAGTTTTGGTCGCCGCTGTGATGCGTTTGTCCCAGAAAACGTCGAGCGCTTTAGAGCTCGTGGCAGCGGGTTTTGGTTTTCGCTGAGGAGGCTTCTTGTGCGCGCCTTCTGCTGGTTGCCCTTCCGTTGGCGTGATTGGAAATTCCAGATTCATGGTCGTGGCCAAGTCCCACATGCCTGACTCTTCTCTGCGCGCGACGGCTTCGCCGGGCGTCGCACCGATTTGCAGCGACACGCTGATCACCAGCGCGTCGTCTTTGAAATCTATGTTCAGGGAAAACGGGCCGATTCCCAGAAGGTCGCCCGCAGTCAAAGCTTCGTACTGCTCTAATGGCTTGCCGTTGAGAATGATCGGATTCGCGGGCCGAAGGTTGCGGATGTAGTATTCCCCTTCCGTCGCGGTAATGCCGGCGTGCAGACGAGACACGGAAGGATGGTTGAGCAGTAGCTCGCACGTCGGCAGCCGGCCGACCAGCAAGCCTTCGGCGACGATTGTCACCGGATCGACCTGCAAGTCGTCGCGAATGATGATGAAAGTGCCTTGCATACTCATCAGTTGGCAGTGAGCGGTGAGCAGTAAGCAGTTGTCTTACAGTTCACTCTGCCCACTGCTCACTGCCAACTTACCGTACATTAAAGAACACAACCTGGATTACGTGCACGCACATCAACGCCAGCATCAGCGACGACGAAACGACGTGCGGCGCCAACCAAACTTTCAGCAAACGATGCAGGTAGACGAGCGATTCCACGCGCCGCAGAGTCGCCGTTCGCTCGATGGCTTTTAAGAGCAGGTTGCGCTTTTCTTTATCATCCAGCGCAGAAAGTTCGGACTTGAACTGAAGGCGCGCTCGCGCCAAAAGCGTGGTCAGCTCCTCGCGACGAATGTATTGCCGCACCAGATAAGCGATCGAAAAGAAATGGCGACGCACGCTCCCTTCCAGCAGCTGGCGCATTTGATCATCGCCCTTGTCCGCGATCGCGGCCAGCTCTTCGCGCAGTTCGTTACGTCGCGTCTCGAGGTCTTCGATCAGCAGCGGGTCGCCTTCGATGCTGGTCATGATGCGCGGCACGACCAGGTAACACGCGAGCCCAAACAATCCCGAAAGAATTACGAGATCGAAAGAGACCATCAACGTCGCAGTGAGCAGGCCGCCGCCATGACTGGCGCCGTGCATCAACAAAACGATGCCGGCAATCACGCCCAGATAAATGTGCGCCAGCAGCCAGTAACGCAACGCGCCCGCGCGCCGGCGGTACACGGGTTTGCGAATCGGATACGTCATCACGCCGGCGATGCCGACTAAACCAACGAGGCCGGTGACCCAGCGCATCGTCAGCCAGGTTCCCCCTAAATGATCGTTGAAGCCGTGATGCACAACGGCGAACGCGATCATTGCCGTAACAGCGATCGTGAATAGAACACCGCCGATGTGCCAGAACCTGGCGATCGGATCGCTCTTGTGAATGTTGCGTCCGATGGCGTGCGTCTGATCGCGAAAGACCAGACCGAGCGTCTTCTCGATCTCGCCAAAGTATTCCTGTGGATTGACGCGCACCAGCGCGCCCGTCGGGCAATTCTCTTCGCATGAATAGGCTGGACGTGACGCGCCTGACGGATTCAGCGGCGTGGCCTCACAGAGGTTGCACTTGATCGCCACCATGTCCTCGCCTTCGGCCGCTGCTGCCGTAGCTGCCGGCACGTTGAAGCTAAACAAGCCCTTGATTCGGTTGACGAGATTTGGCGAAGCCGTCGGCGGCCCGTTGCGCGGGACCATCGTGATCGCGTTGTAAGGACACTGCGTTGCACAGTCGAAACAACCGATGCAAGTCTTCGGATCGATGTCCACGTGCCCTCTCGGATCGCGGAAGATTGCACCCGTCGGGCAACCAGTCAGGCATTCCGGGTCTTTGCAGTGCATACACACCGACGGCGAAAGCACATGCTGCGTAGCTTTGCTTTCAGGTTGGACCGGGCGTTCGATGTGAATTCCCCTGCGTAGCAACCGCGACTGTCCATGAACTTTGTGGCACGCGAGCGAGCAGTTGCCGCAGCGAATGCACAAATCCATGTCCATCACCAGCAGGTTGACGCCGTCAACGATGCCAGTAGCAATTTCTTTTTTGGCCGCCGTGAGACTCTCTTTGTCCGCGCGCGCGCGCAGGCTCGTGTCATCGTCGGCGACTGAGAAATCCGCGAAAACTTTCAGCACCCGGTCGCAGAGTTGCTGATCGGAACGCAACTCAGCCAACGGGATCTCCAGCACTTCAGTGCGGGCCATCAGCTCTGCGGAGTATTGCCAGGTGCTTTGTCCAGTCAGGCCTTCCAACCCGAGGCAATTGCCCGCGCCCAGAAAATCTTCCGGAATCAGCGTGCTGGTGCCGGCACCGGCGCCCTCGGTGATGTCTGCAAAAATCGGGACTCCGCGCACGCGCCGCACCCAACCGCTTCTGATCAAAAAAAGTCTATCGATCGGCTTTCCTTCTTCGATCAGCAGGTGATGCTTGCCGTAGGCCATGAATTGCGCCAGGTTGCCCAGCGCAACGAGTTCGATGGCACTCAAAGAGTCGCCGGCCGCTTCCTGGATCTGAGCGATCGTGTTACCCAGTCCGTGGATGCGATATGTTGAGTCGACTTTCTCGGCAAACTTCTTGAGCGATCTCAAAAGCCTGAGTGCGGGGCGAACCATTTCGAGAATAGTCACCGCAGCGCCATCCGCGGGCGCGACAATTGTCGCGTTGCGCGGCACTCCAGCGAGAACCGACATCTCTCCGAAGCACGATCCCGCCTCAATCCGCCCGACCTTCCTTTGCTGACCTGCATCATCAGCGACAAGGACGTGCAGCTCGCCTTTCACCGAAAGGTAAAAAGTATTTCCGCCCCACTCGCCTTCGCGCATGATGACTTCGCCGGGAGAGTACGCGAGCAAACGCGCGTAAGGCCCGATTTGCTTGCCGCCGGAAACCTTCCCCTCGGCGATCATCTTGAGATTGTTCTTATTCTTTTCGTCGAGCAGCTCGGAAACGATGTCGACCTTCTTGAGAGCTTCCAGGATCGCTTCGGGCCTGACGTCTTCTTTTGGCATGGAATTGTGCGCAGCTTAGCACGCTACTACTGAGGGAATCCACACCCTCGGGCGGCGTGGCAATCCCGCTGATAGCAGTGGTTGACCTGCGCGAGACGTGATAGCATCCGCGTACACGGCAATCAATTTTCAACGTAATAATTGGCGGCAATGCTGATTCCGACCTTTCAAGTGCGCGCCCCTTCGAAGCGCTGGATAGTCGTCGCCGGCGTCCTCGTCGTTTCGCTCGTTTCGATCGCGTGGAGCTTTGATCGATTCGTGCTGCACGCTCGCGGCTTTGGAGGGGCGCCCGCCTCGTCAAAACAGAACGCAGGAGGCAGAAGGCAGGAGGCAGCAAGCGACCACGCCAGCGCGGCCAGTGTGGTACGGCCAGCCGCATCGACCTTGGTTGACGCGGACAACGACGGCATCCCGGACGTGGCCGAGTTACGCACGTTTCAGGATCGCGAGAGTTTTCGCCGCTGGTTCACCGCGATCGCCGAGATGCAGTTCTATCAATTGAGCGATCAGTGGAATGTCGATCAGCGCGATTGTGCCGGGCTGGTCCGTTTTGCGATCCGCGAAGCGCTGCGTCGTCACGACCGCCCCTGGTTTCAAAAGATGGGCCAGGGTTACCAGACGGTCGCGCCGGATGTTGCCGGTTTCGATTTGGATCACAACCCGCTCGGCGAAAAGATCTTTCGCACTGACTTTGGATCGTTTCATGAAAGCGATTTGCGCGACGGCAGGTCTTCAGAGTTTGCCGATGGCCGCGCGCTGAAGAATTTCAATACGGCTTTCGTCAGCCGCGACCGTCGCGAAGCCGAAGCAGGCGACCTAATCTTCTTCTATCAACCCTGGGTCCAAAAATTTCCTTATCACGTGATGATTTTTCTGGGCGGGCCACGCGTCGCGCCGAACGGCGCGCAGGATTGGGTCGTCTATCACACCGGCTCATCGCCGATAGATCAGGGAACGGTGAAGAAGGTCGAGCTTTCCGTGCTCGATCATCATCCCGATCCGCGCTGGCGACCGGTTGAGAGCAATCGCAATTTTCTCGGGTTCTACCGATTGAAGATTGTTGAGTGATTCAAATTCAGTTTGAGGGCTGGTAATGAACCTTCACCACAGAGACACAGAGGTTACACAGAGATTCACTGAGAAGAACTCTGTGGCCCTTTGTGCGATCTCCGTGTCTGTGGTGATGTTTTTCGTTGAGCGCCTCTCTGGAGGATATCGATGTCTGAAATAAATCAACGCCTGCGACGGATTTTACCGACCGCGGCTATCTATCTCGCCGTCGCCGCGTCCGTCTTTGGCTTCAACGTGATTCGTTCGCGCGCCGCGCGGCAAGCTGCGCAACCGGCGCCGCCGGATCAGCCGACCGTTGTCAGCACCAAGCCATATTTCTCGCTGACGACCAATCGCACCTACTCGCCGAACGAAACGGCGCGGCTATGGGCCAGCTATCAGAATGTCGAGTACCTGGATTTCCGCGTCTATCGCGTCAAGGATCCGTCGAAGTTCTTCAAGCAGCTCGACGACCCGCACCAGATGGGCGAGAAAGAAAAAGAAGCGGCTTCGCAGGGTTATGGCCGTCGGGTTTCGGTGCTTGAGCGCGCGCATTCGCTGAAGATTTCCCTCTTCTCGGCGGTCAAGGATTACGTGCGCACGCACCTGCTGAAAGAGCATCGCGAGACTTTCAATCAGAAGTTTCGCAAGGAAGAAGAACCCACGCGCACGCCTTTGAATGTCGCCGACTACGCCCGCGTGCCTTTGCTGAATCCCGATCAGAAAGTCAAAGACTGGCGCGAGAAACTACCGGCGTTGGATCACGATTACGACAGCCGCATGATCTCGCTCGGCAAGCAGGATCCGGGCGTCTATCTGATCGAAGCGGTCAACGGCGGAATGCGCGCCTATTCGATTGCGATCGTCACGAACCTGACGATGGTGCAAAAGACGACCAAGGGCGGCCAGGTCGTGGTTTATGTCGTCGATCGCAAATCCGGCGCGCCGCACGAAGGCGTGAACGTCGAAGTCGCGCGTGCCAGGCAAACGCTGGCCAACGGCACGACCGACAAGACCGGCATCTTCAAAGCTGAAATCAAACCTCCGCAATCATCCGATCAGGCGCCGGAAGACGTTGACCCAGAAGCCACGACAAAGAACGCTTATCTGATCATGGCGCATGAGCGCGACAACTTCGTCATTTCCGACGTCGAGTCGTTTTATTTCAGCGGTGAAGGCGGCGAAGACGACGTTCTCTCCAGCAACGATCTGACCAGTTACATCTACACCGATCGTCCCATCTACCGGCCGGCGCAAAAGGTTTTCTTCAAAGGCATTCTGCGACACTGGGGACGCAACGGCTACGAACTGATTGACAGCAAGACCGTGAACGTCACGATCGAAGATCCAAACAACGGCAAAGTTTTCGAGAAGGAGCTGCCGCTCTCAACGCGCGGCAGTTTCAGCGGCGACCTCGACATCGCCGACGAAGCGCCGCTCGGCAGCTATAACATCACGGCCGCGATCGGCGAAGCGAAAGCGAGCGGCTACTTTGAAGTTCAGGAATACAAGAAGCCGGAGTTCAAAGTAAGCGTTAAGGGCCCGAAAGACTTCGCCGCCGTCGGCGAAAAAGTGAAGTTCACCGTCAGCGCGAATTACTTTTTCGGCGCCCCGGTGACGAACGCCGACGTGCATTACTACGTCTATCGCTCGCGCTATTACCACTGGTGGTGGGGCAACGATTCGACGGATGAATTCGACGATGCCGCGGGTCCGGAAAACGAAGGCGGCGATGAAAACACCTCCGGCTACTACGGCAACGACATGGTCACCGAAGGCGATGCGAGTCTTAATTCGCGCGGAGAGACAACAATAGATTTCGAAGTGCCGCGGACCGAAGAAAAAGATGAATGGGATTATTCGTATCGGCTGGAAGCTCAGGTCACCGACGCTTCACGCCGCGAGATGCGGGGGGCGGCAAGTTTCATCGGCACGCGCGGCAAGATCGTCGCGGACGCCTATCCGGAACGTTATCTCTACTATCAGGGCGACGCGGCGAAAGTGCGCGTGAAGACCGCCGACTATTCCGGTCATCCCGTTTCCCAAAAGGTCACGCTGAAGTTCATCGAACAGAAGTGGGAGAAGATCGAGAAGGACGAAGAGTACAACGGCTACAAATACAAAACCTACGACTACAAGCTGCATGAACGCGAGCTGCTTTCGGCGGATGTGAACACGGACAGCCAGGGCAACGCCGCGTACGACTTCACGGTTCCCTCGCCCGGCAGCATCTACGTCAAGGCCATCGTCAACGAAAACGGAAAAGAAATCGTGAATCGGGGCGGCTCGTTCTGGGCGCCGGATAAGAAGGGCGAATGGTCCGATTTCGAATATCGCGACTTTGACGAAAAGTCGATCAAGCTAGTTCCTGACAAGAAGTCTTACAAGCCCGGCGAGACCGCGCACGTGCTGGCGATGCTCCCGGCAGACAAAGCGCACTTGCTGGTGACGACCGAACTCTCGAACGTCATCACCGTGCGGCAAATCGATGCGCCGGGACGCAGCATCGTCATCGATGTGCCCATCGATCGCCGCTACGAACCGAACGTGTATCTCGACGTGTCGTTCGTCAAAGACAGCGACATGTACAACCAGAGCCAGCTTATCGCCGTGCCCGCGCGCGACAAGATGCTGAAGCTCGACATCGTTCCCAACAAAAAAGAATTCAAGCCGCGCGACGTCGCGTCATACACAATCCTCGCGCGCAACGAAGACGGTTCGCCCGCCGCGAATACTGAAATCAGTCTGGGAATTGTTGACGAAGCGATCTACAGCATCCAGCCGGAGACTGCCGGCAACATCAAACGCGAGTTTTACGGCAAGCGCTTTGACGAAGTGCGGACGAGTCTCGCGATTCATTACACGTTCACCGGATACGCCGGCGAGAAGCCCGCGGACCTGGCAAAAAACAAGTCCGCATATCAGCTGGCGGATTTCAAGAACGAAAGTTCGTACGCCGAGCCGACAATTCGCCGCGAGTTCAAGGACACGGCGTTCTGGCAGCCCGACGTCGTCACCGGCGGCGACGGCAAAGCGACGGTCAGTTTCAAACTGCCCGACAACCTGACGACCTGGCGCGCCACTGCGCGCGCGGTCACGGCCGACACGCGCGTCGGTGCGGCAGTACAAAAAACCATTGCTCGTAAAGACGTGATCATGCGACTGGAGATGCCGCGCTTTCTGACCGAAGGCGACACGGTGACGATCTCCGGCGTTGTGCACAACTTTTTGAAGAGCGACAAATCGACAAAGATTTCGCTCGACCTGAACGGCGCGCAGTTGCTCGATTCTCCCAGTGAGACCGTCACGATTAAGCAGAACGGCGAGCATCGCGTCGATTGGCGCGTGCAGGCCAATCAGGTAGGCAAGCTGACGTTGCTGGCGAAGGCTTTGACCGACACGGAATCCGACGCGGTCGAGATGTCGATGGAAATCGTGCCGCATGGTTTGAAGCAGACCGTGGGGAACGCGACGACGTTAACGCAGAACGACGCGGATCAAAGCTTCTCGCTCGATCTGCCGAAGAACCCGGACATTCAGGCGCGAAACCTGCGCATCGAAGCGTCGCCTTCGATCGCGGCCACGTTATTCGGCGCGCTTGATTATTTAACGAGCTTCCCCTACGGCTGCACCGAACAAACGATGTCGAGCTTTCTGCCGAACATCGTTGTCGCGCAGGCGTTGAAGGACGTGCCGACCGCGAAGATTCGCGCGTCGAACGATCTCGACAAGAAAGTTCAGCGCGGAATGGATCGGCTCTACGCCTATCAACATGACGATGGCGGCTGGGGCTGGTGGAAAGACGACAAGAGCGATCCGTTCATGACGGCTTACGTGGTCGATGGACTGACGATGGCCGCCGGCGCCGGATATCAGATCGATGCTTCGCGCCGCGATCGTGGCCGCGAGAAACTCTCGGCCCTGCTCAATGCGGGCAAGCGCGATGACGGCAATCCCATCGATGATGAAACGCGCGCTTACATGATTTATGCGCTGACCGAAAGCGGCGACAGCGATGGCCATTACCTCGAAGAGCTTTACAGCAAGCGCGGAAGTCTCGGGCCCTATGGCCGTGCTTTGCTCGCGCTGTCGTTGCAGCAACGGAAGGACGGTCGGGCGAAAGAAATTGCCAACACTATCGAGGGCGCGGCGCAAAAAGATGAATTCGAAGCGCACTGGCAGACCGCGCGCGTCAACGACTATGGCCGCGACGTTTACCTGGACAACGAAGCGACGGCGCTTTCATTGAAGGCCTTGTCGCAAATCAACCCGAACAGCAGCTTGCTGCCAAAAGTTGCGCGCTGGCTGGTTAAGAACCGCAACAACGGTTACTACTGGCTCTCGACCAAGGAAACTGCGTTCGCGATCTATGGCTTGACCGATTATTTGAAAGTCAGCCACGAACTCACGCCGGATTACACCTTCGAAGTTTACTTGAACGGCGCGCAGGTCGCTTCGCAACACGTCGGCGCGAGCGATGCGACGAACGCGCAGGCTTTGGTCATCACGAAGAAGGGCGGCGATGTCGGCGATACAAATCAGATTCGCATCGTGAAGCACGGCCGCGGCGCACTGTATGTCTCGACCGCGGTCGAATACTTCACCGCCGAAGACAACGTGGCCGCGCAATCATCGCCGACTCTGAAAATCACGCGCGAGTATCTGCGCCTGCGCGTGGTTGAGAACGAAGGCGGCAAGCCGAGCTGGCACGTCGAACCGTTAACCGGCGAGCTGCGCTCCGGCGATTTGATTGTCGTGCGGCTGAAGCTGGAAGGCACTCGCGCGCAATACCTGATGATCGAAGATCCGATTCCGGCGGGCGCCGAACAGGTCGCGCAAGTGAGTGGTATCTACTTAAACTACTCAACCGGACAGTGGACCGACTGGTACAGCAACCGCGAATTTCGCGACAACCGCACGGTGATTTTCAAGAATTACTTCGACGGCAAGGCGACGTTTCAATACGCGATGCGCGTCGAGGTGCCCGGCGAATTTCGCGTCGCGCCCGCGCGGGCCGAGCTGATGTACCAACCAACCGTGCAGGCAAACACGAGCAATGATCGGTTGAGGATCTTGGACAAGAAGTGAAAGGCTTGGTTTTGAAAGAGCGTTCACCACAGAGGCACAGAGATCTCACGGAGAACCACAGAGTTTGCCTCTGTGAAACTCTGTGTGATCTCTGTGCCTCTGTGGTGGAAAAGGGGTTGGCTGACCTGCCCGTTACCCAGTGACTGTCAATCTGCTATTAGAAGATCATGGGGCGAGACATTAATGAAATCACCCGAGCGATCATTGGCGCTGCAATTGAAGTCCATCGCCAACTAGGACCAGGTCTGCTCGAATCTGCTTACTTAGAATGCCTTGGCCGTGAACTCATCTTGCGTGGGATTCCCTTTGAACGCGAGAAACCGTTGCCCCTGGAATATAAAGGTATTCGCCTGGAATGTGGCTATCGACTCGATTTGCTTGTTGCAGGCCGTGTTGTTGTCGAAGTTAAGTCCGTGGAAGCACTCGCTCCCGTCCATGACGCGCAATTGCTAACTTACTTGAAACTTGGCGGATGGCGCGTCGGCTTGCAAATCAACTTCAACGTTGCCGTCCTGAAAAACGGAATTCACAGAAAGATTTTGGGCTACGAGTTAGCTCAGGCGGCAGCGCCTGGGAAAGAATGACTATGACTACCTTAAGAAACTTCCTTGAAACGACACGAGCACTACTGACAAACGCCAGGTCATTGGCCATCTTCGCCGCCCTCTACGCGCTGCTGCTCGCGACGCTCTACTGGTTCAGCGCGACGCGTGAGGCGACTGTCTGGCAGGTCATCATCACGTTTGTCTGTTTCGTGGTAATCCCCGCGGAGTTCTTCATTTTCCAGGCCGCGATTGTAGACCACGCCCGCGATCAAAGGTTTCGCTGGCGTGCGATTCTGATTGATGCTTGCAAGCTCTTTGTTGTGACGATTCCAATTCTCATCGTCGGTTACTTGCTTTGGCTGCTGCTGAACAAGTGGCAGTTGCACTTTCCCGCACCGAAGCCGGCGATCGCGTTCCCGCCCGCGCCACCTAAGCCGCAACCGGTTCATTGGCCAACTTTGCTCTTTGCCACGAAGCGATTTCTGTTGTTTGGGATCGCGCTCCCGCTGGCTACGATTCATCTGTGGATCGAAGTTGCCCGTCACGATCTAAAGACGCTGTTCGTCGGCGGCGCGAAGGCGATTCTCAAACGAATCGGCCGCGTGTTCGCTCGTGCATTTTCGTCGGATTCAGTCTTGATCTACGCGCTTGGCTTGATCATCTTTGTCGCAATTCCTTACGCGCTGCTGTTCGTTCCAATCACGATCAAAGGTAACACGGCCGAGTTCGCAGTTTTCGTTCTCCGGCTCGTGCTCGTCTTTGCATTCACGCTGTTCGGTTGGATTGTGACTGTTGGCGCGTTAGCGAAGAACGCGATGAGAGTGCCGGACGCGCGGCAGAATGCAGCCCCGGACGTAAGCGCGGTGACCACAGCCCCTCAAAGCTCATGAGCCTACACCTTCCAAAGTCACCAGGCTGGCGTGCATTGGTAATGCTGTCTGCGGCTTTTGTTTCGTTGTCAGGCTCAACGCCGAACGCAATTCTGACAACTAAGACTAACAGAGTCGACGACTATGTCGACGCCGCGCTACAGCAGGCTGCGACCGCGGCACTCGGCCAGCGCGAAGGCGCGATCATCGTGATGGATCCGCAAACCGGGCGCGTGCGCGCGGTGGTAAATCCCAAAATCGCTTTTACGGAAGCGGTCATGCCTGGCTCGACGATGAAGCCTTTCACCGCTTTGGCGGCTTTGCGCTCCGGGTTGATTGACACTAATTCGCGGACGGTGTGCCCCGGACGATTCATCGGGCTCAGCTTTTCCGTCGCGTGCGTGCACGACAACAAGCTCCCGCCGTTTAGTCCATCGCAGGCGATTGCTTATTCGTGCAACTACTATTTCGGCACGCTCGGCGAGCGTCTGGGCCGCGACAAGTTGATCGACACGCTGCGAACGTTCGGCTTTGGTCAGCCGACTGCCTTAAGCGACGAGCGAGGAACGCTGCTGCCATGCGAAGCGGGAAACAATGCCAGGATTCGCTCAGCGGCGAAAGGGCAGGCCGACTGCAACGCGCGCGAAGCCATCGGTGAAAGCGATCACTTTACCGTGACGCCGATTCAGTTGCTCGCCGCTTACGCCGCGCTGGTTAACGGCGGACGCTTGCTCGAGCCGCGCGTGGCCAACGCGAACGGTTTTGATCCCGCCGAGCGCGGTCGGGTCGACATCGCTCCGCAGCATCGCGCGATTATCACGGAAGGCATGCTGGGCGCGATTCGTTACGGAACGGCGAAGAGCGCTCACCTGGATTCAGTTTCGCTTTCCATTATTGGCAAAACGGGCACTTCACTTCCTGCGAAAGGCTTTCGCACGAATGGGTGGTTCGTGGGCTTCGCGAGTCCGGCTCGCGGTCCTGTTTCCCGGGAATCAGAACCGGCGCCAGCTGAGGTCGATCTGGCAGTACTGATCTTTCTCCCGCGTTCGCATGGCTCCGAAGCAGCAGCGGTCTCAAAGTCGATCTTTGAAGCTTATGCCAACGAAACGAACAGCGTTCACCGCAGAGATGCAGAGGAACGCAGAGGAAGCGCAGAGTCCAAATCCTCAATCCGCAACTCGCAATCCGCGATCAGAGTTCATTTGGTCACCGAAAACGTCACGCAGGAACTGGCTCTGGAAGATTACGTGCTCGGCGTGATGCGCGCTGAAGGCAGCATGGAATCGGAACCAGAAGCTCTGAAAGCTCTGGCGATCGCGATTCGCACCTTTGCTCTGAAGAACCTCGGTCGGCACGCGAAAGATGGCTACGACTTTTGCACGACGACGCATTGCCAGCGCTTCATTCCTGCACGTGATCGGGGCACTAGCCCGACCGTTAGGGAGGGCTCGCTTCTCGCTGCCGTTCGAGCAACGGACGGTCAGGTGTTGCTCGACGGTCGCGGCCAGCTGGTCGAGTCTTACTTCGGCGCGTCGTGCGGCGGCGAGACTGCGAACATCGCGGCGCTCTGGGGCACAAAGCCATCTCAGTATTTGGCCGGCGTGCGCGATGAGTACTGCCTTGCCGGCCCGCACGCTACGTGGACGGACGTGATCGCGCGCGCGGACTTGCAGCGCGCGCTGCAGAGCGACGCGCGCACTAATGTCGGCGCGAGATTGGATCAAATAATAATTAGCAAGCGCGATGAAACTGGCCGTGCAGAGTTCATTACGCTGGAAGGCGAGCATCGCAAACAAGTTCGCGGCTGGGACTTCAAGATCATCGTCGGGCGCGTGCTGGGATGGAACGTTTTGAAGAGTTCGCGCTTTGAAGTTGCTCGCGCCGGACCGAACTTTATCTTTCGCGGCAGCGGTTTTGGCCACGGTCTCGGCCTTTGTCAGGAAGGCGCCCACGTGATGGCCGCGCGTGGATCAAATTATCAACGGATTCTGGAGAAGTATTTTCCGGGTACACAGCTTCGAAGAGACGCGGAGACGCGGGGACGCGGAGACGCGGTGAGCTTGAAATTCATTCGCGAAGAACGTCATGTCGGAGCCCGGACATGGGAGGCTGATTTATTCATGGGCGCGCAAAGGAATCCCCGTGTCCCCGCGTCGCCGCGTCCCCGTGTCGCCGCGTCCGCCGATCCCCGCGTCCCCGCGTCGCCGCGTCCCCGTGTCTCGGTCTTATCCAGCGAACACTTCCGCGTGACCTATCCTGCCGACGTCGATCGCCGTGACGCGGATCTTGTCTTGAACACTTTGGAATCCGCGCGCTCCGATTTCCTGCACCGGGCATCCGCTGCCTCGCTTTCGACTGATGTTCCGCCGCTCGAAATCCGCATCAACGCGAGCACGGGAGATTTTACTGTGCGCACCGGCCAACCATGGTGGGCCGCAGCAGCTACGAAAGCAAATCGCATCGAGCTGCAACCAGTCGGCGTCCTGAAGCGTCGCGGATCGCTCACGACTACGCTGCGACACGAACTAGCGCACGTGTTGATTGATGCCGTCAGTCACAACCGCGCGCCGCGCTGGCTGGGTGAAGGCTTCGCGATCTACTTGGCGCGTGAGGGTCCGATGCTCGCTCGCTACGCGACGAAAACGAAGCTGTCGCCGGATGAAATCGAGAAGAGATTGGAACGGCCCGGTTCGCAGCAGGAGATGCGGGCACTTTACGCGCTTGCCTACAATCAGGTGCTTGATCTTATTCGATCGGGATCTGAAGCCAGCGTGTGGAAGAAACTGGCTGCGAGCTAGCCTATCATGCTTCTTAACGGAAAGAATTCACCACAGAGGCACGGAGATCCACGGAGTACCACAGAGTTCTTCTCTGTGAACCTCTGTGAACCCTCCGTGTCTCTGTGGAGAAGAACGCTTACGAACGCTCACTGTGAAGATCACGCGATCGTTCTCTTCTTGCCTGACCGGCTAACAAAAGGATTATCCCGAATCCAGAACCGCCACGGCTTCGCAATCCACTCTTCCGCATAATCAATTCCAATCCGTGGCCCGCGCTCGATCTGGCGTGGAGAGATTGAAACGCCTTCTTCGATCCAGACTCGATCGCCCAACAGATCGGCTTTATCCAATCCGCGATCGATTCCCAGCGCCAGGCACAAACGACCCGGCCCGCTGGTCAATTCATATTCAGGTCGTCCGCGCCGGCGGCGGCGAATGATGTCCAATCCTTCGATCGGCTCGACCGCGCGCACCAGCACCGCATGCGGAACGTCTTCGACATTCGTGACGACATTGAACTGGTTGTACATGCCATAAACGAAATAGACGTATGCCGTGCCGCCGACGCCGTACATTGTTTCCGTGCGTTGCGTGCGCCGGCCGTTGTAAGCGTGCGAGGCGCGGTCTTCCGGCCCGCGATAGCTTTCGGTTTCGACGATGAGGCCCGCGACGCGCGAACCGTTCTTACTCGGAACGACCAATTTCTTTCCGAGCAGATCGCGTGCGACTTCGATGACGTCTGAGCGGGTATAGAATTCGCGCGGAAGCTTCTTCATTCGTTTCGACAATGACGACTTGATCCGCAGATTACGCAGATTGCACAGATTACAATAGGAGATCGAAAGTGATTGGCCTAATAAACAAGGTCGGTTTTTCCTAAGAATCTGAGTAATCTGAGTAATCTGCGGATTGCGTCACCTCATCCGCCAGAGCATCACGATCGTGATCGCAAATCCGATTGCAACGATCGCGCGGCGGATGAACCTGCGGCCGACGCGTCGCGCGGTGCGGGCGCCAACGTAACCGCCGATGGTCGCCGCCACCGCCATCGGCAAAGCTCTTGGCCATGAAACCATGTGGGCGATCGAAAAACTGAAGACCGCAACGCCGTTGATACAGATGCCCAGAAAATTCTTGATGCCGTTGGCGCGATGAATGTCGTGT